>JAGAYJ010000002.1 GCA_017940575.1 Bacilli bacterium | reverse complement strand
TAATAACTTAGAAGTTAATTAAAGAGTTAAATATTGATTCTACTAAATTTTCTTTTCTTCAAACGAAAGAATTTAATAATGAAAATGATAATTTAAATGTCTTATATACAGAGTTAAACAGATTTAAGTTTGTGTTTATGGATGATACATGAGAAATAACTATATATAGGAATACTATTTCAGATGATTTATTTTATGAATTTTTTTATAGATTTAAAGATAAATATAATTTTAATTTTGAACTTCATATAACTGATGGATACTATGAAACAAATAAGTGGGTAGAGGGTAGAGATAAATTTGCTAGAACATATTGTTTTGATATTCTTTTAAACAAACATAAAAAACAGTAATAATTTTTTTAATTAAACATATAATGATATTAGAAATATTTGTGTTCGCTACCCGCTAGTAGCGTTTAATATAGATAGAGTTAACTCCAAAAAAGGAATCATTTGATTCCTTTTATTTGTCTATTCCATAAATGCTTTTTTCTGTGTCATAGAATATTGGAGTTTTAGGTGGCATATAAGTTAAAATTGTAAATATGATATAGCTAAATACTATTAAAATTAATCCTATAAATTTTTCATTTTTTATTTTTCTAAAGTTTAGAATATAGTAACTTATGATAGAACATAAAATATATGTAAAAAATAAAATGGATATTGATAAAATAAGACTATGGCCCAGAATGGTATTTAATGGATAATATATTAGTAAATAAATAATGATTCCAAGCGTTGATGCTATGGGAATACTTATAAATAAATTATTATATTTTATATTTTTGTATTTATATATGAAGTATTCAATAATAGTTGTTATTAATATAGAAGTATAGATTATCTTCATATGTTCCCAAACTGATTCATTAACTGGAAAGAAAATGCTGGTTATAAAATTAGGAAACCATACATACATAAAATGAGCTGGAAAGGATAAAACAAACATCAAAAATGTACTAATTATTTTAATTTTTTTCATATTCATACTAAATTATATAAAAAATTTAAAAAAATATTCATAAAAAAAAGGAAATTGAAGATTTTTGTCGTATATTATTAGTAGAGGGTAATTTTATGGATAAAAATATTTTAACACAAGACATAATTACAAAAGTTCAAGAAAGCGTCGACATTGTCGATGTTATTTCGGGTTATCTGCCTCTTTCAAATAAGGGTAAAAATTTCTTTGGAGTTTGTCCATTTCATTCAGATCATTCTCCAAGTATGAGTGTATCAAGAGAAAAACAAATTTATAAATGTTTTGCTTGTGGAGCTTCTGGTAATGTATTTAACTTTGTAATGAATTATGAAAATACTACATTTATAGATGCTGTAAAGATCCTTGCTAATAAAGCAGGTATTCCTCTAAATATAAAAACATCAAATTATAAAGAAAAAAGTAAATTACAAGTTTTATATGATATATTTGATGTTACTCAAAAATTTTATAAAAATAATATTAATACTAAAGATGGAGAAAAAGCATTAGAATTTATTAAAAATAGAAAATTTGATTTAAGTATTATTAAAGATTTTGAATTAGGGCTTTCACTTAAAGAAGATGATAAGTTAGTAAATCTATTAACTAAAAAAGGCTATAATCAAAACGATATGATGAGAACAGGCTTAGTTAATAAAAATGAACGTGGTCTTAAAGATATGTATATAAATAGAATTATGTTTCCAATTCATAATTTACAAGGTAATTTAGTTGGATATAGTGGTAGAATATTTAATGGTGAAAAATTAAATAAATATTTTAATACTAAAGAAACCGAGATATTTAAAAAAGGTGAGATCTTATATAACTATCATAGAGCTAAAAGTGCAGTTAAAGAGCATGATCAAGTAATAGTTGTTGAAGGTTTCTTTGCAACAATTCGTCTTCACACAATTGGAGTTGATAATGTAGTTGCAACTCTAGGTACAGCATTTACAAAGAATCACGCAAGTATTCTTAAACGTATGGCTAAAGAAATTGTTTTATGCTTTGATGGTGATAATGCTGGAAGTGATGCTACTAATAGTTGTATTAAGGAACTTGAAAAAGTTGGAGTTATTCCGAAAATTATAAGACTAGAAGATAATTTGGATCCAGATGATTATGTTTTAAAATATGGAAAAGATAGAATGCTTGAAAAAATAAATAATCCAATGAACATAATGGATTATAAATTAAACTATTACAAAAAAGATAAAGATTTAACAAATAATCAAGATTTATCTAAATATGTTAATGATATGATTGACGAGTTAAAATTAATAGATGATGATATTTATCGTGAATTAACGCTTAAAAAACTATCTGACATTTCAAAATTATCAGTAGATATTTTAAAGAAAAAGTTAAATGATGAAGAAATAGTTACTAAGGCACCTAGGTATGAGAAGAAAGAAGCAAAACTTAGTAAATATGATTTAGCTGAGAGAAATATTTTATATTATGTATTAAATAGTAAAGATATATATTTAAAAGTTATTAAAGAAAATTTAAAGTTTAATAATCAAAAATATATAGATTTAATATTGGATTTAAATAATTATCTAAAGGAACATGATAATCTAAAGATTTCATCGTTGTTAACTTTTTATAGAGATAACATGGATATGACAAATTTACTTAATGACTTAATTGATCTAGATTTAAAAGATGAATGTAGTAATACGGAAATAAATGATTATATAAAAATTATTAAGGAACGTACTAATAAAAAGAAAATGAATAGTTTAAAAAGCAATTTAAAAGATGCGACAACAACAGATGAAAAAACAAGGTTAGTTGAACAAATGTTTAAACTAAGAAAAAAAGAGTTAGAAGGAGAAAATATATATGATTAATGAAATAAAAACATTTGAACAAAGAAAAGAAGAATTAATTAATAATGGTAAAAAAACAGGCAAAGTTACATATGAAGAGTTAGCTGCTGCTTTAAAAGGACTTGAGATAGGCGCTGATGAATTAGATGATTTATACAATGCCTTAAGAGATAATAAAATTGAAATAGTGTCTGACGATGAAGATAATGCTACAGATGGTGATACTGTTGAGTTATTGGATGATAATACTTTAACTAAAGATTTAACAATTAATGATCCAGTTAGAATGTATTTAAAAGAAATTGGTCAAATTAAACTTTTATCTATGGATGAAGAGTTAGAACTTGCAGATAGAATTGCAGCAGGTGATGAGGAAGCAAAAAATACTTTAGCTGAAGCAAACCTTCGTTTAGTTGTTAGTATTGCTAAAAGATATGTAGGACGTGGAATGCTTTTCTTAGATTTAATACAAGAAGGAAACATCGGCCTTATGAAAGCTGTAGATAAATTTGATGTGACTAAAGGATATAAATTCTCTACATATGCAACATGGTGGATTAGACAAGCAATTACTCGTGCAATAGCAGATCAAGCAAGAACAATAAGGGTGCCTGTTCATATGGTTGAAACAATTAATAAACTTGCTCGTATTCAAAGACAATTAACACTTGAATTAAATCGTGAACCAACTGAAGATGAACTTGCTAAAAAAATGGGTATTCCAGTAGAAAAAATAAGAGATATCTATAAAATTAGTCAAGAACCAGTATCTCTTGAAACTCCAATAGGTGAGGAAGATGATTCACATTTAGGTGATTTCATTAAGGATGAGAGAAATGTTAGTCCTGAAGAATTTGCAACAAATGAAATGCTTAAAGATGAAATTTCAGAAGTATTATCTACATTAACTGAAAGAGAAGAAAAAGTAATTCGACTTAGATTTGGACTTGAAGATGGAAAATCAAGAACACTAGAAGAAGTAGGTCAAATGTTTGGTGTTACAAGAGAAAGAATACGTCAAATAGAAGCTAAAGCTCTACGTAAACTTAGACATCCTTCTCGTTCACGTAAACTTAAAGACTATATGGGTGATTAATGGCATTTTCAAAGAGAATAAAAAAACTAGCATCACTTGTAGATAGTAATGCTTATGTAATTGATGTTGGATGTGATCATGCACTTTTGGATATTTATCTAACACTTTATAATAATAACAAATGTCTTGCTGTTGATATAAATGAAAATGCTTTAAAAAGTGCTTATGAAAATATAAAAAAATATAAATTAAACATTGAAGTTAAACAAAGCAATGGCCTTGATAATATAGATGTTCCAAATAATTCAGTATGTGTGATTGCAGGTATGGGAACAAACTTAATTTTAGATATATTATCTAATGAAAAGACAGAAAAAATAAATACATTGATAATTCAGACAAATAAAGATTATAAAGCACTTAGAGATACAATGATAAAAAAAGGATATTTTATTGTTGATGAATTAGCATTTTTAGATAAAAAAATATGGTATGTAATAATTAAGTTTAAAAAAGGCCATGTTAAATATAAAAGAATCGAAACAATATTAGGACCTGTTTTATTAAAAAAATATGATAATGAGACGGTTAATTACTTTAAAAGTGAATATGATAAATATTGTAAAGTATTGTCAAACATACCTAAAAAATATGTATTTAAAAGATTTAAAATAAAATACATAATTAATAAAATAAAGATTTATATAAAGAATGTAGGACCTTCACTATAATCATGTATTGGTTCTACTTTTTTTATATTTTCTTGGTTATTATTTTTAGGTGTATCAATTTTTTTAAATTCATTCATAACTTTAAACATTGTTTTAGCATTTTTTAAAATTGGTTGTGCCTGTTTTACAAGAGGAATTGTTTGATTTATTATGTTAAGTGTTTTTTGTGTTCCATTTAGTATTGATTGAAAATTAATACCACCAAACATTCTTTTAAATAAACCATTCCTTGGCATTATATTAATATTACCACTAGGCATACTATATAAATATGGATTATAATAGTTCATGAATATACCTCCTAAAATATTATATGAAAATAAAAAAAAGGTTTTACAAATTTATGATTTATGGTATAATCAAATATAGTAGGAGAGTAGGAAGAGATTGGAAGGTGTTCTATATGCATAGACCTATATATTTATTGCCTTTTATTATTGTATATAAAATTGTTTTTGGAATATTAAAACTTATAGTTAATATCTGTAGATATTTTTATGTTGGTCTTAAAACAATTATTTCTTCAATTATGAAAATAATTGTTTTACCATTTAAAATTTTATTCAAATCAAAAAAGAAAAAGAATAAAAAGGCTAAGTCATTAGATATTAATGAAATTGATATAAAGAAATTCAATAGTTTAAGAAAATTAAAAGAAAAAGAAATTAAAAAAATTAAAGAAAAAGATCGTCTAAAAGAAATAAGAAATAAAAAAGGTGCATCAAAGAATAATCCAAAAGAAGATAAAAAAGCATTAAAACAAGCAAAGAAAAATGATGTTTACATTAACGAGAATGTAAAAGGCCCAGATTTATTTGCTAACAGTGTTAACTCTTTCTTTAAAAAACTTGTAAATATACCTCATGCGATAAAAGAAAAATTCTCTAATAATGAATTTGTTAAACATAGTAAAAATAGAGATATGATGAAAAGAGAAGCTTTGTTAATCGATTTTGATGGTAAAGATGCTGAAAAAAGTGAGAAAAAAGTATTATATGAATATGTTGCAAAAAACAAAGAAGGAAAAATTGTTAAAGATTATTTTGAGGCATTTTCTAAGGTTGAAGTTCATTCATTCTTGCTTAGTGAAGGATATGAAGTATATAGTATAAAAACAAATAGATGGATTCAATTAATGCATAAAAATACTAATGTAAATAATACTAAATTTAAAAATAAAGATTTAATATTCCTACTTACTCAATTATCAACTTATATTAAAGCTGGTATTCCATTAGTAGAAGCATTAAAAATTT
Organism: Bacilli bacterium; assembly: GCA_017940575.1. Lineage (GTDB taxonomy): Bacteria > Bacillota_I > Bacilli_A > RF39 > UBA660 > CAJOJO01. The sequence continues at coordinate 14,140 of JAGAYJ010000002.1, read as the reverse complement.
TAGAAAAACAATATAAAAATAAAAAATATAAGCGTATTTTAACATCTATAATATATGACCTTACAATGGGAGAAAACTTTAGTGAGGCATTACTTAAACAAAATGTTGCTTTTCCAAAGTTACTTATAAATATGGTTAAAACAGCAGAAATGACAGGAGAACTTCCTGAAGTACTTGATGATCAAGCAGAATATTATACACAAGTTGAAAAAATCAGAAAACAAATGGTTTCAGCAATGCTTTATCCAGCAATTGTACTTACTGCATCAATTGGAGTTGCAATATTTATTATGTTATATGTTGTACCTCAATTCGTTGAAATATATAATTCGATGGATGCATCAAGTATTCCTCGTTTTACACTTATTGTACTTGGCATAAGTAATTTTATGAAACAATATGTTTGGTTAATTTTAGCTGTAATTGCTATTATTATTGTTGTGTTTATACTTATGTATAAAAACGTTAAAGGATTTAGAACAATAATTCAATACTTATTGATGAGACTTCCAATAATCGGTAATACAATTATATATAATGAAGTTGCAATGTTTACTAAAACATTCTCATCTTTACTTTCACACAATGTATTTATTACTGACAGTATGGAAGTATTAAACAAAATAACAAATAATGAAATATATAAAATGATAATTTTGGATACTATTTCTAACTTAGCTAAAGGAGATAAAATATCTGAAGCATTTAAGGATAACTGGGCTTTTCCAATACCTGCATATGAAATGCTTGTAACTGGTGAGAAAACAGGTGAGTTACCTGAAATGATGGCAAAAGTATCATCTTATTATCAAGATTTACATGCTGAGAGTGTTCAAAGAATTAAAACTGTTGCAGAACCAGCAATTACAGTATTCTTAACAGTTATTGTTGGTGTACTAATAATGGCTATAATTGTTCCAATGTTCAGTATGTACTCAGCAGTTCAAAATATGTAATGGGTGGTTTTATGAAAATTTATTATATGATTGTTACATTTATATTTGGAACCGTTTTAGGTTCCTTCTATAATGTTGTAGGGTATCGTTTGCCTAAAGAGGAGTCTTTGATTAGTCCTCCATCGCATTGCCCTAAATGTAATCATAGATTAGGAGCAAGTGAGCTTGTTCCAATTCTATCATATTTATTTCAAATGGGTAAATGTAAAAATTGTAAAAGTAAAATATCAATGTTTTATCCGATTTTTGAATTTTCAACTGGAATCTTATTTATGATTTCATATTTAATATTTGGGTTTTCAATTGATTTTTTTATTGCAATAACATTTATTTCAATGTTGTTAATTATAATTATTAGTGATTATCAAACAATGATTATACCAGATTCAGTATTAATTGTATCAAGTATTCTACTTATAATAGAACTTTTTATTAAAAATGGATTTAATGTATATGTTAATATATTAGATGGTATTATTTCGTTTATGATTATGTTTTTACTTAAAAAATTTGGTGATTTTTTATTTAAAAAAGAGTCTATGGGTGGTGGAGACATCAAATTAATGGCTGTAATTGGATTGGTTTTAAACTATAAGTTAGCAATTATTTCAATATTCTTAGCTTCTATAATAGGTCTTCCAGTATCACTTGTTATTTTATATAAAAATAAAACAAACATAATTCCATTTGGCCCTTTTTTAAGTGTAAGTGCTATTATCCTTTTACTATCTAGAGTTGATTTTAATTGGATAATAAATATGCTTACGTTATAAGATTTTTTTGGTCAAAATAGAAGGAGAAAAACATGAAAAAAGTATTAATTAGTATAATATGTTCTTTAATTTTATTTACAGGATGTTCTAATACAAAAAAAGATTCATCTCAAATTAAGATTGTAAAATATGAAAATGATAAATTTTCTCTAGACTATACAATAGTTGATGAAAAAAATATTATAATTGAAGCAATAAACAATGGAGAATCATTTGATTATGCAACGATTAATTTAGCTGTTTATGATAAAAATAACAAATTGATTGATGTTGAAAAACAATATCTTCATAAACTTAATACAAAACAAAAAAATGTAATAAAAGTCGTATTAAATGATCTTGAAGATAAAAAAGCTTCTAAAATTGAAATGAGTGTTAAAACAGGTAAATATGAAAATAGTATTGAAGAGTCATATATTGAGAAAGTTGAAGGTAAAATAGAAAAAACTGAAACAGATGGAGAGTTAAAAATAGATATTTTAAATAATTCTGGTAAAACATTAGACAGTTTAAGCGCAGCTGTAGTATTTTCTAAAAAAGGAAAAATTATCGATATATACAGTCTAACTGCTCAAAATATTGAAGCAAGTTATACAGAAAATGTATATATACCTTTAGTTACAAAAAATGATGGTTCTATGTCATATATAGACTATGATGATGCTAAAGTAATTATAAATTATGCAATTGCGTATACTGAAGTTAAATAAATAAAAGCAACATTAATTGTTGCTTTTATTTATTTTATCATATACATTTTTTAAACCTTGCTCATACTTACTAGTTAATTTTGGAATATAATATTTTCTATTTAATAAATTATCTGGTAAATATTGCTGCTTAACCCATGAATTTGGATAATCATGAGGATATTTGTATCCAACAGGATTTTGTCTTATATTATCAGGGACAGGTCCAACATTTCCCATTTTAACATCATTAATAGCTTTATCAAGAGCAATATGTCCACTATTTGACTTAGGAGATAGAGCAAGTTCTATTACTATATCACCTAGAGGAATTCTACCTTCTGGAAGGCCTAATCTTTCACAAGCATTAATAGCTGCTTCTACTTTAGGTCCAATTAAGGGATTAGCAAGTCCTATATCTTCATATGCTATAACTGTCATTCTTCTATATATAATATCTAAATCACCAGCTTCGATTAATCTAGCTAAGTAGTGAAGTGCAGCATTTACATCTGATCCTCTAATTGATTTTTGAAATGCACTTATAACATCATAGTGACCATCTTCGTTTTTATCGATTGATACATTTGCTTTAGCATTTACATTTTTTAAATGATCAACAGTTATTTTTTTATCACTAGATGCATAGTATGCAAATTCAAGTAAGTTATATGCATATCTTAAATCACCATTTGCTAAATCAGCAATCATGCTTATTGAATCATTATCTATATTAATATCTTCTAAATAATTTGATTTAATAGCTTTATTTAATGCATAAATGATATCTTCTTTAGATAGCTCTTTAAGTTCAAATATTTGACATCTACTTCTAATTGCAGGATTTATTTTATGATATGGATTAGATGTGGTTAGACCAATCAATGTAATAATACCACTTTCTAAATATGGAAGAAGTAAATCTTGCTTATCTTTATTCATTCGATGTATCTCATCAATTATTAATATTAATCCGTTATATAATTTGGCTTCTTCAATTGCAACATCAAAATCTTTTTTTGTATTTATTACAGCATTTAAAACACGATATTTTACCTTTAATTCTTCTGCAATAGAAAGAGCAATAGTTGTTTTTCCGATGCCTGGTTTACCATATAAAATCATTGAAAATAAGTATTTATTTTTAATTAGATTATATAGTGGCATATCTTTATCTAATAAATGCTTTTGACCAATCACATCATCAATACTTTTTGGTCTCATTTTAATTGCTAATGGTTCCATTTAAATCACCATCTATATTCTAGCACATTTCTAAAAAAAATGATATAATGAATAAGGGTAATGTATATGAATAAAGATTATATAAAAGAGTATGAGGATTATTTAAGAATTGATAAAAAATATAGTAACAATACAATTATGTCTTATATGAATGATTTAAATAAGTTTAATTTATTTTTAGATAATAAAGATATTACTAAAATAGATAAAACAGCTATTAGATCATTTATTGAGTCAGAAAAGAATCGTAAATTATCTGATAGAACAATAAGTCATGATTTAATTGTTATTAAGAATTTTTACAAGTATTTAGAAAAAAATAATACTATAAAGAATAATCCATCAGTTGATATAGAACTTCCAAAACTAAAAAAAGCTTTACCTCATGTACTTAGTTTAGATGAAGTAGATAAAATACTTGATATAGAGCTTAAAGATAAATATGCATACCGTAATAAAGCAATGTTAGAACTTATGTATTCATCAGGCCTAAGAATAAGTGAACTTGTAAATCTAAAAATACAAGATATTGATTTGGAAGAAGACATAGTTAGAGTAACTGGTAAAGGAAGTAAGATGAGAATTGTTCCGATTGGAGACTATGCAATATACTATTTAAAACTGTATATAAATGAATATAGAAGTTTATTAATAAAGTCTAAAGTAAGTGACTATCTATTTTTAAATAGTAGGGGAGATAGAATATCAAGACAAGCAATGTTTAAAATTATAAAACAAATAATAAGAGATAAGAATATAAAAAAAGATGTATCCCCACATACCTTAAGGCATTCATTTGCATCACATATGCTTGAAAATGGGGCTGATTTAAGAAGCATACAAGAATTACTTGGCCATAGCGATATATCAACAACTCAAATATATACACATATTTCAAATAAAAAAATAAAAGAAAACTATGAGGAGTCTCATCCTCACAACTAGAAAGGAATGATATTATGTTTAAAAGAATATTTTTAACAGTACTAGATTCTGTTGGAATTGGAGAGGCAGAAGATGCTCATAAATATGGAGATTTTGACGTTAACACATTTGGACACACAGTAGAAAAAACAAATGTAGATTTACCTAATTTTAAAAAACTTGGTTATTTTAATTTATTAAATGATACTAATGATACAACTATTTCTTACTTCACTAAAGCTATTGAAGAAAGTAATGGTAAAGACACATTAACTGGTCATTTAGAGATGATGGGTGTTGTAACGGAAAAGCCATTTAAAACATTTTTAGAAACAGGATTCCCTGATGAATTAATTGATAGTATTAAAAAAATAAGTGGTAGAGATGTTATTGGAAATAAAGCGGCATCAGGAACTGAGATTATTGAAGAACTTGGAGAAGAGCAAATAAAAACTGGAGCTTTAATAGTTTATACATCAGCTGATTCAGTTTTACAAATTGCTGCTCACGAAGAAGTTATACCACTTGATGAATTATATGACATTTGTGAGAAAGTAAGAGAAATCACTAAAAGAGAAGATTGGAAAGTAGGACGTATTATAGCTAGACCTTTTATTGGAGAAAAAGGAAATTTCACACGTACTGCTGGCAGACATGATTATGCTCTAGACCCTGCTCACAAAACAGTACTTGATTATTTAAAAGAAAGTAACTATAGTGTTATTTCTATTGGTAAGATAAGTGATATATTTAATAACAATGGTATAACATCAATTAATAAAACAAAAGATAATTTAGATGGAATTAATAAAATATTAGAAGTAATTAATAAAGATTTTACAGGACTTTGCTTTGCAAACCTAAATGATTATGATATGAAATATGGCCATAGAAGAGATGTAGTAGGGTATGCTAATGCTTTAAAAGAATTTGATAACTATCTACCTACTATATTAGATAGTTTAAGAGACGATGATTTATTCATTATTACAGCTGATCATGGTAATGATCCAACATATAAAGGAACTGATCATACAAGAGAAAATGTACCAGTTGTACTATATTCTAAGAAGTTTAATAGTCCTAAAAGATTAGATAACTTTAAAACATTCTCTGATATTGGAGCAACTATTGCAGATAACTTCAATGTTGATGCTCCTCATGGTGAAAGCGTTTTAAATGAACTTAAATAGTATAAATTGGAATAAAGAATATGATTCATTTATAAAATATCTTTATACATTACAAGATAAAAAGTATTTAGCTTTTCATTCTAAGTTAGTTAAAGAAAAAAATATTATAGGAATACGTATACCTATACTTAGAAAAATAGCTTTTAAAATATCTAAGGGTGACTATAAATCATTTATAAAAAATAACAAACATGAAATTTATGAAGAGACAATGATTCATGGACTTGTTTTAGGCTACATTAAAGAGCCATTTAAAGACGTTTTAGATGCTCTTAAGGTATTTATACCATATAATGATAATTGGGCTGTTAATGACACTGTATGTTCAAATTTAAAAGTATTTAAAAATAATTTAGATGAAGGCTTTATATTTATAAATGAATTACTTAATACATATAGTCCCTGGAATATAAGATTTGCTCTTGTATTACTATTAGATTATTATATAAATGATAAATATATAGATAAACTATTTAATATAATTGATAATATTGATACAACAGAATATTATGTTATGATGGCTAATGCATGGCTTATATCTATATGCTTTATTAAGTATTCCGATAAAACAATGAAATATTTATTAAATAATAATTTAGATAATAAAACTTTCAATAAAAGTATAGATAAAATATGTGATTCTTATAGAGTTTCTAATGACATAAAATCAAGTTTAAAAAAATTAAAAAGATAGCTTAAATGTTATCTTTTTTTCATACTCTTATATAGGTGATTATATGAATCCTTTAATTCTTTCTTTTTTAGCTAGTATATCTACTATTATAGGTTTATTCTTGATCAAATTAAAGAATACAAGAAACATATTATGCTTTGCGTTTTCATTTGCAAGTGGAGTAATGATAACTGTTTCTTTATTTGATTTGATTCCAGAATCTTTTATAAAATTAAATATGTATTTTAATATGTTTCCAACTATTATAATACTACTTATATTCTTTTCGTTAGGTATTATTATATCCATGTTAATTGATAAATATATACCTTCTAGTGATCAAATATATAGAGTAGGGGTAATTAGTATGATTGCTATTATTATACATAATATACCTGAAGGAATTGCAACCTATATAGCTGGTAGTGTAGATATTAAACTAGGAATTAATCTATGCGTTTCAATTGCTCTACACAATATTCCAGAAGGAATAATTATAGCACTTCCTATCTATTACTCTACCAAATCTAAAAGTAGGGCAATCATATATACAATAATTGCTGGCATGTCTGAATTTATAGGTTCACTCTTCTCTTTTTTGTTTTTAAAAGATGTAGTTAATAGTCTATTTATTGGACTTATGCTTTCTATAATTGCTGGAATAATGATACAAATATCTTTTTATGAACTTATTCCAAATGCAATAAAAATTAAGAGTAGGGGAATAGTAGGGTATTTTATATTAGGAATAGCTATTATGCTTTTAAGTATTATATTAATTTAAAAAGGACTTATATTAGTCCTTTTATTGGGTTAATCACAATCGTTTTTATTTGAAGAATTGTCATCACAATTACTTTCAAAACCTATTTCGTTTCTGTTTGAATTTCTAACGTTTTTATTATTGTTATTATTTCTATTATTATTTTTGTTAGATTGATTTAAACTATTCTTTAGGTTATTATTTGATTGTTTGTTATTATTTCTTTTCATAATTCCACCACCCAATAGTATTATTAGCAGGATAGAAGTAAATATGTATTTAATATATATACAATTATTACCATATAGATATATAAATATTAATTTAGTTATTATATATACTAAATAGTAGTACTATTATTTAAATAAATTTAAAAATATTTATTAGTTAACATAATATATATTATACGAAGTAATAAATTATAGTAAAATAAGATAGTTATAAAGCTTAAATATCCTTATAAAATAAGGCTTAAATCAATATTCTATATTATTAATAATTAGATTAATTATTTTATTTGATAATCATATTTTATAATTATTTTTTAAAAATTTTTATTTATTAAATTATATTTTTATTATTACCATAATTATATTTTTTTATTTATTATTTAAATATTTAATGGATAACTATTCATCTTAGATAATAAAAAATGATTCTAGGATACATTATTAATACTCTACACCACTTCTATTTAAAATTTAAAAAATAATAGGGGAAGTGGTTATAAAAAAATACCTTATAATTAAGATATTTTTCTTGATTGTATTTCAGCTATCTTAGCAAATACCTCTGATGCATTTTCATCTGTTAATTTAGAATAGTTTAATTCTTTTAAAGCTTGATCTCTAAGAGAATTTAGCTCCATTGTACGTGACAACTTCTCTTCCATTTTTTGCTCTATTTGATTTACAAATCTTTTATGTGATTCAATTAATTTAGATTTAGATATCATTGATTTACCACCACCATTATATAGTGTCATGGCTGAGAATAATATACTTTCAAATATGAATTGTTCTTCTTCATTAAAAGCAAATTCTAAAGGTTTAACAAATCCAGTTGTTTTTGCCATATAAGCAAGTATATATTTAAGTTCAGGAGCAGTTTCCATTGCTTGTAGGTAGTTTAGTAAATATCTATATTTAACAAGTTCACTACCATCTCTATCATCGTCTAAATCTTCTTTCATGATAGATATTATATTATCAAGTAATTCTTTTCTCTCTTTATCTAAACCATTAAATAAATCTTTTGTATCAACGTTGGCAATTGTATTAGTTTCAACTAAACTATTTAATTTAGTTTCAACTGTTAATATATAATCAGTATCTACTTTTATGTTGTCAATTTCTTCAGGTGATTTAACATCTAATAAATTAAGTAATAAAACTTTTTTATCTTTTGGCCATTTATTTATATCATCTAGTTCAAGATAATTATAAATCATCTGTCTAGAAACTCCTAAAAATTTAGCTAATTTAACTTTTGATATTCCAAGTTCATGTAATATTTCATTTAATCTGTCCATAATCTATTAGCCTCCCTATTATTAATTTTAAGGAATTTATCAAAAAATGTCAAGTAGTGTAAACTATAAATACCAAAGTTTTTCGCCGTTTTTTCTAACCTCTTTTATAATACCACTACCAATACATTCTTCTTTGTCATATAAAACACATAATTGACCAGGTGTTACACTTTTAACGTGATCATATTTAACTAATATTTCACCATTTTCTAAATATTCTAACTCTACATCATTATCAATTTGTCTATATCTAAACTTAGCAGTACATTTATCTAGCTTTTTCTCCCCTATCCAGTTAACTTGATCTATTATACAAGAATCACTATATAGGTATTCTTCATCTTCCTGACTTGATACATATAAGATGTTTTTGTTTAAATCTTTACCTACAACATAACTTCTATTTTTATTACCTCCTAAATTAAGTCCTCTTCTTTGGCCTATTGTATAATACATTAAACCAATATGGTCTCCAATTTCTTCATTAGTTTCTATTTCAACAATTTTACCTGGAATATTAGGTAGGTAGTTTTGTAAAAAGTTTTTAAAGTTTCTCTCCCCTATAAAACATATTCCTGTTGAGTCTTTTTTCTTAGCAGTTATTAAATCATATTCTTCAGCAATTTTTCTAACCATTGGTTTTTCCAAATCACCAACAGGGAATAGTACATCTTTTAATTGTTCTTTGGATAGTTGCGCTAAAAAGTAAGTTTGATCTTTATTATTATCTACACCTCTAAGTAGTTTACCATCTTTAATTCTTGCATAGTGACCTGTTGCAATATAGTCAGCTCCAAGTTCTCTTGCTTTTTTTGCAAACATATCAAATTTTATATATTTATTACACATTACATCTGGATTTGGTGTTCTACCTTTTTTAAGTTCATCTAAAAAGTAAGTAAACACATAATCCCAGTATTCTTTTACAAAATCAACTCTATGAAGTGGTATATTTAATTTCTCGCATACTTTAACTGCATCATTATAGTCTTGTTCTTGTGGACATATATTTTCTTCTAACGTAGGATTACCTAAAATATCATTATTTAAAGCAGCATCCCAGTTTCTCATAAATAGTCCAATAACTTCATATCCTTCATTTAATAGTCTAATAGCAGCAACACTACTATCAACTCCACCACTTATTCCAACTACAACTTTCTTCATAAAAATCACCGATAATATTATATCAAAAAAAGACATACTTTACTATATCTTTAATAAAAGTATAACTTTATTTAATATAAATGGTAATATAACACTTTCGTATAAGCTATTTAATAAAATACATATTAAACATATTATTAAGATTTTTATATATTTATTTGTAATTTTTTTAAAATTAGTATCTTTTTTATTAAATGTAGTATATATCAAATTATTTGATATTTTAATGGCATATAAGCTTATTAAAGTATATATTAATATATTTATTACTTGAGTTGGAAAAACGTATAAAAATGCAAATAATAAACCTTTTAATTTATAAGTTAAAATAAATGAACTTATAGTAAAACCTAGAATAAATAATTTAGAAAAATACATAAAAAGTATTATAGGTATTCCAATAACAGATATACCTAATAGCCAAATTATAAGAGTAAAAATTATATTAGCTAACAATGAATTGATTAAAGCATTCTTAATATCAATTTTACCTATATTTGATATAAAATCATTTATATAATTAATTATAGATGTTTTATCACTAGATTTAATAAGGGTTATAAAAATAGATCCACTTATAATTCCAATTACACAAAGTCCTAGTAAAAACATAATTATTTTTTTATTGTTTATTGCTCCGTATTTTAGTTTATGTAGTATCACTTTTATCACCTGATAAAGCATATTACTAAGTATAAAAAAATATTCCCTTTTTTTATAAAATATATTATAATTGTAGTGGTGATAGTATGAAGAAGAAATTTAATACACAAAAATTATTTGCAATAATAGCTTTAATTGCAATGCTTGGTATGTTTGTAGCAAGCTGTCTTATTTATATCTAAAACTAACAATCGTTAGTTTTTTTTAATACTTTATTTATACTATTTGAAATTACCTCACTTAAATTTTTAATATCAAAATCAATTTCCTTTGGTGTAATCATCATATTATATCCAATAGGAGTTAATACCTCGTTAATTAATTCTTTTATTTCATACTCATTTAAAGTACCTACTAATCCAAGTAAATATGATTTGTCACTTTCGCTTATTTCAATTTCTTCTTTTAAATAATTTATTTTAGTTGCACTGATTAATTTACTTATAGGATTTTTTATATATTTTTTATTAAAAGCATAGTTTTTATGCATATATTTAATTGTATCAGAAACTACACTTACAGCATCTACAACTGTTGGAACTCCTATTGCAATCACAGGAATAGACATAGTATCAGGGCTAATTTCTTTTCTACTATTTCCAATTCCACTTCCTGGAGATATTCCAGTATTAGTTATTTGAATTGTTTTATTTACTCTTTCTATTGATGAGGAAGCTAGAGCATCTATTACGATTATAAAGTCCGGTTTAACGCTGCTTACAGCATCTTTAATAAGTTCACTAGTTTCTATACCAGTACTACCTGTTACGCCTGGAATAAGGGCTGATATGACCTTATATGAAGAATCTAACATATCAAGTAAATATAAGTGTCTTGTAACCGTTATATTTTCAACAACACATGGCCCCAGAGAATCAGGCGTAGAATCTTTGTTACCAAGTCCAATGATAAGACAATTATCTTGTTTTTTTACTGTTTTATCAAGTAATTTTTTTAAATATTTAATGGTAATAGACTCTAACTTTAGTTTGTTATCTTTATCTGTTATATCGCTAAATTCAATAGTTATATAACTACCCTCTTTTTTATTTAATAAATTACCATCTTCTTTATTTAAGTTAACTGTTGTTACTTTAATATCATCAAAAATATCAACTATTTGATCATTAAAATTAGTATTGTTTTCAATTACCAGGTCAGTTCTTAAATTATATTTTTTTAAATCAACACTATGTTTCATAAAATCACCCATTATTATTTTTAACACATTCGATATTTTTATTAATATATCTTGATTTTTTTTATGAAGTTTGTTAAAATATAAAAGACTTATGACTTGGAGGTGAGAATTATGCCAAATATGAAGAATGCTAAAAAAGCCGTAAAAACATCTGAAAAGAGAAGAATAAATAATAATAACACTTACAAAGCTAGTGTTAAAACTGCTATTAAAAATACAGAAAGAGCTATTCTAGCAAAAGATAAAGATAAAGCTTTAGAAAACTTAAAAATCGTTATTAAAAGATTAGATAAAGCTGCAGCTGCTGGTGTTGTTAAAGATAATTATGTAGCTCGTAACAAATCTAGATTAACTCTTAAAGTTAACGCAATGAAGTAATTTTTACTTCTTTTTTTTTAGCTTTAATGTTATAATTATTCTAGGTGATAATATGAAAACTATAAGAGACTTTATTATAAGTTTATTTTTAATTGCAACCATCTATTTTTTATTTAATTATTCAAACCAAATTATGCAATATGTAATGATACATGTTGTATATAAAGATGAAGTATTAGATAAAAAAGAAAATGTTTATTTCAAACAAAATAATTATAGTTATGTACAATTAACTGATAACTACTATCCTAAAAACAAGCAAGATATTTTAAATTTATTTTATACAGCTTTAAATAAAGGATATGATGAATTAACTTTCTACTGTGCTGTTGAATATGAAAATTGTATTGACGATGTAAATGAAATAGCATCTAGTGAAACTATTCTATCTTATATAAATAACTACGTATCAACATTTAATAGTTACAATAAAATATATATAAATATAAATAGTTTTGGAAGAATAAATGTAAGTATAAATAAAATATATAGTGAAAGTGATGCTAAAAAAATAAATAGTAAAGTTGATGAAGTTTATAATGAAATAATAAAAGATAATATGAGTGACTTAGATAAAATTAAAACAGTACATGATTATATAATAAATAATACTGCTTACGATGAAGAACGAGCTAATCAAATTAAAAACAACATAGCAAATGATGAAATACACTCATCTAATACAGCATTTGGGCCTCTCTTTACAGGAAAAGCTATATGTGGAGGATATACTGATACAATGGCTTTATTCTTAGATAAAATGGGAATACCAAATATAAAAGTTTCAAGTAAAAATCATATATGGAATGCTGTTTATGTAGATGGTAAATGGTTACATTTAGATTTAACTTGGGATGATCCAGTGGTAATAAATGGAGATGAAACATTGACATATAATTACTATTTACTTAATTCAGAAGAATTAACAAACAAAAATGATAACCAACATGATTTTGATAAAAATGTGTTTAAAGAACTTATAAAGAGCTAGATTTTAATCTAGCTCTTTTAAATATTGAATTGCATCTTTAAATGAATCTACACCATATATTTCAATATCATAGTGATTATTTTCTTTTTCTTTAATAGCTGTTTTATAATTATCTCCTTTTGGAACTAAAAAGATATCCATTTTATTTTTTATAGCACCCGCTAATTTATATTTAACTCCACCTATCTCACCAACATTCCCATATTCATCAATAGTACCTGTTCCTGATATTTTTTTGCCATGTGTTATATCTATATTATTAATTTTACTATATATAGTAAGTGCTAACATTAATCCGCCTGAAGGCCCTGTTTCATTTTCTTCAAATTTAACGTTGACTTTAGGATTAATATCAAAATTATAATCTGTATCAAACATGATGCCAATAAGTTTTGTATTATCTACTTCAATGATCTGTGCATTTCTTATATATTTTTTATTATTATTTAAAACACTAATAGATATTTTATCTCCTATATTCTTACTTTTAATATAATTTTTTATATCTTGTTTACTATGCATTTCTAGATTATCTATTCTTTTTATTTCATCCCCTACTTTTAAATTTGTTTTAGCCTCTTCAAAAATATATGTAACATATATTTTTTTATCCTTTATAATTAATTTTTTATTTGAGTTTTTAAATGCTGTAATAATTGCATAATCAATGGAACTTTCTAAATTAATTTTATCCATAAATTTAGCTTCATCGTCTGTTGATGTTCCATTTTCTTGCTTTTTGGATACAATGTCCCATTTAGGATTAATAAAAGATATAGCCAAAGTTGGTATAATTCCATCAATTGTTCTTACATAAGTCATATTTAAACTACCAGAATAATCTATTTTACTATTAACTTCTACTCTATCTATAACATCTATAACGCCACCAGGGACGTTAACAATATAAGGTAATCTAATATTTAAAAGCATAAATATTAATAATATAATTATGATACCTAATTTATTTTCTTTTATTTTATTTTTTAAATT
>JAGAYJ010000040.1 GCA_017940575.1 Bacilli bacterium | reverse complement strand
TTATAATTCATTGCTTCTAATAGTTTAGTAAATGTTCCAAGTGATATCGAATGTAAATTCTTTTCCATTCTTGCAACTGTTGATCTAGCTATACCAACTCTCTTTGCTAATTCAGATTGACTAATATTTGATTTATTTCTTAGTTTTATATATTCACATATTAAATCAAACTCGTTATCATTTATTACTTCAGTACTTATATTTTTCATAATCATTACCTCACAAGCATTGTAGCATATATGCAACACACAAATCAATAAAAAATTAAGTATATTTCAACTTAATTTTTATAGTTATTAATTATTCTTCTTTACTTTAATTGCGGCTTGTATAACTTCGCCATTTGAAACGTATATTTTTGTACTTATATACGGGTCATTTTAGACTTTATACATTTTTAACTATTCATTTAATTTTCAATCTTTTAATATTCTTTTCTAATTCTTTACCAAATGCCAATACTATCGAAGTACAAGTATCAATACCTTTTGATTGGCATAATTCAATTATTCTTTTAACATCAATTCCACTAATAGAATTATAAATGTAAAAATCAAATAGTTTAACATATTGATCTTTAGGCATAACTATATTTTGTGTCCAATCAAGAACACACAATTTATCATTCAGACTAAACTCAATAACAGCGTGCATTCTTTGATAATCTCCTATCTTAGTTAAGCCAAACAATATATTAGAATCTTTAATAAATGGGGCTATTTCAATAGATTTTAAATAACAATGCCCATATCTATCATCACTCAATAATTCTTCTTTATTATCAAGACAATCAAATACATCACTAGCAAGTCTATAATTAATGATATCCCCGTCTTTCATCTTATAATTTTTAAAACCATCTTTACCTTTTCTTACCTTTTTTATATTAATTAATAATTTCATTATCTGATAGGATAGTTTTTTATTACCATAAGTTAAGACATTTAAATCTATATAAGGAATACTATTACCCAAATCCTCGCCAGTATGTTTATTATTACTATCTACTAATACATTAAGAGCATTAGCATTCATTCCGTAAACAACGCTCAAAATAAACTCCCTCTCTTTTATGGTTAGTTATTATAACATGCATGAATCAAAAAGTCAAAAAGACTAGATTTCTCTAGTCTTCTAGTAATTTTATATTAATTCTTCTTTGCTTTAATTGCAGCTTGTACTTCCATCATGGAAGGGAGTATAAAAGTTATATTAAATTAAAATATTTAATTACAGTTTTTTAATATCTATCAATCCTCTTGTATGATAACCTTGTTTATTATAAAAATTAATTGCTAAGTTATTATATGCAAACACATCAATTACTACGTATTCACAATCAATACTTTTAAAATAATCTTCCATCTTTTTCATTAGTTGTTGTCCTAATCCACTACTTCTTACTTTTTTTGATACTATTAGCTCAGTAATTTCTCCTCTTTTTGGACATTTATAATCCAAATAGTCATATTCATCATATTTTCCAACTATACCCATGATAACAGCTACCGCTTTATTATTTTCTACTGCTATAAAACATTTACCATTATTGTTTTTAACTTCTTCTAAATCTAATATAGCCATCTTATCACGATATTCTGGATGTAATTGATCTAAGTGATCTTTATCTATAGTTAATATGTATTCTTCTAGTTCTACCAACAAATCTTTTACATCTTCTAAATAGTTTTCTTCATACTCAATTATTTGCATGTTATCACCACTTAAATTATAACATAAAAAGAGCAATTATTGCTCTTTTTTACTTTCAAATCTATCATATCCCCACCAATTAGGCACTAACTCTTTCATAGTAACATATTCATATGTATTTTTATTCATTAAAAATTTAATTTCTTTAGAATCCTTATCTAGTTGCATTATTAATTCTCTACATGCACCACAAGGTGCACCAGCATTACCTTTAGAATCAATACATACTATTCGATCAATTTGCGATTCACCATTTGTTATCATTGTATGTATAGCATTTCTTTCAGCACATATTCCTAAAGTACTTGCTGTATCTATACATACTCCTGTATAAATATTACCTGATTTAGTCATTAATGCAGCTCCTACTTGACCACATTCTATAAATGGAGATAAAATTCTATGATTTTGAACTTCTTTAGCCTTACTAATAAGCAAGTCCCATATTTCTTTATCTTTCATTTTAAACCTCTTTCTGAGATTTAATCACTTATGTGATTAAATCTATTTATTTTTGTAATTTTAAACATATCTAATCACACTCCTTTCATTAAATTACATTTTAATTATAACATAAGTAAAAAATATGTCAAAAAAGACTAAGTTGTGTGGATGATACTTAGTCTTTATATATTTAATTTTAATTATTTATTTTTAATTGCAGCTTGTGCAGCAGCTAGTCTTGCAATAGGTACTCTAAATGGAGAACAAGATACATAAGTAAGACCTATATTATTACAGAATTCTACACTTGTTGGATCTCCTCCATGTTCACCACATATACCTAAGTGAATGTCTTCTCTAACAGGTTTAGCTTTAGATATTGCTAACTTAATAAACTCGCCAACACCTTTTTGATCTAGTTTAGCAAATGGATCAGACTCATATATTTTATTTTCATAATAAGCATTCAAGAATTTTCCTGCATCATCTCTTGAGAATCCAAACGACATTTGAGTTAAGTCATTAGTACCAAATGAGAAGAATTCAGCTTCTTTAGCTATTTCATCTGCTGTAATACAAGCTCTTGGTATTTCTATCATTGTACCAATATGATATAAAATATCAGAGTTTAATTCAGCTTTTACTTTTTCAGCTTCATCAACTACTATATCTTTAACGAATTTTAACTCCTTAACTTCACCTACAAGTGGAATCATTATCTCAGGTTCAATATTATAGTTAAATTCTTGATTTACCTCAATTGCTGCTTCAATTAAAGCTCTTGTTTGCATTCTTGCAATCTCAGGATAAGTTACATCTAATCTACATCCACGATGTCCCATCATTGGATTGAATTCATGTAATTCATCACATTTATTTTTTAAATACTCAACAGATACATTCATATCTTGAGCAAGTTCAATAATATCTTTTTCTTCTTTAGGTAAAAATTCATGAAGTGGTGGATCTAAGTATCTAACAGTCATAGGAAGTCCCTTTAACTCTTTATACATAGCTTTAAAGTCACCTTTTTGGAATGGTATTAATTTATCTAATGCTTTAATTCTAGCTTCTTTAGTTTCAGCTAAAATCATTTCTCTTATTGCTTTTATTCTTAGATCACTAAAGAACATGTGCTCTGTACGACAAAGACCAATTCCTTCAGCACCTAACTCAATAGCTTTTTTAGTATCTGCTGGTGTATCAGCATTTGTTCTAACACCTAGTGTTCTATACTTATCAGCCCATGACATTACACGTTCAAATTCACCTACTATTTTAGCATCTACTGTATTAATTAAGCCTTCATAAATATTACCAGTTGATCCATCAATTGAGATTGTATCTCCTTCATGGAATGTAATACCACCTAATATAAATTCTTTTTTAGCTTCATCAATTATGATATCACCACATCCAGATACACAGCACTCACCCATGCCACGAGCAACTACTGCAGCATGACTAGTCATTCCACCTCTAACAGTTAAAATACCTTCAGCTGCTTTCATACCAGTAATATCTTCTGGAGATGTTTCTAGTCTAACAAGTATTACTTTATGACCTTTTTTAGCAAAGTCTTCTGCATCTTTAGCTGTAAATACAACTTCACCTGCAGCAGCTCCTGGAGATGCTCCAAGTCCTTTACCAATAGGTTGTTTAACTTTTAATTCAGCTTCATCAAATTGTGGGTGTAAAAGTGTATCTAAATTTCTAGGATCTATCATAAGTACTGCTTCTTCTTCAGTACGAGCGCCTTCATCAACTAAATCACATGCTATTTTTAATGCAGCTTTAGCTGTTCTTTTTCCGTTTCTAGTTTGAAGCATATAAAGTTTACCATGTTCAACAGTAAATTCCATATCTTGCATATCTCTATAGTGTTCTTCTAGTATTTGACATACTTTCTTAAATTCTTCAAAAGCTTCAGGAAATTTTTCTTCCATCTCACTTATTTTCATAGGAGTTCTAACGCCTGCAACAACATCTTCACCTTGTGCATTAGTTAAAAATTCACCAAATAAACCTTTTTCACCTGTAGCAGGGTTTCTTGTGAATGCAACACCTGTACCACAGTCATCTCCCATATTACCAAATGCCATTGATTGAACATTAACCGCAGTTCCCCAAGAATATGGTATATCATTATCTCTTCTATATACATTTGCTCTTGGATTATCCCAACTTCTAAATACTGCTTTTATAGCTCCCATTAATTGCTCTTTAGCATCATCAGGAAATTCTACTCCTAGTTTATTTTTATATTCTCTTTTAAACTCATGAGCAAGTTCTTTTAAGTCATCAGCATTAAGTTCGATATCTAATTTAACGCCTTTTTTTGCTTTCATCTCATCAATTAATTCTTCAAAGTATTTTTTACCAACTTCCATAACTACATCTGAATACATTTGAATGAATCTTCTATAACAATCCCATGCCCATCTTGGATTATTTGATTTTTTAGCCATAACCTCAGTTACTTCTTCATTTAAACCTAAGTTAAGAATTGTGTCCATCATACCTGGCATTGATGCTCTAGCTCCACTTCTAACACTAACTAATAATGGATTCTCCAAATCACCAAATTTCTTACCAGTAATACTCTCTAATTTAGTTATATATTCATATATTTCATTTTCTATCTCAGAGTTGATTACTTTTCCATCTTCATAATATTTTGTACATGCCTCAGTTGTAATTGTAAAACCTTGTGGTACAGGAAGACCTATATTAGTCATCTCAGCTAAGTTAGCTCCTTTACCACCAAGAAGTTCACGCATATTAGCATTTCCTTCTGTAAATAAATATACGTATTTTTTCATATCTTTCCTCCTATATTTAATTATAGCAAAATATTAAAACAACTAATACAATTATTTGTTTTCTTGACATTTTTAGACAAAAAAAGAACACTTTAGTGTTCTATATTAGCTTTGTGATTTCTTTACACCATTTGAATAACAAGTATTTATAGTATTATCATCCATAGCATATGTATATCTTTTACCTTTTTTTGTAATTGTAATAATTGTAGTATCCAAATCAAAGTTTTCATTAGTTACAGGATTATTAATTTTAGCATCTATATATCCATACTCAGCTAAAGTTTTAAGATCAATTGATTTACTTTCTCCATCAGCATCTGGTAAAGACAAAACATTTTCAGTTCCCCATGTTTTAGCAGCAGACAATATCTCATCTATTTGAGAATTACATAATTTTGTTTTATAGGCATTTAAAGACTCTGTTACAGCTGGTACAGTTATTATACTAATAAGTGAAAGTATAACCATAACTCCTAATAACTCTGCAAGTGTAAATCCTTTATTTTTCATAAAATCACCTCTATTTTCTTTTTATTAGATATTTAAATAAATAATAATCTAATACTCCCATAAATATAACAAATATCCAAACCAATATATCATAGAATAAACCATTAGAATAATGTGCAAATATAGATATTATAGAAGATGGTATATATGCTCTAATAAATTTAGATAATTCAACAATACCTAAATTATTTGCTATAAAATGAAGTACTCTAAAGAATATTTCTATAACACCTAATGAATATATAAAACTTTTAAATTCTTTTCTAACAATAACTATTATTGCAATAAGTACAAGTAATATAATTAAATCCATGACACACCTACCTTTATACTATAACCATTATATCATAAATAATTTTAGTATAACAATAAAAATACATTTTGTTTACAAAAAAAGAGGTATTTACTCTTCTGTCATGGTTTATCATTCATATTTTCTTTTATTTTTAAAAAATATTTATTTAGTAATAAGTATCATTTTATTTTAAAGCTAATATAAAAAACCTCATTTCTATGTTCAAGAAATGGGGTTAAGTTCAGCTTTTATTTGTATTCAAGAAACAACTTGGCACATCTAAATATACCAGATGCATCTTACAACTTAATTATAATCTATTTAATATATTTAGCCAATTATATTAAACTATCCCTTGTATATACTTCTACTTCATCCATAGTATAAACATCTATAATACCTTTTTTAGTAACCTTAATAAAACCAAGTCCTGATATAACTATATCCTGATTATCATCAACACTTAAGCTATGTTTTATAAAGCTTGTTTTTTTATCTTTATAAAACCTTTCAATCTTTAAGTTATTGGCGAAAAAGAATGTTAAGTTGTTATTATTAGTAACTACTTTAGCATATTTATCAATCATTATATACTGCATATCTTTAATTTGATATGTAACTGGTTTAATCTCTTTGTTAGGTGTTATAAATTTTAGTTCTCTACCATTTAAAAAGTTGAATATATTACCACTATCTAATATACCAGGTGTATCAATAAGCGTTAGTTCATCATTAAGTTTAATTTCAATTGTACTTAGTGTAGTTGATGGAAGTATTGATGTTGTAATATCACTATCTAAATTTGAATAATTATAAATTAGTTTATTAATTAAAGTACTCTTACCTGCATTAGTATATCCAACAACATATACATTTTTACTTTTCTTATATTTATTAATTTTTTCTAGTAATTGATCCATATTATAGTTTTTGTTACTACTAACTATAACATCATCCACTGACTTTATGCCAAGTTTATCTTTATAAGATAAAAGCTTTTCATCATGTAAAGATAAAGGAAGTAAATCTCTTTTAGTCAAAACAAGTAAAATATCATTTGATAAATATTTAGTAATTTCTAAAATTTTCTTTGAAATTGAGAATAAATCAACAACTAAAATAACTAAATCTTTTGTATCATTTATTTTACTTAAAATATTTAAAAATTCATTATTATCTTTTATAACTTGCTTATAGTCTCCATAATTCTTAATTCTAAAACATCTCTCACAATAAAGACTATCTTCTTTTACGCTATAACCTTCTAAACTTTTATCAAGTGTTTGAATTAGCGCTCCACATCCTCTACATTTCATAATTATTACATCCTTTTATATCAATTTTACTTATCATTTTCTTTTCTTTTTTTCTATTAAAGCGTGTAAAATATGAATCATAATCACTTATAGGTTTAACAAGAATAGTTTTAATACCTACATTATTACCACCTTTTATATCTGTAAGCAACTGATCTCCTATAATTGCAACTTCTTTATTTTTTAAATTATATTTTTTAATTAACTTTTTAAATTTAAAGCTTAAAGGTTTACATGCAAGGTAAACAAAGTCTACATCTAGATAGTCTGCAACTTTTTTTATTCTACCTTTAGGACTATTTGAAAATATAATTGGTTTCATGCCAATTTTTTTAATACTATCAAATATTTTTTTTACATCAATTGAAGCATTCTTAACATTAGCAGGTATAATCGTATTATCCAAATCAAATAAAACTACCTTTATATTATTTTTATATAAACGACTGTAGTCTACTTTATAAATAGAATCTTCATATATATCAGGCACAAAAATATTCATATTATCACTCCAAAAGAATTATAACATATTTTAGTTATTTATAATAGTCAATAAATAATATATGAATAAAATAAATTAGGTGATGATATGAATTGGTGGTGGTGTCAAGGTAAATGGATTATTATACTTTTAATAGCAGGAATTATTATATTATGGCAATTTTTAATAACTTTTTTTATCTTGACAAGATTTAATATTTTTCTTTTATTAATACTTTCAATTTTGATTTTGTTTTGTATCTTTAAGATTCTCTGGTGATATTATACTTTCAGTTTTATACAAATAATCAATCAAATTCTCTATTTTAACACAATCATTATATGTGTTATCAGTAAACTCTATCTTATCTGGAATACTAATTAATATATAAAACAAATTAAGTTCTTCTTCAAGTAAAGGATAGTTTTTTTGATATTTTTGAATTAAATATTTAAAATCAAAGTCAAATGCATATTTTTTATATAATTTATATAAGTCATATATAGGTAAATCTACTTTAGCATTATCCCAGCTAATTAGATATAAATTTTTCCCTCTTATAAAATGATCTAGTGAAAGATTATTATGTATCACTACATAACGTCTCCTATTTTTATCTTTAACACTTTTATACCAGTGATCTAGTTTATAGTCAGAATAATTAAGTGCACTAAAGATAATTGATATACCACGTGCAAGTAATAACTCAGACGGACTCATATATATTTTACTTTCAATATTAGTAATTAAACCATCATAATAATTTCTTAAATACTCTATATTACCTTTTAACTCTTCATAATTTTTTTTGTATTCATCTATATCGACATTACTATAATATGTCGTTTTATTATGTAAAAGTGACACTAAATTAATTAAATCAAGCATCTTTTGTTCTATAGGCATTTTTTGTTCGTCTAAATATTCCATTATTAAATAATCATCATCATTGATATATTTTGGATAATAATTAAAACTTCTTGAATCTAAATAATTAAATATATCACTATTTCTTTTTTTCTTTAAAACATATTTTCCTTTATTTGATCTAATTATTACACAATTACCGCGAGTCTCATAACTATTAGTTCTAAGGTCATGTTTTTTTAGTACATTAATTAAATCTTTCATTATGAAGGTATAATTATTTTATCTCCTATGTTAATGTTTGATAAATCATTATATTCATCCAATATTTCACGCGTTGTATTATATTTTTTTAAAATACTTTCTATATTATCTCCTTCTCTTACAATATATACTGTATAACTTTTATATTCTTCATCATTAATAATAGTTTTAGTCTCTTCTATTTTTGGTGGTTCTTCTTCTTCAATACATCTTTTATTCTCAATTATAGGTTCTTCTTTTATTTCTATATTATCTATTAATATATCTATAGAAACTATAAGAGTATTATCCTTAATTTCATAGTAAAAATCATCAATATCTAATGTTGCTTTATCAATTAAATATTTTGAATCTAAATAAACAGTAAAAGGAAGTGTATAGTTAAAGCTTACATTTTCTGTGTCTATTGACTCTTTATATTCACCACTAACAATAAACTTACCAGTCACTAAATTATCATCTACACTAAGTTCATGGTCAAGTGATATACTTGTTATCTCACCTATATTTGTATTAAATAAAATATCTTTTTTGAATGGAATAATCTTTTTTATAATTATCAACTCTCTTTCATTTAAGTATATTAAAAAAAAGGCTTTTTATGCCTTTTTATTTTTCTCTAATTTTTTTATTAATCTCTTAGCATCTATACCTTCATATTTCTTTAAAATAGTAAGAGCTCTAGACAATATTACTTCATCTAAAAACATACTTGGATATTCACTCATAAATTTTTTTATACTATACTGAGATGATAACATATTAGCATACATTATATTTCTATTATAATGTTCTTCATCTTTTATAAGTATTTCCATATTATATAAATCTTGTTTTTTACTTCCTAAAACATTTTTATATAATGTATCATTACCATTTCTTTTATCAATTTGAGCTTTGATAAATGTAAAAATATTACTACGTGTTTTAAATTCATATATAACTTCATTTTCTAGCTTTGTATTTATCAAGTTTACTTTATTAATATAATTATTTAATTTATTTAATCCATCTTTATCTAAGAATTCTTTCTTTAACGACATTAATTCAATAATCTTTTTCTTATCTTTAAGCGATAATGATTTAACATTATCAATATAAAAATATATATTATCAAGAATTATATCTTTTGGCTTAGCGTTATCATCAATTAAATAATGTTCTATTACCAAATAGTCATAATATTTATGCATAGCTTCTATGTTAAATGCAGCGATATCTTTATTGTTTATTTTATTCATCACATTCATATTTAACTCATAAAATATTTCTAAATCATTAGTAAATAATTCAATATTTTCAACATTGTCATAATTATGTTTTACATATTCATCTATTACTTCTTTTCTATTATTATCATTCATACCATTTAATACTTTTAAATTTATTTTAATAATTGTTCTAATACGTCTTAAGAATTCTTGATTTTTTAAAAGCATTTCATTTTCACTTATTATTTTATTTAAACTAAGTATAACATTTTTATTCAATATGAATTCAGGTAAATAATTAGTTAAAAAGTCATCTTCATCTGCATTCAAAGATATAGTAACTATAAAATCATATAATAATGATTCTTCTATATCACTAAGACTCCACATAGTCATATTTTGGTATGATTCTAAATTAAGTGATGTTTGTTTTATCATATATTCATAGTTATATTTTTCATATGAAAATTCATTCATATTTGATAAATATTCTCTAAGTTCAAACGTATACTTGTCTAAATTACTATTTTTACTTATATAATCAAGTAATCTATAAGTATTTACTTTTGATATTTCAGGATAATTAATATCTGATGTAATAATATTTTCAATCATTGTTTTTAATACAGCTAAAAATTCTTCTGTTAATATAATATTTTTAAATTTTTCAAATTCGCTTTCTACATTATGTTTAAGTAGTAAATAATCAGCTAGTCTTCTATATGAGATTAACTTATAATGTTCTAAAATGTCATTTTTCATGATAGTACTCCTTTAAAAACCTCTTTATAATCTTTAACAAATATAAATTCTATATTTTCTTTAACTTCACTCGGTAATTCTATTAAATCAGATTTATTATTATATGGCAAGTATATTTTTTTAACTCCAGCTCTCATAGCACCTATGCTTTTTTCCTTTAAGCCACCGATTGGAAGTATATGACCTTTTAATGATATTTCACCTGTAAAAGCTATATTACTATCTACCTTTTTATTTGTAAATAAACTAATTAAAGCTGTAGTTATAGCTATACCAGCACTAGGTCCTTCTTTTGGAATTGCTCCATTTGGTATATGTATATGTATATCATAGTTAATTATATCACTATATTCAATATTAAATAAGCTATAATTTGCTTTTATATAGTCAAGAGCTACAATTGCACTTTCTTTAATAACACTACCTAATGAACCCGTTAAAGTAATATTACCAGACCCTTTAAACTTAGTTACTTCAATAGGTAAAACATCTCCACCAAACTTAGTATAAAATAGTGCATTTACCACTCCGACTTCTGCTTTCTTAACCACATTATTCTCAAATTCTATATTACCTAAGTATTCTTCTAATAATTTATTTGTAACTGTTATTTTATTTTTACTAATTCTTTTATCTGAAAGACTTGTAATTATCTTTCTTACAATTGATGAAAGTTTTCTCTCTAACTCTCTAACTCCTGCTTCTTTTGTATAATTTCTAATTATTTTAAGAAGTATAGTATCACTAATTACTAAACTCTCAGGATTAAGTCCATGATCTTTGCATATCTTTGGAATTAAATAATTTCGAGCTATATCTAATTTTTCATATTCAGTATAACCAGATAAATTAACAATTTCTAATCTATCTCTCAAAGCTTCTGGAATATCTTCTATGTAATTCGCAGTTAAGATAAACATAACACGAGATAAGTCATACTCTTCTTCAATAAAGTTATCTTTAAAAAATTTATTTTGATTTTGATCTAATACTTCAAGCATTACACTGGCTGGATCTCCTTTATAGTTTGAAGTCATTTTATCAATCTCATCTATTAGGAAAACTGGATTAGATGAACCACATTTTTTTATTTGATTTATAATTCTACCAGGTGATGCACCAAGGTATGTTCTTCTATGGCCAATTATTTCTGCTTCATCATTAATACCACCAACAGAGATTTTCGCAAACTTTCTATTCATGGCATCAGCTATTGAAAATGCAAGCGTAGTTTTACCTACTCCAGGTGGGCCTACTAAGCATAGTATTGGACCATTAATAGAATTTGTTACTTTTTTAACTCCTAAGTATTCAATAATACGACTCTTTACTTTCTCTAATCCATCATGTGTTTTATCTAATTTTTCTCTAACATCAAGTAGATCATCATTATCAAATGTAACATTATTCCAAGGTAATGATAACATACATTCAATATAATTTCTTATCATTGAAAGCTCAGGACTTGATGCAGGAATCATACTATATCTTTTTATCTCACGAGCAATTCTCTCTTTAATACAAATTGGTGCGTTTAAATTATTTAGTCTTATCTTTAAGTCATCATAATCTGACTCCATTATAGATATATCACCAAGTTCTTGTTTAATAAGTTTGATTTTTTCACGTAAAAAGAATTCTTTTTGATTATCATCTAATTTTTTTTGTAATTTTATATCTAAGTTTTGTTCAACTTGATACATTTCTTTTAATTTATATATATCTTCTAGAATCATTGTTGACCTAACAATTGGATCTATTTCTGTTAAATATTCTAATAATCTTTTAGCGCTACTAGATATATTAAATGCAACGATGTCTGTTAAAACACTTAAACTTTTTATGTCGTTTATATCATTTAAAAAAGAATTAGAGGTATTAGGTAAAGTGATATATTCATTTAATTCTTTTTTTATTTTATTCATTATTATATTTTCATTTGAGACTCTTAAATCTTTATTTTCTTTTACAACTGCTTCTATATCATCAATTTTACTATATTTTATTACATTTGCCCTAGATAAACCTTTTAATGTAATTCTAACTAAACCATTAGGTAAAGTTATAGCTTGCTTTACATAAGCAATTGTACCAACATTAGGAAGCTTTGATATATCTATAGTTTCTTCTATAGTATCTATATCTGTTACAACAAGCACTTTATTATTATCAAATAATTTAGCACTTTCTATAATATCCATATTAATTTTTATATCAGTTTTAAGTTCATTAAAGGGAAGTAAAACAAGTCCTTTTAAGACAATTGTAGATAAGTCATATCTCATATTACTTCACCTCCAAATAGTTGCTATTTATTATATCACTTTTAAAATTTATGTCTATAAAAATATAAAAAAAAAGAAACTAAATAATTTAGTTTCTAAATTAACCTATACGGAAAGCTGGAGATACTCCATACTCATAATCTGCACGATGTAGGGAAGGCCAACCATCTCTCTCTACGCGAAAGAAAAATATATCACTATAAGCAACCCTTGCGCCTGGAGCATACATCATTACAGTACGAAGCCACCAGTAAGAACCTGTATTTTTCACAGCAACTGAATAATTATTAGATACTGCTACCCCATTAATTTTATAATAATCTAATTGTCTTGTTTCATTTGCTGCAGAATCCCAAAGAGAGTTGGAATCATTAGGATATAATTTACAATCATTATTCCATATTTCTTTAGGTGATAACAAATATAACTTGTCTGTTGATATAAAGTTTGTATTATCGTTTTTTCCATGTCCTGATACAACTTTAGTATCTATTATTCCAAGTCTTAAGTCACCAGGTAAACTATTATATATATCACTATTTACGAATGTTCTCATACTTGTTGCAGGCCATCCTCCTTCATTTGTATCATTAGCATTCATACTATGAATTGTAATAATATCACTAAATTCTAATACAAATCCACATGCAGTTTGTGAGAATCCTTCTGTTGAACATTCACTAGGTGTAGACATATTAGCTATTCTAACTGTATGTTTACCAAATGTACCCATATCTACTTCTTTTGTATCTCCTACATGATAATCATCAGTTTTACCATTTCTTACATTTGCTATTATTGTTTCCCAACTTTGTGAAGCAAAATCAGGTTTTTCATTAGGTTCAGTTCCTTTTACAACTGTCTTTTCATTTCCATCATAACTCACTACATACTCACCTATTACAAGTGAATATCTATCGACACCATTCTTAGTAACTTCTACCCATCCTTTAGATGGTGTTTGTCCTTTTACTTTAATATTGTACTTATTATCAAATGGTGCATCATATATACCTTTATTTAAATCATTTGTATCATCGCTATCCATTAAATTTAATGCCATTTGTTTATCAATAGCATCAATATATCCATTAGCTGACTCTCCAGCTGCACCTTTTTTAGTTTTTTCTACTAATCCTGTTATTGTTGGAATAGCTATTAATGCAATAATTGCAAGTATTACAATTACAGCAAGTAACTCAATAAGTGTAAAACCTTTCTTCATAAAACTTACCTCTTTCTTATTTTCACACTATATTGATTATATAAAATATAACCTATTATAACAAGTGTTCTTTACACAACTTAACATTTAAAAAAGCACTATATATTTATATATACAATGCTTGGTTTAAATAAACAATTTAATTTTTGAATAATTTTTGAATTCACACTAGAAAATTTAATAATACCTCCACTTATTATTAAATTAACTTCTTTGTTATCAATTTTCTTAGTTGCTTTATTTCTTGCATATTTAGGTAGTGGTTTTTTTAGTGGACTAATAAGTCCCCAATTACCACCAAAATCAAAGCATCTAAGAATCATTCCATTATGCATATGGCCTGATAAAATTAAATTAGCTTTTTTTATTTCTTTAGAATATTTAAGTGTTAAAGGAGAAAAGACATTTATTGGACTATGACATAAAAGAATATTAAAATACTTCTTATTCATTTGAATTTTACTATCTAAATCTTTAATAAATAATTTATTATCTTCTTTCTTATAGTATTCATAGTCAGGATTATAACCTATAAAACAAATATCGCCTCTAACTAAATTTTTATTATTTAAAAAATATACATTTTCTATTTTATTTAATTCCATAAACCAATTTATAACATCAAAAATATTAGCAGGTTTTTTTTCTTTATTTAATCCATTATTTTTAAAATTAGATATTTCATGATTTCCAAGTGAGATTATAACTTGAGATATTTTAGCAAGATTTTTTATAAACTCTTTTAGTATATCAATACTATTACTATATAATACATTACTAGAATCAATAATATCTCCCGATAAACATATAAAATCAGGTTTATTTATTTTAACATTTTCTAATATTTTATTTAAAACATCATAGTCATATGATATAGAAAAATGCAAATCCGTAAGTAAACATATTTTAATATTTTTATCTCCCAAATTATATATTTTTTCTTCCATAAAACCTCCTATAAAAAAGATAACTTAAAAGTTATCTTATAATAATTCACCCATTCCTGATGTAAATTGTTTAACAACATCATTGAATCTAGCAAGATTTTGTTCTAATTCCTTAGTTTTTTCTTCATTATCTTTTTTCTCTAATTCAATTTGTTTTTTTTCTTCATCAAGTTCTAATTTTCTCTTATCTAACTCTTTACTTTTATCCAAGTAATCTTGTTTTTGTTTTTCTTCTTTTGCTTTTAGTTGTTCTAATGACTTTTTCTTATCCATCTCAATTCTTGCTTTATCATTAGATAATTCTAATTCTCTTTGCTTAATACTTTTTTCATAATCATCAAGTTCTTTTTTCTTGTCTTTTAAAGCTTTATAAGCATCGTTTTTAAACTTTTTAATTTTTTCGAGTTCTTTCTCTGCATCTTCTGCTTGTTTTATTCTTAATTCTTCAAGTTCTTTTTTTTCTTCATCTAATTTAGTTTTTAAAGCAACACATTTATCAAATATCTGAGTTGCTGATTTAACTGAATCATTAGCAGCATCAAATATTTTTCTAATAGATGGTTTTTCAGTTGAGTCTTCTGATGGCTCTAATTCAAGTGTTAAATCTTCCAAAGTAAACTCTATTCTTTTCCTGGAATATCTTTAAAGCCAGAGTTAAATTGTGAAACTAATTCTTTAAAGCGTGCTACGCTTTGTGATAAATTAGTACTTTCAAGTTCAAGTTTTTGTTTTTCAACATCTTTATATTTTTCAAATTCTTTTTTAGCACTTTCTAATTCTTCATTAGCAAGTCTTAGTCTTTCAGCAGTATTTTTACTTTCTTTTTCAAAAGTTTCTCTATCTAATTTATTTTTATTCTTCTCAGCGTCTATCTTAGAGTATTCAATTTCTTTAGCTTTAGAAAATTCAATTTTTTCCATTTCTAATTTTTCATTAGCAATTTTTATAGCTTGCTCTTCTGCAGCTTTATATTTATCAAATTCTAATCTTTCATTAGTTAATTTTGATTCTTCATTTTTATTTGTTGTAGCTGTTAATTCTAAATCTTTTCTAGTAGTTACAACTTCTTCATTAAATGCTTTTTGTTCATTTTCTAAGCGAGTTTTTTGAGCTTTTTCATATTCTGCAATTCTTTGTTTTTCTAGTTCTATTGCTTCTCGTTGACCATTTTGATATGCTTCAAAATCTGCTTTAGCTTTTTCTAATTTAGCTTTTTCTTCTTCTAAATATTGTTCATTTACTCCTACATTTTTCTTTTGTTCAATTAGATTACTTATGAAGTTATTAGCACCTGCTACATCATTATAAAGATTATCGAATAAACTTTCAAAGTTAGAAGCGGATTTTGTATGTGTTGTTGACTCATCACTTTCATTATTAAATTGAACTTGAGGTTCTACTTTTACTTCTTCGCTTTCTACTACTGGCTCTTCTTTAATTTCTTCAATTATCTCTTCAGTTGGTTCAACAACATCAGTCATTGAAGTCATTGCTTCCATATTATCCATAATATCTCTCCTTTTTATTCTTCTCTATCATATATAGTATAACACATTTACTAAAAAAACAAAACATTTTTTTCATTTTGTAAAAATTTTTTTAATTTGTTTAAAAAAAGAAAGATTTTAATCTTTCTAATCCATAATATCATTATTTTCAAACTTAATATCTAAAAATTTACGACTAGCCAAAAAGTCACACATATGGACAAATTTTTGATATTTATTACTTGGTTTATTTAATACTTCATTTCCTTTATAGTCAACTGTCCACTCACCCATATGAGTTTCAATAACGCTTGCTATAAAATTAACTTCACCATCAGTCCATGTAAATTGATCTTTATTTTCACGAATGAATTCAGCCATTAAAATAGGATGTTCAAATACTGTATATTTAGATTCAATACGACCATGTTTTAATCCATCATGAACAAGTAGTCCACATAGCATTAAATCTTTTTCTGAGTCATTAAATACACTTCCTATTGTATTATTATTAAGTAGTTCATATCCAATTCTAAAAGCAGCTTTAGAGTGTCTTACTAGTCCTGCATCACCAAGCGTAAATGATGGATGATATTTACCAGTTGAAGATGCAGCAACTTTAAAGAAATAATCTGGTAACATTGATACTAATTTTTTTAAGTTTTCTCTATATTTAGGATTTTTTATCATTTCATATTCTTTGTTAAAATAATCTACTTTATTCATTCTTCACCTATAAAATTAATTAAAATATCATTAGATAAATATATATAGTCACTACTTATTTTTATATATCCGTCATCTTTAATTAATTTTCCTTCCTTCAATAGTTTTTCAATATTAAAATATTCATCAATTGATACCCCATATTTATTCTTAAAATCAATAATATTTACACCCTTCATTTTTCTAAGGCCCAAAATCATCTCATATTCCATTTTATCTTTTTTAGTCAATTTTTCCACTTGATATCTATATTCACCATTAATATACTTAAATATACTTTTTGTATTTGTAACTCTCATACTATCTATATAACTAGCTGCGCCTAAACCAAATCCATAATATTCTTGATTATTCCAATAAGCTAGATTATGTTTAGATTCATATCCAGTTCGAGCAAAATTACTAACTTCATAATGAACATATCCATTATCACTTAATTTTTTACATATCAAGTTATACATATCAAAATCTATATCTTCATCAATTGGTTTTATGTTATTTATTGATAAAACTGTGTTATTCTCTATAATTAATGAGTATGTAGATATATGATTAATATCTAAAGATAAAAACTTATTTAAATCTTTATCTAAATCTTCTAAAGTCTCATCTTTTAAAGCATATATTAAATCAACATTGATATTATTGAATCCTAGTTTTTTTGCTTCTTCTATAATAGATATATCACATGTTTTTCTATTTAAAAAACTTAAATAATTTTTATTAAATGTTTGTACACCAATAGATAGTCTATTAACGCCATAACTCTTAAATAATTTTAATTTATCAATATCCAAATTTTCTAAATTACATTCTACTGTATATTCATAAGACTCGCTTAATTTAAATGTTTTTAATATATCAAAAAGTCTTTTTAATTCATCTATAGATAAACTGCTTGGAGTACCTCCACCTATATACAAAGTATCAAGCATATCCCCTTTATATATTTCTTTTATTTCATTTTCTAAGGCATTTAAATAACTATTTATAAATTTCTTTTCATAAAGCATTTTAGGAAAATCACAATAAGAGCATATAGATGAACAAAAAGGAATATGTACGTAGCAATGTTTAATCAACGTAATATTCCTTTGTGTGGTCTTCTTTTAAATATTTCATCTATTTTTTTTACACCACATTTACTACTATAATACTTTAGTAATTCTTCACATTTTTGTTTATTTGATATATCACTTTTTGAGTAAGTAAATTTTCCGTAGGCAACTTCGAAACGAGGTAAATACATCTCCATCCAAACAAGTGATGGTATATATCTATAATCCTCATCTTTTTTTAATTTTTCATCTAATTCTCTTTTTTTAACTTGATTAGTTATTTCAACAGAACTTTTAGAAGTTTTATTTTTCTTTAACCAACTTGAATAATCATCAACAATAGGATTAGATTCTATGAAGTTTTCATAGCTGTCTAATGTATTATCATTAACTTGATTATAAGTATTCTCATCTATCATGATATCCTTCATACAACCACCAAATCTATTATAGCAAAAAAGAAATATTTATTAAACACTTATTTAAAAATTTTAAAAAAAAAGAAGAATTACTATTCTTCTATACTTTTAATTGCTTCTTTTATTATATCAATACTATTTTGAAGTTTATCTGTCTCTTCTTCATTTAATTCAAAGAAGATTCTTTTATGAGCACCAGTTCTATTTATAATAGCTGGAAGTCCTACATAAACGTCATTTGTAGAATCATAAGTAGAAACACAAATAATAGAATTTTCATTACCTAAAATAGCATTTGTAATTCTAATTAAGCACATACCAATTCCGTAATATGTAGCACCTTTTCTATCAATTATTTCATATGCTGCATTTTTAACTTCATTATATATATTATCAAGTTCTTCTTCATTTAAGAAGTTTTTAATATTTTGAAGTCCAATATTAGCATTACTCCATGGTACAAATTCAGAATCCCCATGTTCACCTATTACATATGCATTAACGCAAGATGGATTAATATCAAGCTTACTTCCAATCATATATTTAAGTCTTGATGTATCTAGACTTGTTCCTGATCCTATTACTCTATCACTAGGTAGATTAGAGTATTTATAAGTCAGATATGTCATAACGTCCAGTGGATTAGTAGCAACTAAGAATATTCCATCAAAACCACTATTCATAACATTATCTACAATATTTTTAAATATCTTAGAATTTTTACTAATTAAATCCATTCTAGTTTCACCTGGATTTTGATTAGCTCCTGCAGCAATTACAACAATAGCTGCATTCTTGCAATCACTATATGTACCTTTATGAATATTCATCTTACTTGGTGCGAAAGCTAAGCAATGGTTTAAATCCATTACTTCGCCTTCTATTCTTCTTTCATCTAGATCTATTAAAGCAAGTTCTGTTACATGAGTTCTTTGATTTAAAAGTGCATAAGCATAACTCATACCAACATTACCGCATCCAATTAATACGACTTTACTCATATACCCTCCTATTTATATTGACTTGTAATACCTAAATATTCTTCTAGTGATATCCAATTACCATTGTTATAAAGTTCTTTTGCTATATCACCAACATATCTAATATGCCATGATTCATAAATATAACCAGTAATAGATTCTTTACCTTTTGGATATCTTAAGATAAAACCATATTTATAGCAATTATCACTAAGCCATTTTCCTTCTTTTGTTTCACCAAAATTATTATCAACACTATTAATATCTGCAGCAAGTCCTGTTTGATGTTCAGAATGTCCTGGACGAGCTGAATAAGTATCAGCCTCTTTTTTTCCATCACGAGCTACATATCTATTATATAGATTGTTTTGTATATCATAAGATCTAAAACCACTAACAACTTTTAATTTAACACCTTCTTTTAATGCATCCTTACGCATTAGTTCAAAGTTATCAGTAAAATCTTTTAAAAGTCCTCCTGGATTATAAGTTTGAGGCAAACTATATGTTTTATTAGCAATTAAAATTCCATTAACATAAGTTATACCTGAAATCTCTTCTATTTTATATCCTTTAGAAGATGTTTTAGAATTAATCTTTTTATTTTTTTCTTTAACAGTTAATTTAAAATCACTAGATTCTTCATTACCACTTTTATCAGTTACTTTTATAGTTAAATTATAAATACCTGTTTTATTAAAATCATAACTACCTACTATTTCTTTTTTTATCTCATCATGAGAGTTATCAGATATAGTTACCCCATCATATAAGTCTACTTCACTTCCAACATTAGTCTCTATATCATGAGAGCCTTCTATAGTTGGTTTTTCCTTATCTTCAACAATCATAGTTATAGGATACTCTTTATTTTTATAAGAAATAACACCTTTATAAGTACCAGTGTAATAAATAATACCATCCTCATCTTTTATATTATCCCATTTAATTGTTGTATCATTAGAAATAGAATATATTATTTTATCTCCAACATTAAGTTTAATTACTTTATCATATTTAAGTGTATCCTTTTTATCTAAAATAACTTTATCTAAACATATTAAACATATTATAAGGATAGCTAAAATACAAGCAAAAATAAGTTTCTTCTTCACGCTAAAACACCTCTAACCCCAAGTGATAAAAGCATCATTATAATACTGGCTAAAATTAAACCTAGAAAGATTGCTAGAACGCTTTTTTTAAAATCCAAGTCAAGAATAGATGCTGCAAGAGTACCTGTCCAAGCACCTGTTCCAGGAAGTGGAATTCCAACAAATAAAAGAAGAGCTACATAAATACCATTTTTAGCTTTAGCTTTTAATTTTTCTCCTCCACTTTCTCCTTTTCTTAAACACCATGTAAAAAACTTACCAATATATTTTTTATTACTTCCCCAAACAAGTATTTTACGAGCAAATAAAAAGATAAAAGGTACAGGAACTAAATTACCTAGTATTGCTGTTATATAACTAGGAATCAAAGGTAGCTTAAATCCAACTGCATAAGGGATTGCTCCTCTAAGTTCTATTATAGGTACCATTGATATTAAAAAAACTATCAAATATTTTCTTATCATATTATCACCATAATAATGATACCAAAAAATCATCAAAAAAGAAATATAATTTAAATATTTTTTAAGATTGTACCCGGATAATAGTGAGTTAGAATATCTTTATAGTTATATCCATTTTTAGCCATTCCATTAGCACCATATTGACTCATTCCAACACCATGGCCATATCCTTTAGTCTTAAAAACAACACCCAAACTATTTTTTTCAATTTCAAATGAAGTTGATCTAAGACCAAGTTTTTCTCTTAACTTTATACCACTATATATATTATTGTTAATGGAAATTTTATCTACTCTACCACTAGTCGTATATGAGATTATACTAAATTCTGTATCATATGTAATTAAATCATTTAATTTAGATGATAAATCTTCATATGAAAGAAATGTTTCCATATAAAATGATTGATTAGTATTATCATAAACACTTTCTACACTAACTAAATAAGGAAAACTATTACCCCATACATAAGAAGAATCTTCTGTATAACCATTACTAGTTGAGTGATAAACAGCTTCTATAAAATCATTATTATATGATAAATATAATCCTTTTGTATCATCTACTGCTCTTTTTACTTTATAATAATAAGTATCAAAAGAACCACCCCACATATTTTTAAGTTCAAGAGTTGTTTTATAATTTTGAGTAGCATTACTACTAGTTAATGTTTTACCTGTTTTCATTGCTTTTAATGCGTAAGTCCTAGCAAGTACTGCTTGAGCTTTTAATGCATCTAAACTAAATGATGCAGGCATTTCAGCTGCAACTACACCCGTCACATATTCTTCTAGTTCTAGATTTAATACTTCATCATTTTTAACAACACTTACATATATATTGTTATCTACTATTATTTCATTATAATCTATTCTACTTTCTTCTTTAATATCATTATAATCTATTTTATTTTCTTCAATTATACTATTTGTTTTTTCTATTACATCAGTTTTAGTTACATCTATATTATTAGTTGAATTATTTGGAAGTTCTATAATAACATTACTATTATTTTCTTCTATTTCATTAGGTATATTATTTTCTAATTTTTCTTCAACACTTATATTTACTTTATTTAAAATATTAGTCTGATTCATTAAATTAACACTATTATCTATCTTAAGAGGGAGTGTTAGAGTACCTATTATAAGCATAACAGTTGTACCCATAAAAGCTATTTTAGCATCTTTAATAAATCTTTCTATAATATTTTTTATATTTTCTTTATGACGAGATAAATCAAAACTTCCAAATTCATAATTAAAGTCTAAATATATAAATAAAACATCTTCGCCATTTACTTTTTTGATTTGATATCTATCTATCATATTTAATCCTCAACATCAATCTTTTTATTAGCAGGAGACATTATAACATTACCAAATTCATCAAAACGAGATCCATGGCAAGGACAATCAAAAGTGTTTTCTATCTCATTATAAATTAAACCACATCCCATATGAGTACATTTATACTTTCCTTTAATTCCTTTTATAAAACCATTTATATTTTTAGTAATATCTGATATAGAACTAGATAAACTATTTGAAATAATTCTATTTGGATCAAATATTTTTTTATATTTATGTTTTTTTCTTTTAATCATACTAGATATTATAGAGCCAGCTAAAAAGCCATTAGTTAATCCCCAAGTATTATAACCTGTTCCTATATACATATGTTTTTTAATCTCACCTACGTAAGGAAGCGAATCATTAGTCATAATATCTATATTACTCCATAAATAATCAGGTTTTAAATTTAAATCACTTACTTTCTTTAATAATTCATTAAAATTCTTTTTATCACACACACTCTTATCAATACTTCTTGAATTAGAT
>JAGAYJ010000039.1 GCA_017940575.1 Bacilli bacterium | reverse complement strand
CTTGATGAATTTATTGATAAGGTTTATATAGGAGAACTTGATAAAGAAACAAACACAAGAGATATTGAAATAGAATGGAACTTTGATTTTTAAGTAAGAAATAATAAATTTGGATTTTTCCTATTCCTGCACATGGAGGAATAGATTCAGGTGCTACTGGAAATGGTATAATAGAAAAAGATAAAACACTTCAAATATCACAATATATTTATAATAGACTAAATAGTTTAGGTATACCTGTTACAATGACTAGAGTAGATGATGAGACACTAGATCCAACTGACAGAGTAAATAGAATACTTAATGCATATGGTAATACTCCAAATGTAATAGTAGTATCAAATCATATAAATGCTGGTGGAGGAGATGGAGCAGAAGTATTATATGCACTTAGAAATAGTGATAAACTATCTAATTTAATACTTGAAAATATGAAAGCAGCAGGTCAAAATGTAAGAGGTGCATTTCAAAGAAGACTACCTAGAGATCCATCAAAAGATTATTATTTTATCCACAGGAATACTGGAAGAACTGAACCAATAATTGTTGAATATGGATTTTTAGATGGTAAAGGTGATGATGTTAATTTACTTAAAAATAACTATGAAGCTCTTGCTGAGGCAACAGTAAAAGGAATACTTGAATATATTGGATATAACTACACACCACCTATTAATGATACTAATACATATACTGTATCATCAGGAGACACTTTATATAGTATATCTAAAAAACTAGGCGTAACAGTTGATGAAATAAAACAATTAAATAACTTAACATCAAATACTCTTAGAGTAGGTCAAACATTACTAATACCTACAAATGAAATTGTAGAAGATAGTTATATAGTAAAACCAGGTGATACTTTATATTCTATTTCGAGAATAACGGGAATAAGTATAGATGATTTAAGAAGAATTAATAATTTAAATAGTGATATATTAAGTGTTGGTCAAAAGATATTTCTAAAAGATAATGATGATAATGCTAATTATATAGAATATACAGTAAAAAAAGGAGATAACTTATATTCAATAGCTAAAACATATGGAATAACTCAAAAAGAGTTGATGGATATAAATAACTTAAATAGTAATTTGCTCTCAATTGGCCAAATATTACTAATACCATCAAATGATATTGAATCAACTACTTATATAGTAAAACCAGGCGATACTTTATATAAAATAGCAAGAGATTTTAATACAACAGTAACAGACATAATAAGTAAAAATAACTTAACAAGTAATACTTTAAGTATAGGACAGTTACTTATAATATAAGACTTACTTAAATTTGTAAGTCTTTTTATATTGATAAAAAAAATATAATATGTTATAATTAAAACGTATTTGAACAGGGGTATAGTTCAATGGTAGAATAGCGGTCTCCAAAACCGCTGATGTGGGTTCAACTCCTGCTACCCCTGCCATGAGTAATTACAGTTCTAACTTATATAGTTAGAACTTTTAATTTTAAGTAAATAAATTTACTTGACTTTTAATATTTAAAAAATTAATATAATATTAGATAGTGGAGTGAAAAAAATGAAAAAAAGATTTATTATTATGGGTTTAACTATAATTATTCTATTAATTGTATTTCCATATTTTTTTCCTAAAAAATATGCAGTATTAACATATCATGATTTTACAATTAAAAAGCCTATAAATTCTATGCAAAAAAATATAGATGAATTTAAAAAAGAAATGGATTATTTATATAGACATAATTATAAAACATTAACATTAAAAGAAGTAGAGTGCTATATGAATAAAAAGTGTAATTTTCCAAGAAAATCTATTTTAATTACATTTGATGATGGATGGAAAAATACTTATAAACTTGCTCTTCCAATATTAAAAAAATATGGATTTAATGCAACAATTTTTTATTTAGGTGAGTTTTATGATGGACATAATCCTAATTTTATCTCTAAAGATGAAATAGATTCAATAAAAAAGAATTATCCTAATATAGAAATAGCTTCACATACATATAAAAATCATGTAGAAGATGGATATTTAAAAAGTAAAGAAGACTTAGATATAGATTTTAAAACTATGAATAATATAATTGAAACTAAGTATTTTGCTTATCCATATGGAAAATACTCAGATAACTATATTGAAACTTTAAAAAATAATAATTATGAATTAGCTTTTTCGTTTGGTGGAAATATTCCTCATAAAAAATTTAATAATAAAGATAATAGATATCTAATTCCTAGATTAAATATGTCAACTACATATCCATATTGGAAGTTTGTTTTAAAAATGTATTTACCATTCTAACTTTACACATTTTAATAAAAATATTAAATAAACCAATAAATGATGTTAACTATTAGAAAAGTATGCTATAATTGTATTAGGATAGAACTTTTATAGAATAGTATGGTGGGTGATATATTTTATGTATAGTTATTATTTTACTATTTCTGCATTATTTTTTGATGCATTATTGTTTTCGGCATATTTTTATAAAAAAAGAGTTAAAAGAATAGAAAACATTTTTTATTCAGGTGTCATAATAACTTCATTGCTGGGGTTAATTGCAGAAGCTATTAGTGCATACCTTGTTTTAAATCTTCATATAGTACCAAATTCATTGCCATATCAATTAATTGTTAAGGCAATATATGCTGCTTATTTATTCTGGGTAACATTTATATTTTTGTATTTTGTATCTTTATTATTTATATATAAACATAAAAAAATATATAATGTTCAAATATCATTTTTAATTATGTCAATTTTAAATATTGCTGTATTATTTTTACCTGTTGAGACAATAACAGTAAATGACATGCTAATTCCAGTAGGTCCATGCATTATATTTTCTAATATTTTAGCAATTATCTATATATTATCAATGCTTATTATTGTCTTTAAAAATCATAATCTAGTTAAAATAAAAGAAAGAGTTCCATTAGTATGTACATTCGTTGTATTTTTCTTAGACTTATATCTTCAATTCTTTTTTCAATTATTTTTGACACATTCATTCTCAGCTATAGTAGCATTTATAATGTATTTTACAATTCAAAATCCAGATATAAAAATGCTTGAAGAAGTAGAAATTGAAAAAAATCGTGCTAATAAGGCAAATATGGCAAAGACAGATTTCTTATCTAGTATGTCACATGAAATAAGAACTCCGCTTAATGCAATAGTAGGATTTTCAGAGGGATTAAAAGAAGAACAATTATCTGATAGTGCTAAAGAAGCAGTAGATGATATTATTTCAGCTTCACAAACATTACTTGAGACAGTAAATGGAATACTTGATATTTCTAAAATAGAAGCAAATAAAATTGAAATAATTAATTCGGAATATAATTTTGATCAAGTATTTAATGACTTGGTTGCACTATCAAAAGCAAGATTAGGTCATGATAAACCAATAGAATTTAAATATCAAAAAGCTGAAAATGTACCAAAATATTTATATGGTGATTGCACAAGAATAAAACAAATAATAGTTAATCTATTAACTAATGCAATTAAATATACAAAACGAGGTCAAATTATATTTGATGTCAGCGCTGTTAATACAGAAGAAAAAAGTACTCTAACTGTTAAAGTAGAAGATACAGGTATGGGTATAAAAGAGGAAAATATAGGCAAACTATTTTCTAAATTTGAAAGATTAGATAATGAAAATTCTGGAATTGAAGGAACTGGTTTAGGACTTGCAATCACAAAACGTTTAGTTGAAATGATGGATGGTAAACTATTAGTTCAATCTAAATATGGAGTAGGCTCAACATTTACATTTATAGTTGATCAAAAAATTGTTAAAAATCCAATTTTAGAAACAAATGAAAATAATGATGAAATAACAATAATAAATGATTTATCAAATAAAAAAGTATTATTAGTTGATGATAATAATCTTAATTTAAAAGTTGCTAGAAATCTTTTAAAAGCATATAACATTGTTCCTGAAGAAACAACATCTGGTGTAGATTGCTTATATTTAATTAATAGAGGAAAAAAATATGATTTAATTTTATTAGACGATATGATGCCAGGAAAGAGTGGTAAAGAAACATTTAATGAATTAAAAAAAGATCCGAATTTTAATACTCCAGTAGTTATTTTAACAGCTAATGCTGTTGAAGGAATGAAAGAAGAATACCTAAATCAAGGCTTCAGCGATTATTTATCTAAACCAATTGATAAAAAAGAATTAAAAAGGATTATAAAAGAATACTTAGATAAATAAAACACTAACAATTGTTAGTGTTTTTACTTATATAAATAATCCTTATAAACTAATAATTTTGAATTAGAATATATCTCTTCAGTTTTATATAATGTATCCATTCCTACTATTATTCCTTTATTTTTTGGAATTTCTAGCTTATCTGATATCACTTTGTCCATAGAAATAATATTTTTATCTTTCAATAGTTTTTTTAATTGATTGGTTTTGCTTATTAAAAAATTTAATAGCTTTATTTCGTCCTTGTTAATATTATCATAATAACTATGTGCAGCTATATTATTTTCTAAATCTATTAATTCTAGATTTGTACTGTTATAAATAGTTATTAAATTTGTTCTATCATATAAATTGATTTGTATTTTTTTTAAAAATAATATTTCAATTATTTTATAATCATCAATAAGACTTGTAAATATATTCAACTTATCATTTGTATTAACTATTTTTATTCCAGAAAAATCTTTTAAAGCATTAATTGATTTTAAAATTAAATTATATTTAATAATTTCATACTCTATCTTATTTAGTTTTAACTTATCTAGTATATCTAAATCATGAAAAGGACTATATTTTAAATCAATTAAATCTGTTAGATAATTATATATATTAGAGTTATAATTATAATTTTTTAATTCTTCTGTTATTTTTGCTTTATTCATATTATCACACCTATCTTATATAATAAATTATATAATATTTTTAACTTTTTAGAACTACTTTAGTAATATAAAAAAGACTTTATAATTAAAGTCCTTCAAATATTCATTTTCAATCTTTTTATAAGTTTATTTTTATATTTTTCTTTAATATGTATTAAATCAAAGAAATTTATAAAAGTAATTGATGTTAACAATACAAAAATTAAAAGTAAAATAATTGTTTCAAAAGAAGCGTTATTAAATGATTTTGAAAGTAAATAATCTTCATTGCTTCCATTATAATTGTAGTAAATTTTACTTAAGCAAAATAATATAGAATATAATAATAAAATAAAATTAAGTAAAATTTGTATTATTCCATATTTTTTGTTGCCTTTGACAATAGTGATTGAACCAATTATTAGTCCTACTATTGTAATAGAACAAAGCGTTAATGCCATAAAATCACCTTTCATTAAAAATATTTTTATGAATGTTATGTTAATTTATAATTTTTTTATTACTACTTGTTTTCAAGTATCTATAAACACTTGATATTAATTAATTCAAGATAATTGAATTAAACTCACATAAATCAAATTTTATCATTTTAATATAAGCATTAAATGTTTAAATAACGTAACATTCAATTATATTTATTTTTCAAGTTGTAATAATAAGGATAATTA
Organism: Bacilli bacterium; assembly: GCA_017940575.1. Classification (GTDB taxonomy): domain Bacteria; phylum Bacillota_I; class Bacilli_A; order RF39; family UBA660; genus CAJOJO01. Next base: position 20,409 of record JAGAYJ010000039.1, on the reverse strand, counting down.
TGCTCATATAAGAATTTTAAAAAGTTTGTTATAAAATATTAATACCTCCTTTATAAAAAATTTTAAAATTATAAATTAATAAAAAATTTTTAAACAATTTAATATCTTGATATAATCCATAATATCCTTTTAATGTGCTTTTTATACTAGCATATACATTTATATTTGTCAAAATTATGATATAATAACTTTACTTGGATGTGGTAGTATGAATAATAAAAAAAGAACTCTTGCACTTTTCCTTATGGCATCACTATCCTTATATCCCTATATTAAAGATATAGCTGAAGATATTAGTATTCAAAATAATATTGATGATGAGGAAAGCGTTAAAGTAATATGTAGGTTCAAGTATTTATTTAAACTTCATAAAGAAGATGTTATATCTATTTTAAATAATAAAAATGAAGTAGTTGCTATATTAGGCGTTGAAGAAAACGAGATTAATGATACATATATTAATCTAAATAAAGGAAAATACAGAGTTTATTCAAAATCAGGCTTTGATCAAATAATAACTATAGATGATGTACTTGACACTTACTTACTTGAATTTAATTATATAAATAAATCAGTTAAAGAAAAACGTATAATTGATATAGATACCGACAATTACAAAACTAATTTGTCGAATAACAAAGATGAAATAAATTATATAGCATCCGACCTAGATTTCAATAAAGGATATGTTGAATCAAATAACTTAGATTATTCAAGAATAATGGATGATGAATATATTCAACAAGGATATACTATAGTTGGTGGAACTTATCCTTCTATATTGATATCAGCTTATAAACAAAATGAAAAATCACGAATATATATATTTGATAGAGAAAGTGGAAACTATGAGGGCTTTATTACACTTCCAAATAAAAATCATGTAGGAGGGCTTACATATGATCCTATTAATGATATATTATTTATAACAGGTTCTAATGGAACAATCACAACATATGACTATTCGGTATTAATGAAGACTTTAAATAATGCCAGTGAAATAACAGATGATGTTCATATAGACTTATCTAAAAAAGTAAATTCTAACTTAGCAATTGTTGAAAATGATTTTGATGTAATGCAACAAGCATCAACTCTAACTTTTTATAATAATAAATTATATTCAATAGATTTTGGATATAATGGTGTCTTAGTTGAAACCAATTATAAAGTTATAGATAATATGTTAGTATCAACAAAAAACACTATATATAATTTAGAAAATTCAAGATGTGTTCAAGGAATAGCTTTTTATAAAAAAAACAATGAAACATATTTAATATTATCATCTTCATTAGGGCTAATAGATAGTAAACTTACTATTTATAAACTTAGGGATGATGAATATATTTATATGAGTGAACTTACAATAAATTCTAATAGAAAAATGGAAGGAATATCAGTCGATAGATTAGGTAATATTTCTTCAATCTTTGAAGGAGATAGTGAGAGCAAACTTATTACTAATGTAGATGATATAATAAATAATAATAGTGTTGATAATATGAATAATATTTTATATGACGTATCAGGTTTCTTCTGGGATATTGGTCATGATAATGGCATTAAAGTAAAAAAGAAATAGAGGATATATATGCATAAAGGTAAAGATTTATTCAAAGACAATTATTATGAAAAAAATAAATTGGATGAAATGGTTGAAGAAAATAGAGTAGTATTTTTAGATATTGATGGTGTTCTTCAACCTGGAACACAAAAACGATTTGATCATGATAATAAAAAATTAAAAGAGTATTTGTATAAAAAATATAATGATCCTAGATATTTAGAAGCTAAGGATTATGATATAGGAGCAGTATATTATGATTGGAGACCTACATCAGTTGGAATACTTAAAGAAATACTTGATACAACAGTATCTTCTATTGTTTTATCAAGTGATTGGAGAGATACTAATTTTGATTATTTAAAAGCTTTTTTTAGACTATATGATTTAGAAGATTATTTAATTGATGTAACTGATCCAAATATATATATACCTAAAAAAGTTGCCATTAAAAATTATTTGGATAATCATAAGGAAATAAAAAAATATATTATACTTGATGATTCGAATTTTTATGAAGAATTTGGACCAAATTTTAAACTCGTTAGAAATGAATATAACTCATTAACTGAATATGATTTAAAATATGCTAGATTTCTATTTAACATGGATAAAAGTTCAATAGATTTAGATGATAAATATAGTCTGGGTTATGAAAGTATAGATAAACACGTATTTATTGTAGATAACATAAAGGTTTTGTATTTAGATAATTTTAAAACAAAATATAGTCTTTATTTAAATGAAATATTAACGTATATGTTAGCTGATATTTTTTATAAAAATAAGGATATAGATTTAATTATGTTTAAAAATGATTTTAATCTAGATAGTTCAATTGGTTATAAAGATAACTTTGGTTTTATAACTATAAGTAGAGGATTATATAATATTGATACTTCAAATATAAAACATAAGGTGTTAAAAATAGTTAATAAAAAAAACTGATTTCATTCAGTTTTTTTATAATGTTTTATGATTTTCTTCTAAACTATAACCCATAAGTTTATAATCATTATCAAGTACTTTATGGATTTCTTTTATAGTGTTATTTCTTATGTCATAATCAAGTTGTTGTAGTCTGCCAACTAATTCTCGAGCCCACTTTAAATCATTAATACATTTTGCTTTAATTCCTTCAGGCGCATTATTCATAACATTGGCATTTCTTTCTATTTTAGCTAATATATCCATATATCCTCCTTATTATTTAATTTAATTATAATATGTTAAATATAATTAAGCAACAGCCTTTACATTTTTGTACATATAAAAATTAGTAATTAGTTTTTTCATTTAGTATATTTCTTATCGTTTTATATAAATATGGCTTATATTCATCTATTGGAAGAGGAATTCCTTTTATTATTGAATTAAATATAGTAGAAGAAGTAAGCTCTATGATCATATATAAAGTTACATCGGGATTTTTAAGCTTTAAATTATTATTATTAAGACCTTTCATAAATGTTTCATATATATCAATCTCGCCACTTTCAAATATGGTATTGATTCCTTGATTATAAAAACCAAATGATAAATCTTTATAAATAAATTTGACTAAATCAGTATTGTTTTTTAATTCATTTATAACATAGTCAATTACAAATATTAATTGATCCTCAAATTTGTTAATAACATCTGTATTTAAATTTTGAAGAGCTTTATGAAATAATTCGTTTGATTTTTTTATAGTTAATACTTCTTGTATATCATATTTATCTTTAAAATAAAGATAGAATGTACCTTTAGCAACTCCGGCATCATTAACAATATCTTGAATTGATGTGTTATTAATTCCTTTAGTCAAATACAGTTTGTATGCTGAATTAAGTAATTTAATCTCTTTTTCTAGTTTTTTATCTTCTATCTTGTTTTTAATTTTATTGACTAATTCACTCATAAAATCACCTTCAATCTAATAAAATTATAACGTATAAAAAACCATTAGTCAATTTATATACTTAATTAAATAAACGAAATTTTAAAATTTATTTTATATAATTGACTATTGGTCATTTTTGTGCTACACTATTAATCGATTAGGAGGAAATGTATGAAAAAATTAGGCAATTTTGTTTGTAAAAATAAAATAATGATTATTATTATATCTTGTCTTTTATTAATTCCTGCTTTCATAGGTATGGAAAAAACTAAAATAAACTATGATATTTTAGTATATTTACCTAAAGACATTGAGACAATGAAAGGTCAAGATATTCTAGCTGATGATTTTAATATGGGAGCTTTTTCAACGGTAGTAGTTGAAAATATGAGCTCATATGATATTTTAAAGTTAGAAGATAAAATTAAAGAAATTGATGGAGTTGAAAAGGTAGTTAGTTTATCTGATTTAACTGGTACAACTATTCCAAAAGAAATGTTACCAAGTGAAATAGTTGATAAAGTATCAAAAGGTAATTCAGAATTAATGCTTATTACATTTACAAAATCAACTTCAAATGAAAAAACACTTGATGCAGTAGAAGAAATAAGAAATATTACTGATGAGTCAACTAAAGTTGGTGGTATGACAGCTATGGTTTTAGATACAATGGATTTATCTAATCAAGAAATTGTAGCTTATGTAGTAATAGCAGTAATATTATGTATTATAGTATTAATGCTAGCACTTGATTCATATTTTGCGCCTATTCTTCTTTTAGGAAATATTGGAGTAGCAATATTATTTAATATGGGTACTAATATATTCTTAGGTAATATTTCATATATTACAAAAGCAATATCTGCTGTACTTCAACTTGGAGTTACAACAGACTTCTCAATATTCTTATATCACAAATATGAAAGCGCAAAAAAGAAAACAAAAAACAAAGACAAAGCTATGAGTGATGCAATAAATGAGACTTTAGTATCAGTTTTAGGATCATCTCTAACAACAGTTGCAGGATTCTTAGCACTTTGTACAATGAATTTAACACTAGGACGTGATATTGGTATTGTTATGGCAAAAGGTGTTATTATGGGACTTATTTGTGTTGTTACACTTTTCCCATCATTAATACTTGTATTCGATAAAAAACTATCTAGTCATACTCATAAACCACTTATTCCAGAATTTAATCGCATAAAAGCATTTACTTTGAAACATTATAAAATGATTTTTATAGTATTTTTAATTCTTATAATACCAGCATGGTATGGAAATAAGAACGTTAATGTATATTATAACCTTGATAAATCACTTCCAAGTGATCTTGCTAGTTCAATTGCTAATACTACTTTAAAAGATGATTTTAATATAGTATCACCTGAGATTGTACTTGTAAGTAATAAACTTAAAAATAACGATGTTAATGAAATGGTTAGTAAGATAAAAGAATTAGATGGTGTTGACTTAGTATTATCAGGAAGTGAACTTGCTAATTTAGGTATTCCAGATAGTATAGTAGATAGTGATGTAAAAGGAATACTAAAAAGTGATAAATATCAAATGATTTTTATTAATTCTATTTACTCTACAGCTACAGATGAGTTAAATAGTCAAATAGATGAAGTAAATAAAATAGTTAAATCTTATGATAAAAAATCTATAGTTGCAGGTGAAGGAGCACTTATGAAAGACTTAGTTGAAATAAGTGATCAAGATTTCCACAATGTTAACTATACATCAATTGGTGTTATTTTAGTTATAATGTTATTAGTTTTAAAATCAATATCACTTCCAATACTTCTTGTTTGTGGTATTGAATTTGCAATTTTTGTAAATATGTCAGTACCTTATTATATGGGCACAACTATTCCATTTATTGCATCAATAGTAATTGGTACAATTCAACTTGGTGCTACAATTGATTATGCAATTTTAATGACTACTAAATATTTAGAGGAAAGAAAAAATGGAACTGAAAAACATAAAGCAATGAAGGTTGCTTTAGATAATTCAGTTAACTCTATATTTGTTAGTGGACTATGCTTCTTTGCTGCTACATTTGGAGTAGGAGTATATTCTAAATTAGAGATGATAGGTTCACTTTGCACATTAATATCTAGAGGTGCAATTGTTAGTATGTTAGTTGTAATAATGATTTTACCTTCAATACTATTAATATTTGATGGTTTAATTACTAAAACAACTATTGGATTTAAAAAGGAGAGATAAGTATGAAAAATGTAAAAAAAATAGGTACAGTACTTCTTACAACAGTAATTTTAACTACATCATGTCCAGTATTTGCTTTAACAAAAGATGAAACTGTTTATTCTAAATTAAATAGTGATGGATCTGTTAAAAAAACTGTTGTTAGTGAATATTTGAAAAATACTGATAAAGTTATAAATGATCAAACAAATTTAAAAAATATCTTAAACTTAAATGGTACTGAAAAATATAAATTAGAGGGAACTAATTTAGTTTGGGACGCTAAGGGTAAAGATATTTATTATCAAGGTGAAACTGATAAAGAACTTCCAGTTAGCTTAGATATTAAATATAGTTTAAATGGTAAGGATATTGCTTTAAAAGATTTACTTGGTAAAAAAGGTAATGTTAAAATTACTTTAAAATATACTAATCACGACTCACATAAAGTCTTAGTAAATGGTAAATATGAAACACTTTATACTCCATTTGTAGTAACTCTTGGAACAATTATTTCAAATGAATTAAATTCTAATATTGAAGTATCAAATGGTAGAGTAGTATCTAATGGAAAAAACAGTTTTGTAGTTGCAATCGCATCTCCTGGACTTTATGAATCATTAGATATAGATAAATTAAAAAATTTTGATACAATAACAATTTCTTTTGATACAAAATCATTTGAACTATCAAGTATTTATTCAGTTGTATCTTCTAAACTAATAGATAATGATGATTTAAATGTATTTAATAAATTTGATTCTATATATTCTAAAGTTAATACATTATCAAATTCTAGTAAACAACTTGTTGAAGGTTCTAATAAATTATTAAATGGCTCTAAGGAATTAAATAAGGGAATAAATCAAGCATATAATGGCTCTAAATTACTAAATGATACATTAGCTAAAAAAATAGATGATTTCGAAAATAGTGCTGCTATTGATAGTGATAAATTAAATTATATTTCTACATCTGCTGTTAATGGAGCAGTTAAAACAGTAGAAGCAAAAGAACAAGCTATTAAATCAAGTGCTTATGATTCATTTGTAAATACATTAAATGCTGAAATAAATGATGCTGAAACTAATAATAAAAAATTACAAGCTTTATATGATAATAATATATGTGAACTTTCTAGTATTCCTGCAGAGTATCAACCATATTGTGCAAGTGCTGATGTTCAAAAATATTTATATTCAAAAAAATTACAAGCTTGGTTAGCAAGCAATGAAAATAATGATATATTAAAAGCATTTGCAGGAGAACTCGCTTACGGTACATCAAAACAAACTGCTAGTGAAACAGCACAAGGTGTTTCAACTTTAGTTGCAACTGAAGTGGCTAAACAAGCAAAAGAAACAACAATTGAATCACTAAAAGTATTAAATGAAAATATTAGTACTTTAACTAATGGGTTATATAAAATAAATGTTGGATCAACTACTTTAACAGATGGCGTAAGTACCTTAACAGATGGTATTACAAAATTTGATAACGAAGGTATTAGTGCGATAGCTAATCTTGTTAATGGTGATGTTAAATCAACTGAAGCAAGAATTGAATCATTAATAAAATTAGGCAAAGCATATGATTCATTTGACTTAAAAGATCAAAATACAGATGGTGAAACTAAATTTGTATTAATGGTTGATGCTGTTAAAAAAACAGTTAAAGTAGATCATGTAAAAGAAATATCTAAGAAAAAAGAGACAATTATTGATAAAATTAAAAAAATATTTTAAAAAGTATTAATTTTAAAAATTTGTTAAAAAATATTTTTAGATTTAAAAAATTCATTAGACGAATTTATAAAATTCGTCTTTTTTTTTATTTTAATTATTAAAATTAGTCATTTGTATTTATAAACAAATAGTTTTATATTATCAAAGCGAAGGGGTTTAGAAAGGAGAATTTGTGATGAAAAAAATATTATTCTTTATGCTTTTTATTACTTTTTCTAGTTCTATTTCTGCTAAAGAAATAACTGTTGATTATGTTCAGGGAATTACAGCAAATAGATATTCACCAGTTCAATCATATTCTGGTCAACTTGGCTTTATACAAGATGGTAATAGAGTAATCTATTGTATTGAACCATTTAAATGGATTGGTAAAAGTTATCAGGTTAATAATGAATATTTTAAACAGTATAGTGATTATACAAATGATTATATTAAAATGGTAGCAAATTATGCAGATGAATTAGTGCAAAAAAAGGATGTTAATTATTATATGGCTGCACAATATTTAATTTGGAGTAATATCACTGATGGAACATTTACTTTTACAACAAATCAGGGTCCATTTGGCACTACATTATTATTAACAAAAGAAAAAAATGAAATAGATAGTTTTGTAAAAAAATTTTTAAAAAAACCTGATTTTGGTACATTAGATATTAAAGGTAATATGTATGATATAATAGAACTTCAAGATTATAATAATGTGCTTTCTACTTTTAATATTATAAATGAAAGTAAAAATAAAGTTTGGTCAAAAGAAAATAAGCTTTTTATAAAAATACTAAGTGATGAAGTAGGAAAAATTAGATTTGAAAAAAGCTATGGTGATGGAGAAGCAATTTATTACCATAATGAGCAAAAACAAGATTTAGCTGATTTAAAATCTAAAGTTGTAAATTCATTTAGTATTAATGTTAGTTCAAAAGAATCATATTATAATGATTATAGAATAGAATTCATAGATAAAGAAACAAATAATTTGATAGATTCAAATATATCTTTTCAAATTAATAATGAAGATAAATCATGCACAAATGGTATTTATATAGCTAAGGCAAATGAAGGAATATATGATATTAATGTAATAAGTGCTCCTGGTGATTACGTAGTTCCAAATATTTCATCATTTGAAATAAAAAGTGGATTTGAAAACAATTATGTACATAAAGTATATTTAGAAAAGAAAAAATATGATATAAAATTAGATAGTGTTGATAGAGAATTACCAAAAGAAACTATAAATGAGTCAAATTATTGCGTTTTAAATAGTTTTAAGGAACTTCCAAATACAATTGATTATATAAAAGTAATCAAAATAGTATTAGTTATAATTATTTTAGTTGAGATTAAAAGACATGCTAAAGAAATATTTAAGAATTAATTTGGCTATGTTGTTTCTTTTATCTATTTTTTTATATGAAAAGATAGATTATCAGCATCATTTATATATTGTTGATAATATGTATAAAAAAGATATTTCCAAAAATCAAACTGATTATCTAGGATATATCGAGATTAAAAATCTAAATATAAAAAGGGAGATAGTTATTGGAATAAATGATTATAATTTATTAAATCATGTAACTATGAATGATAACTGCATAAGTTTTGAATGTGATAATATAATACTTGCTGGACATTCTATAAAAAATATATTTTTAAATTTAAAAAATATAAAAGTAAATGATAGTATAATATTATATAATGGTAAACAATATAATTACATTGTGAAAAGTATAGATATTGTTGATAAGAAAAATATTAATATAATAGATAATAGTGAATTAATATTAATTACATGTTATGATTTTAATAGAAGAATAATAGTAAAAGCAAAAAGAATATAAAAAAAGACATTTAATGTCTTTTTTAGTTAAATTTATATGGGTTATCAACTGTTCCATCACCTGATACATAATTAACTTGTGAATTAATATGAATAACCATTCTCGCTTGATAATAGTTAACTGTATTTGTAACAGTAGCGCTTCCAGAAAATCTAAATGCTTTATATGATGTATCTCTATCAGCAGTTTGTGTCCAAAGAGAACCGATATTTGCTAGATAGTTATAATTTGTACATTCAGGATCCAATGGATTAATACATTTATCTGAAATACTTGCAAGTGCAAATTCATTAATTTGAATTAAACCAACATTTTGATCGTTTAAGACATCGCTACATTCGATAGAACCATCATTTATGGTATCGTTTTTAGAACGTTTTCCAATACATAAATTTTGCTTGATAATGAATGCTTTGTCATTTTTTTTGATTTCATCATAGTTTGTATTAATATATTCTTTAATACGGCTTACATTATAATCATTAATTCCGATATTATATTGTTTATCAGAATTATATCTATCATCCCATGGAGTTGCTTGTCTTTTTGTTGTTTCAATCATTCTAATTGAACCATCACTATTAATTCTTAAAATTCTCCATGTTTTATCTGCGAAACTTACGTAGTTATTAACATTTTCTCCTCTAAATATATAGGTGTCATTGTATTGATATAAACCATCTTTACTTGTTACAACATTAGCAGCAATTACATCTTTTAGTTTTTTTGTTTCATAGTTATCACCACAATTTAATGTTGCTGAATAAAATAATAAATCATCATTTCTAGTAACTGATACTTGTCCTGAACAAACATCATTTTTGTTTTTTGTTAGTTTTGTAAGTTCTTTTAAATATTTTTCTTCGACTAACTTATCAGTGCTAATAGATACAACTCCGTTGTTAACTTGTGGAAGTTCATCTTTGTGATCAGCATAATATTCTTCAGCAGCACTCACCATTCTTTTTTCAATTTGTGAATAACTTAATCTACCACCAAAAATAATTATAGCAATTAATAATATTATGATTAAAACAATAACACTTCCAATAATAATCCCTAATTTTTTTAAAAGTTCATTATCCATATTTTTAATAAGATTCATAAAACTCCTCCTAAACTATACATATTATAGCAAAAAAATAGTTTAACAACAAGTATATTAATCATATAATTTTAGTGGTGATTATATGAATTATTTTATTTTAATAATAAAAGGATTAATCATTGGAATAGGAAAAGTTATCCCTGGGGTATCAGGTAGTGTTTTAGCTATACTACTTAATGTTTATGAAGATGCTATTAATGCAATTAGTAACGTATTTAAATATTTTATTGAATCAATTCTTTATTTAGGCTTTTTAGGTATTGGAATAATTATATCAATTATATTTGGAAGTAAAGTTCTCTTATATTTTTTAAATAACTATTATTTTATTACCTTTTGTACAATTATAGGACTTGTAATTGGAACACTTCCTGGTTTTTTAAAAAAAATTAAGATAAAGAAGTGTAATGATTTTTTTTTAATTGTTATACCATTTATATTTTTTTATATATTTAGACAATTTAATTTTAGTATTGATTTAAAGAACAATATTTTTATTTTTTTTATACTGGGTATTATAGAAGCTTTTACAACTATTATACCTGGGATTTCATCAACTGCTATTTATATATCATTTAACGTATATCAAATTTTTTTAAATATTTTTTCAAATCCATTTAATATAGAATTTTTAGTATTTGGTTTAGGATTTTTTGTGAGTGCTTTTTATACATCAAAATTAGTCAATTTTTTATTAAAAAAATATAAAAGAGAAACCTATTTAATTATATTTTCTCTTTTAATAAGTTCAATAATAATTCTATTTAAATCAGTTGTAGTGCTAAGTAATTTTAATATAATTGTATTTATTATATTTTTATTACTTGGTTTTGTTATATCTTTTAGCTTTGATAAATAAAATATAATAGAGGTGGTTTTATGAATAAAAAGTTACCAAGTTTATTTCAAAATAAAATAGATAAAAAGTTAAATAATAATGAAGTTTATTATGTATCAAATAAAGAAAGTATACCTAAATTTAGTAAAAATGAAATTGAAAAAAAGATTAATGATATATTCTCATCATCAAGTTATATATATAGAGTAAATACCATTATAACTTTAAAGTCTGGAGTTATAGAAAAGAAAATAATAGGTAAAAATAAAAATGCATTAATAACAATTGATAATGAACTAATTCCAATAGACGATATAATAGATATAAGTTTAAAAAAAGAAGTTAATTAAACTTCTTTTTATATATTTTCTATTACAGTATCATTTAAACATCTAAGAACACATACACAACTTAAGTTAACAGTGAAGAATGAATTAGTTGAAACAAATGGAATAGTAGCACTGGTATCTGGATCAGTATTTGGTGCTAATACTCTAAAAGTTGCACATCCCTCATCACATTTTTCTACTCTAAATACAGTTGATGTATCTGTTTCTGTTGGATCTTTGCTTATAGGCATTGCTAGTGGAGTTGAATTTGCTCCGCATAAATATAATGAGATAGGTCTTGTATTAATATTTAAGTTAGTTACAGAACTACCTAAAAAACCTCTATCACAAGTATCAAGACAAGCTTCACCACAATCAGCATTTCTTTGAAGCACACATATTACTTTTAATACATCAGCAATGCAGTTAGAATCGTTATTGCACATATATATCACCCTTTCTAATATTCACTATAGAATATGATTTATAATTAATTTGGTGTGAATTAAATACCTAGTATTTAATTGTTTTAAAAAAAATAGTATAATTAATATGGTGATTACATGAAAAGAGCAATTGTATTATCAGGTGGAGGTTCTAAAGGGTCATATGAAGTAGGTGTTTGGAAGGCACTTCGAAAGCTTAATATAAAGTATGACATTGTAACTGGTACAAGTGTAGGTGCCCTAAATGCAGCTTTAATGACACAAAAAACATATTTTAAAGCAATAAGACTTTGGAAAAATATGTGTTTTGATAAAGTTATTGATGCAGAAATTGATGAGAATAAAGTGGTTAGGAGTTATGCTAAGAATATTATCAAAGGTGGTATGACTGTAAATAATTTGAAACAAACAATTGATAATGCTCTTGATTTAAATAGATTTTATTCATCTAACATTAATATGGGTTTAATCACATATAATTTAAAAAAATTAAAACCTCTTATTTTAACAAAGGACAAAATACCTAAGGACAAATTATCAGATTATTTATTAGCATCCGCATCTTGTTTTCCTGCATTTGAGAAAAAAGAAATTGCTGGAACTGACTATATAGACGGTGGATATTTTGATAACTTGCCAATTAATCTTGCTATAGATATGGGTGCTGATGAAATAATAGCTGTTGATTTAAAAGAGGTAGGTAAAAAACAAAAAGTAAAAAATAAAGATATAAGAATTATAACAATAAGTCCAAAAAATGATATAGGATCATTCTTGATATTTGATTCTAAAATGGCAAGACGTGCTATGAGATTAGGCTTTAATGATACTTTTAAAACACTAAATAAACTAGATGGTAATAAATATACATTCAGATTAAATGATTTAAGGAAGAATTATAATAGATATAATATAAATTTAAAATATGATGAGTATTTAAAGATAGTAGAAAAATTAGGTTATTTATTTGATATAGATGATTCATATATATACGATATAAAAAAATTCAATAAACTATTAATCACTAGATTTTTAAAGTTAAAAGGTGATAAAGCAATTAAATCAACCAAAATTGAAAGACTTAAAAAATTATTTAGCAAAAAATATATAGTTAAATATTTATATAATCAACTTGATAATAAAGAATTATCTTTAATATTTAAAACAGAATATAAATGTGCTTTATATATGCACACTATTATGGAGGAATTATGAAAAGACTATTTAAATTATTAATTGCTCTTTTTATTCTATATATTTTACTTGAAATTATTTTTAATTATTTTTCAAAAGGATATCAATCTATTTATAAAGTAGATGACTTTAAAATTATGGAAAAAAGAGTGAAAAGAACAAAGGGAGAAATTGATAATTATTATTTTGAAATATCAAAAGATGATTCTATATTTAGTTTTCAAACATTTGATAATATCTCTAAAAATCAAAATGTAATAAAAAGTATTAAGTATTTTAAAAATGATGACTTTGAATGTATTTTTCCAGTAACAAAAAAAGATAAAGCTATAACTGATATTATATGTATAACAAATAATAAATACTATTATTATAATAGTCTAGTAGGCGTTGATAATGATCTAGATAGATTTGCTAAATCATTATCTAAATATAGAACAAACTATGAAAATAGTAGTGAAGTATTAAAAAGTGATAGTTATATAACTGTTTATAATAATATGGATAATATATCACTTGGAGTTGAAAACTATAAAGGTTTATATATAGCTAGTAAAAATGGTTTTACTACTAATGAATTTTTTACACGCGATATTTATACAAAAGATATAAGTGCTTTTACAAGTAATTATTATATAGTTGCAGATTATAAAGAAACATTTGACTTTCACAATTTTTATGTAATTGATTTAAAGACAAGAAAAGTATCAAAAATAGTTTCCAATAATAAAATATCTATGTATTCATTTATACAAGGTGTTATTGATGATACTTTGTATTTACTTGATACATCAAATAAAATGCAATATGAAATAGATCTAAAATCTAAAACTATAAATATTGTTGGAAATGAAAAAAATGGCGTTAAAATATATAAAGATGGTAATTGGCAAAATATAAATATATATGATGCAATAAATAATAAAATAACATTTAATAGTGTTAATACAATTTTTGAGAATAAAGAATATGCAAGAGTAGATAAAGCAGGAAATATATTATCAGGATATTATTACTTATATGTTAAGAATAATAATAAATATGATGTATATAAAGTTAATGTTCAAAATAAAGATATTTTAATATATTTGTTTACAACGGATAATATTGATAATGTTTTATATAGTGATGACGTGGTTATTTATAAAGATTCTAATTATATAAAACTTTATAGTGATTTAACAGGAGTAAAAACACTTGTTAAATATGATGAAGTCAACTTTAATAAATCACTTAAAATTGGAATTACAAGATAAGAACAATCTTATCTTTTTTTCATATAATGTTTTGAGGTGATAAAGTGTATAAAATATATCAAGTAGAGGTTAATGAGACACTTGAGTCTATTGCTAATAAACTAAATACTAATGTTGATACTTTAAAAGAGATTAATGGTATTGTTGGAAATGTTTCTTTAATGCCAGGTAGTTTTATAATTGTACCAATGCTAGATGATAGATTTATAACATATATAGTAAAAGATGGAGATACAATCTATAAAATAAGTAGTAAATATAATATTGATCCTAATTTATTATTAGAACTTAATGGTCTTGGAACTGAATCATTTATCTATCCAAATCAAGAGTTAATGATACCAAATAATAATTATAATTATTATATAACGGAGAGTAATGATACTATTTTTGATGTAGCAAATAAACTTGGTAAAAGCATTCAAGAAGTATTAAGTACTAATGAAAGACTTTTTTTAGAACCAGGTCAAATGATAATATATAAATAACTTTAAGATTTCTTAAAGTTTTTTCTTTTAAAGAATCTTTATTTATCTTTTGTTTTATTGTATAATATAGTGGGTGATAAAATGAAGAAAGTATTAATAGCTTTAATCGGTATTATATTATTTACTGGTTGTACAAATTCATATAAAGGATATGTAACTAATAAGGATTATTTAGAAAAAGGTAGTAAAACATATCAAAATATTGATTACAAGGAATATACAAAAAAGATAAATAATAAAGAGACTTTCTTATTATTTGTATGGCAAGAAGGATGTTCTCATTGTGAAGCATTTGAACCAGTTTTAAATAATGTTATATCAAATTTAAATATTAAAGTATATGGACTTGATTTAAAAAGTTTATCAGAAGAAGAATATAGTGTATTTAAAAATAAAACATTTGTAACTGGTACACCAAGTACACTTTTGATTAAAGATGGTAAATACTTAGGTAGTGACTATAAACTTGTTGGTGATAAATCAGAAGATGAATTACTTAATTTCTTAAATAGTATAGAAGTAATTAAGGAGGCATAACATGGATATAATTGATATGGAAGAATTCAGTGTTTTGTCTTCTTATGGAGAAGATTTAACTAAAAAAGAATATATAACAAATCCAGCAATTGAAAGAGATACTGAAATTAAAAAACTAATTATGGTATTACTTACTCCAGAGAAATCAGGACTTTTAGTTGGTAAACCTGGTATAGGTAAAACTGCTATAGTAGAAGGACTTGCTTATTTAATTCAAAAGGATGAAGTGCCTGATGCCATAAAAGGTTATAAAATAATTAAACTAAATTCAACTTCATTACTTGGTAAAATAAATATAAATGGTAAAGAAGAATTAATTATTCAATTACTTGTTAATGAGTTAAAAAATATGAGTAAAACAATTATATTTATAGATGAAGTTCATACATTAATGGGAGCAACAAATGATAATCCTATGGATCTAGCAAACATTCTAAAACCAGGTTTAGATAGAGGAGACATTAAAGCGATAGGCGCTACTACTACAGAAGAATATGAAAGATATGTTATTCGTGATAGAGCTTTTGTAAGACGTTTTGAGAGAATTGATGTTGAAGAGCCAAGTATTGAGACAACTGTTAAAATTTTATTTGGAAGTTTACCTAAATATGAACATCAAACAGGTTGTAAATTTAAATATAATGAATATATAACAAATATGCTTTTAGAATCAATTGTAAATGCTACAAGTGAGTTTAAAAGAGTCTATGGCTTATCTGCAATGTATCCAGATGTTGCTTTCTCAGTTTTGCAAAATGCTTTTTCTGAGGCTTTATTTCAAAATAGAAGCGAAGTAAATATTTTAGATGTTTATAATGCAATAAAAAATAGTAAAAGAATTTATCCAGATAGTATTGTTAAAGAACTTAACTCATTTAGAGAAAAGTTTAGCCAATTATGTGCTGAAGAAAATATAGAACTTCCTGTTGTAACAATAAATGATATAGATAATTCAGTTGAAAACTATTAGGAGGCGATTAAATTGAGAAAAATACCAGTTAAAAATTATGCCATAGCCGTTGTTATTATGATTATAACAATACTTGCTACTTTTATTAGTGCAAGTATATATTTAGATAATGTTAATGTTTTTAATAAAGAATACTTAAAAAATTTATCCGAAATTAAAATTGATGAGATTGATAACTATATAATAGAAGCACATGATATTATGATTTATGCAACTGATAGTGAGTCTACTAATAAATATGTTGATCGTGAATTTGAAAAAATTATTAATAAATATAATTTAAGTCAAGATATCGTTTATTTAAATTTAAATGAGATTGATGATACTTTATATAAAGAATTTATAAAAAAATATAATATTAATGGTGAAATTAATTCAAATACACTTTTAATTTTTAAGGATGGAACACTTTCTAAAATAATTAATTTAAATGAAAGAAATGTAGAATTAACTAATAAATATATTAATAATTTTTATGGAGAATAATATGATAAATGTAGTTTTATATGAACCTGAAATACCAGGTAACACTGGTAATATTATGAGAACATGTGCTGGTACTGGAGTTAAACTTCACTTGATAGAACCACTTGGTTTTAAGATGGATGAGAAAAGCATTAAAAGAAGTGGAGTTAACTATATTGATAAATGTGAATACAAAATATATCCAAATTATGAGACGTTTTTAAAAGAAAACAAAGGAACTTTTTACTATTTGACAAGATATGGTAAAAAACCTCATACTTCTTTTGATTATAGTAATAAAGATGAAAATATTTATCTTGTATTTGGTAAAGAATCAACAGGCATTCCAAAGGAAATTTTAAAACATGAACTAGATCATTGTATGAGAATACCAATGAATGATAATATAAGAGCACTTAATTTATCTAATTCTGTTGCTATTATGGTTTATGAAGTATTAAGACAACAAAATTATCCAAATTTACTATTTACTGAACCATTTAAAGGTGAAGATTACTTAGAACGTTAAAAATATCTTGTAAAAAAATATAAAAAATGCTATATTATATATTAGAAGAGTAGAAGGGAGACTATTATATGGAAGATATGACTTTTATAAGTGATAATTATGTGGCTATAATTTTAGTTGCTGTAATTATTCTTATGACTATAATTGGATATTTTGCTGATAAAAAATATACAAAAAATGATGAGGTTAAACCTAAAAAGAAAGATAAAAAAGCAAAGAAAAATGAAGTAGTTGAGGATGCTTTAGAAGAAGTTAATAATGATATTAATTTCGATACTCCTGTTGATGTTGAACCTACTGTTAATGATTTAGAACAAGATTTAGATACATTAAATACTGATCCTGTAAATCCTGTACCAACTATGGATGATTTTGAAATGCCTAGTTTTGAAGAGACTAATGAAGTTGAGGAAATTGGTAATGATATAACTAGTGATGAACAACCAACTATAGAACCTGTAGAAGATAATAGTGAAAAAGAAGAAGTTAAAGATGTCGTAGAAGATAGTACTAATGAATCATCAGAAGAAAATAGTGATATTGTTGTTCCAGAAGAAGTATCTGAACCAGTTGAAACTGATGAGTGGAATAGTATGGAAGATACTAATGAAGTTGAAGAATCAAATGAATTGACAGAAGATCAAGAAACAGCTGCACCTGTTGAAGAAGCAAGTGAATGGACAGATGCTGAAGAAACACCTGCTCCAACAGAAGATAATATTGAAGAAGAAAGCAATATTACATTTGATGGTGTAGTAGATGAAGATTTTAAATTACCAAATATTGAAAAATTAAATGATGAATTAGCATCAGTTGAAGATGATGATGACGTTTGGAAATTTTAAAGAGATATCAACAGATATCTTTTTTTGTTGAAAACAAATTGAATTTGCGATATACTTATAATAGTAATAAACAAATAGTAAACATTAGGGTAAAAAATAGGAGGAAAAATATGAAAAAAGGAGGATTTACACTCATTGAACTTCTTGCAGTAATTGTTTTAATAGCAGTATTATCTATAATTGCTATACCGACATTTACTGGAGTTATAGAGAAAGTTCGTAAAGAAGCAGTCAGAGATAGTGCATATGGATTAATTGAAGCTGCTGATTTATATTTTTCAATGAATAGTAATGATACTTTTAAATGTGATGGCGATAGGTGTTCTGATTTAGCTAATAATAAATTAAGCTTTAAAGGATCAGTTCCAACTGGAGGAGAAATCAGAGCTAAAAATGGATCTGAACTATATTATGTAAAAATTAATTCATATTGTGTTTTAGGTAATAGAGATGTACTTGATATTCAAAGAGATTGTTATAAGCTTGATAATACAAAACCAACTTTAGATGTTATAGCTGTTCAATCAACATCAAGCAAAGTAATGGTTAAAGTTAATTCAAAAGATATTGAATCAGGTATTAAACAAATAGAATATGAAGTTGATGGAAAAACTTATAAAGATGATTATGATCAAGA
Source organism: Bacilli bacterium (assembly GCA_017940575.1). Lineage (GTDB taxonomy): Bacteria > Bacillota_I > Bacilli_A > RF39 > UBA660 > CAJOJO01. The sequence continues at coordinate 1,506 of JAGAYJ010000039.1, read as the reverse complement.
TACTGTAGATATAACAAAAACTTTTGAAGGCTTAAAAGCAGGTGTTGAATACACAGTTAAAGTTACAGTTACAAATGGTAATGATTTAAAGGAAACTAAACAAGTAAGTATATCTACAATTAATTTAGGTATATTAAAAATAAAATTTGACAATACTCCAAATACTTCTAAAAATGGATATTTTAAAAGTCAAACAGCATATTTAGATTATGATTCTAGTGATGCTACAGGATACTATATTAAAACAGAAAAAGAGGCTGTTAGTAATGTCGCATCAACTAAAAGTTGTGGTACTAATAATAGTCCATCAGAATGTATAAGTGATTCTAAAACAACATTAGTAGAAAATACATGGTATTATTTTGAAGAATCACCAAGGATTACATTTGATAAAACTAAGAATGAAGAAAATACAATATATGCAAGAGTAACAAATGGAGTTAGTGTATCAGGTAACTCAACAGCTGTTATATCAAAAATAGATGCTGATGAACCAAGTTTAGAATTGAGTGAGGCAACTGTAACAAGTAAGAGTTTAAACGTTGATATAACAACAAGTGATGATAAATCAGGCCTTGGAGCACAGACATGTAAGTATTCAACAACAAAAGGTTCATATACAATAGATGCAACAATAGTAGATGATGAAAGATGTAGAATAATAGATATAAATCATAATACAACATATTATTATGAGATTTGTTCTATTGATGCTGTTGGAAATAAGAAATGTTTAACAGGTGAGACAAAAACTTTAAATTTATCTGTTACGCTTAAATCAACCAATACACCAGAAGAATCATTTGGTGGATATTTTAAAACGCAAGTATGGAACTTAGATACAACAGGTAGTCCTACTGGATATTATATTAAATCAACAAGAGCAGCAACAAGTAGCGTTAATTTAACAAAGAGTTGTGGATCTGATACTGATCCTACAACATGTACAGATATAACATCTACAAAGAATATGGGTGCAAATATATGGTATTATACAGAATCAAAATTATCTATTACATATGATAAAACGGCAACTCAAACAGATACACTTTTAGCAAAAATAACAGATGGTAAGAATACTACTGTTAATGCATCAGCTACTGTATCAATGATTAAGGAAACATTAAATGCAATAGAAGTTGAACATGTAAATAGTAACTGGAATGTAGATAATGTTCAGGAAGCTCTTGATGAGTTAAGGGAGGGATTAAAACCATGAGAAAGTATTTAATAGGCTTATTTACAGGTGTATTAATAATTTCGAGCGTAGTTTATGCATCGTCACTTTTTAATTCAACAGAAGTAGACTATACACCAACTGATACATCATGGAATGTAAGTAATGTAGGTGCGGCACTAGATGATTTAAAAGCATCAAGTGGAAATGCTTTAGCTAATTTAAAAAATACTGCTATAGCAAAAGCAGTAGGAGCAGATGGAAATACTTTAACTTCCGTTATTAATAAATTAGGTGATATTACAAATAATGGAAAAGTAACACAATCT
>JAGAYJ010000038.1 GCA_017940575.1 Bacilli bacterium | reverse complement strand
AGAAAAAATCGATGCATTAGTAGAAAAAGACATTGAAGATGTTAAAGCTAAAGAATTACAAGAAGCAAAAGATAAAGCAATAGAAGAAATTACAAACTATAAAAAAGATGAAATTACTCTAGATGAAAATAAAGGATCTAGAGAAGAAATAGTTAACGAGACTATTAAAAATATTAATGAATCTGAAATTGTTGAAGATATAAAAACTGCTTTAGATGAAGGAAAAGAAAAAATCGATGCATTAGTAGAAAAAGACATTGAAGATGTTAAAGCTAAAGAATTACAAGAAGCTAAAGATAAAGCAATCGAAGAAATTACAAACTACAAAAAGGATGAAATAACTTTAGATGAAAATAAAGAATCTAGAGAAGAAATTGTTAATGAGACTATTACAAATATTAATAGCGCTGATTCTGTAGAAGCAGTTCAAACTGCTTTAACTGAAGGAGAAAATAAAATTGATCCAATAGCACTTAAAGATGAAAAAGAAAGAGCTAATGATGAAATTTCAAACTATGGTAAAGATGAAATTTCTAATGAAGAAATTCAATCAATGCGTGAAGATGTTGTAACTGATACAACAGCTGAAATTAATAATAGTACAACTAGTCAAGATATCTCATCAGCGCTTCAATCAGGAGAAACTAGTATAGATGAATTAATAGTTGCTGATCAAAAAATAAACAAAATTAGTGGAAGAATAAATAGTGAACGTCAAGGCTTCTGGAGTATACGTTATAATTATTATGTAGAATTTAGTGGTGTAGATAGTGATGTTATGATTAGTAATACAGTTACAACTAATAATAATGAAACAATTACTTTAACTAAAGTATCAGATAATAAATATAAATTAAGTAAAGATATTAAAGTTGGTACAATCATTTATATCACTTATACAATTAATGGTAAAGAATATAAAATACAATATACTGTTACAGAAGTGTAATAATAAACGTAAAATATGTGTTAAATATCAAGGCAGGTCCTTGATATTTTTCTTATTTTATAGTAATCTTTAAATAGGTGATAGAATGGCTTATATAAAATATAAAGAGTTAACAAAATATTTTAATTTTAATAAAGAAATTGATAAAGATAATTTACCTGGTTATGTAACTGATTATTTAAAAAAAGGTGAAGTTGTAATAAAAGCATATAAAACAACTAGAGATAAAGGGATATTTACAAATGAAAGAATGATTTTATTTGATGTTAATCCAATTTCAAATAATAAAAAAATACATATAATTCCATATAGTTCTATATCAAGTGGAGCAATTATGTTTAAAAAAATAAGTGCGGCTATATTACTTTCATTTGATAGTGGATATCAACTTAAATTAAACTTTGTTAGAATGAATGCTAAAGATAAAACGGAACTTAGAAAATTATATACATATATATTTGAAAACAAGTAAAAGGCTTAAAGCCTTTTTTGGTTACAATGAACTTAGTTTATATTATGGAAATTGATGAGTTTTTTTAATATTACAAAGTAAAAGACCTAGTATTTTAATTAAACATGAAAAAGAACTGTTTGAACATATACCTGATTTAGAAAAGTGCAAAGACTTTGATCAAAATAATGATTGTTATATTTAATATATTTCTTAAAGAATATAGAAGAACAAGAAAAAATGATTCAAAGCTTGACTAAAAGTCAAAAAATGATATAATAAATACCATCATTTGGGGGTTAGAAGAATGAACAACATAATTGAAGTAAACGAAAAAGAAAAAGACTTATTATTTGAAATGGCTAGAAAAGGAAAATATCTAGGTGCTGGTGTAGAAGGTACTTGTTACTTAAGCAAAGATGAATTTGGTTCACTTGAAGCCGTTAAAATTTTAGATAAGATGAGTGATTTTTACCACTGTGCTGATAATGTAATAATGGATTCTACATTTGGTTTAAAATCATTTGCCTTTCCAAAAAAAGTGTATTCTCAAAATGGTGAGGTAGTTTCATATACTGCAAGATACTATAATGATTTTTTAAAACCAAATTCTGACGGAATACCATTTATTATAAACACTGAACTTTTAAAAAATGCTATTTCAAGATTTATTGACGATTTAAAAATATTATCATTTTATGGTATTTATTTAAATGATTTAGGATTTAATTTAGTATTTGATAATTATAATTTAGTTGCAATAGATACATTAAATTATACATACAAAGATCATGATACTTTTGATGAAAATATTGAAGTTTTAAAAGCAGCGCTTAAAAATATATTTAGATATGGTTGTGAAGCATTGCTTGACACTGATATTAATTTTGATGAAGAAATTAATCGTTTAGTTGAAATAAAAAACGAAACATATATGAAAAAATATACAAAAACTATAAGTAGATAGAAATGTCTTCTTTTTTTTGATATAATAAATTTAATTGCAAATTATTATAGGAGGCTAACATGATACTTTATGAAAAAGAAAAAAATATGATAAACGTATATGATTTAGAATATGATAAATTAGGATTAATTGAATTTAAAAAGAAATACTTAGCAGATATAAAAACAATTATAATTAATACCCATAGTCCTATTACTAAAAAATCTTTATATGAGGGACAAATTATGTTTCGTGCACTTGATCGTGAAGATGAAAGTTATATTAAAGTTACTAATAATAATGAAATGATTAATAATTATATAATGGGTAAGTATGATAGTATTAAACCAACTTATGTAATAGGTGATGATGGAAGTGAAATGTCTTCTTATAATGATTTATATAATGAAAATTATACTTTATTATTTACAGGAGGACATTACTTTAATAAGGCTTTTATAACTGATGAAAATATACTTATTTCAGGCGAAATGGCTGAATTACAACCAATATTAAGCGGTGATTTATCTTCACTTAAGTGGTTAGATAAATATTGTTATAATGAAGAATTTTTTAAATTATTAAAATATAAAACAATAAAGAAATTAAACTACGATAATATTATGTTTGGAATAGAACAAGGGTTATTTGAACTTGATTATACTTTTGAAGATAAATTGAAAAAAAGTTCTTTAGTACTATCGCTTATAAGACAAAAATAAAAAATGGAGTATTTTATGAATATGAATGAAATGTATAATATAACTGATAATTTTAGATTAAATAAGTTTTTAAAAACTGATGATTTTGACATTGAAAGTTATGTACATCTTTTAGGAGGATTTAGTTCTGAATATAGTGTTAATATGAATAGAATTGTGAATAATTTAAATCATTTAACAAGAGAACTTGAATATGATGCTTTAAAATACAGTAAATTCCAAATTTTAAATTTTAAGACATATTATTTTCCATATTCTAAAATAAGTAATTTAAACTTTGATGCAGTAGTCACTTCGTTAAAAGAAGAAAAAAACTATAAAAAATTGTATAAATTTATTTCTTTTATTACAAATATAATGGTAGATACAAATAATTTATCTAAAAAAGAACAAAATGTAATTGACAATTTTAAAAAGAAAAACGAAGATATTACATCATCACTTTTATGTGAATTCTTAAAATTATTTGAAAACTCTAAAGAATATTTAGAACTTTATTATCAACTAACACGCTTTTCTTATCCAGAATATAAGAACAACTTAATTCCATCTCTTTTAAAGACAAATGATGTAAATAAGATGTGTTATCTTTTAGTAGCAGAAGAGGATTATACAGAAAATATGAGTAATAGTTTATTTGATACTGAGATGATAAAACATATTATTAGAAAAGAAAAAATAGAAAATACAATTGATCCATATATAGATAGTTTAAATAAAATATCAAATAAAATAGATTTAAATGATTATTATCCTGTTTTATGTGCTTTAGTGATAAGTGATAGATTAAATGATAAATATAACGATTTATATAATAAATTATATAATACTTTTATAAATGGTATAATAGAAGAGTGGAGAGTTATATCTCTTAAAATAAGAAGTTATAACAATATAGGAAACTATGAAGAATCAAATAAGATTAGACAACATTTTCAAAACAAGTTTGAAGAAAATATAAAGCATTTAAAAAAATATTAGGTAATAGAATAGAATGGATTAGTTACATATGCTGTTTAATTAAAATGCATGATACACCAATAAAACAAGAATTAATTGATGAAAATTTTACATTTGCTCAAACATTATATAAAATACAGTATTGTGATTCTCTAGCACATCATCCAGATAAATTAAAGAGTAGGATTGAGTATTTAGATAAAACTAAAAAATTATTAAAAAAATAAGAGTATTATACTCTTGTTTTTTATGATATAATTTATATGTTTTAAGAATAAATGAGGTATTAATATGAAAGAAAGTATTATATATATAATCGCACAAATAATTGGTTTTATAGCATTTATAATTTCCCTTTATGCATATCATAAAAAGGATAAAAAAAGTATACTCGACTGTATGATTGTATCTAATATATTAAATATAATTCACTATATTATGCTAAATGCAACAAGTGGTTTTATAACAAAGGCACTTGCTATTATCAGAGATACATTTGTATTAAAAAAGAGTAAACATAAAAGACTATCTAGTGTTTATTTTTTATATATATTTGTTTTTATTTATTTGTCTTTAATGTATGCAACATATGATGGCATTGTATCTATTTTTCCTTTTATAGCATCAATATATTATTTAATTGGTATATGGGAAGCAGGTGAACTACGTGTAAAAAAAGTTGCTATGTATTCATTTATACCATGGTTAATATATAATATATGTGTTTTATCAATATCAGGAATTATATCAAATATAATTTCCATACTATCAACTTTTATAGCAATTAAATCTGATAAAAAAGAAAATAATTTTGATATCAAATTATAAATCTTTATGTTCTTTGACCCTATAAATAAGAAGAGTTAAAATCTTGCTTTTTAAATAAGTTAATAATATAATAAAGATATAACATATAATAATGCAAAAGAAAAAGAGATTGTTCAAAATGAATAAAAAACGAGAAGTAGAAAAAACTAATCAACAAAATGAAGAAGATATTTTTAAATCACTTAAACTTGTATAAGAAAATTAAAAATGAAATTTTCAACTTTTATATAATATATTTAATATTCATGAGGTGATTAAAATGAATTTAATAGAAAGAATAAAATATAGAAAGACAAATGAATATCAAGACTATAAGAAAGTATTAGAAGCCAATAAAAAAGATATTGAAAGATTTGCTTTATATTATAAAGATACAAGAGCTAAACTTGATGATGCCATTAAAAAAGGTGATGATGCTAAATTAATTAAAAATTTAACAACTGATTTACAAAGATGGTATTATGAATATCAAAAAAGCATACTAGAATCTAACTTTATAAGACCTAATTCAAAAGAAGAGATAGATAAAAGAGATACACTTGGAGATATATTTCCTAAAGAACTTTCAAATATATTAGGAAGCGATTCAAATTTAAGATTCCATGGAACACCAATATATTTTGCAAAAGAGATTATTAAAAGTGGTACTATCTCATCTTCTGCAGATAGGTTTGCAGGTTATATTCACAGTACTGATGAGTCAGGATTCTTTTCTGCATCAACAATAGATAGTTTAAGTAGAACAATTGATTTTTTTACTGATTTTGCATCTTACAATAGATGTCTTCCTTGTGGTGTATTATTTGTACTTAATGAAAAAGAAGGGGATAGTGAATTAAGAAGTAGATCTCAAATGCATAATATAGATTTTAAAAAAAATCCAGAACAATTAGTTGGAATAGTATGTACTGATGAGGTTAAAGATATGGCTATTAAATGGTGCAATGAATATAATATGGATAGCACTAAAGTATTTAGCTATTATGAATTTTTAGAGTATGCAAAAGAGAATGATTTAGAAAATAATAAACAAAGACTATATTGAGATATTTATAATTATTTGATTTAAAGTATAATAAACATAGTTAAAAGAACGTAATAAAATGTTTGAAATAATTAAATAGAAAAAGCACATAATTGTGCTTTTTATCTTAATTTAACTTTAACTTTTTCTTCAGTTTGATCAAAACTATTTCCTAATATTTCGCTACATAAACTATTTATATATTGCATATTAAAATCACTACATCCAGATTTATTTTTGATTGTATTTTCACTAGCTAATTCATCACTATAGTCTTCTAACTTATATGTTGTATATTCACCTTGTTGAGTAACAATAGGATCTAGTTCATATTCAGTAATATAGCTTTCATTAGTTTTATAATCTTTTTCAATTGATACTTTAGCCATTCCTCCAACAACTCTATCTTTTTCTGTTTGGCCAGAAACATAATTTCCAAGTGAATAGTAAACTAACATATCATGACCTTCATCATTTGTAATAACTTCTATATTTTCTAATACATGAGGATGGGTTCCAATAACTAAATCAACTCCTAAATTAGAAAAAAGTTCTGTATATCTTTTTTGTAAATCATCTGGTACATATTGATATTCTGTACCCCAGTGTGGCATGACTATAACAAAATCAGCCATATTTTTTGCTTTTATTATATCAGTTGTAACTTTTTGCTCATCAAGTAAATTAACTAAATATGGTTTATCTTTTGGTAAATTAATACCATTAGTACCATATGTATAATTAAGTAAAGCTATTTTAAAATCATCTTGCTCATATATATGAATAGAATTTTGTTCCTCTTCACTTTGATTTAAACCAAGCATTGTTATATCTGGATAGTTATCCTTCCAAAAATCAATAGTTTTTTCTATAGCTGTATATCCTTTATCCATCGCATGATTAGTAGCGTGTAGTATAACATTAAATCCAGCTTTTGCCTCACTATCTCCAATTTCTTGTGGTGAGTTAAAACAAGGATAACTACTAAATCCAAGTTCACTGCCACCTAAGATGGTCTCCTGATTAACAATTTTTATTTCTGCCTCATCTAAATCCTCACTAATATTTTTAAAGAAGTGATCGTAATTTAGAGTGCCATCATTTTGAAATCCTGATTTATATACTGGTTCATGTACTAAAATATCTCCAATCATTAAGATGTCTATTTGTTGATTTTCTTTAATTTCTTCAACTTTTTTTGGCTCATGCTCTATTACTACTTCATCTGTTTCTTTATTTGCTTGTATTTCGTTATTTTTTGAACATCCAGCGAGTATTAAGGAACTTAGTAGTAAAGCTTTTTTTAATATTTTTTTATTTTCCATAAATATCCCCCTTAAAATGATTTTTATTATAATATATATAAAATAGTTTGTCAAAATATCCTTATATTTAATAGATTGATCATAGAATATATTTTATAATTAAACATAGATTAACTATTTCATTTATATTTATGGAAAATGAACAAATTGTTAACGAATAGCTAAATAAAAACAATATTTATTATGATAATTTTTTTCCCAGAAGATAAATTGGATATTTGTATAAAGAATAATATTAATATGATGATTGAAGATATGACTGAAAAAATAAACAAAAAATCAGCCAAGATTTCAGTTATATGTTTTAATGCTGGATATAAATGTGCGAAAGCAAAGGAGAAAATATACATAGGGTATATACATAGTATGATATTTATAATATAATAAAGAAGAAAATAAATAAAAGGAGTTGATATTATGGATTTAAATAAGTCTAATATAAAAAAATCATTAGTTTTTAATAGCATTATATCTATTTTAGTATTGCTTGGTACAATATTTATGTATATTGGATATCAATTTATGACTAATACAACACTTCTTGATAATGCTGGTGTAGAGTCTTTTAAATTTTATACAGTTGATTCAAATATTATTGTAGGTATAGCTTCACTTATAATGGTTATTTATGAAGTGCTTTTAATGACTAAAAAAATAGAGAAAATTCCTAAATATGTATATGTATTAAAATATATTGGAACAGTTGGTGTATCATTAACTTTTTTAGTAACCCTTCTATATTTAGCTCCTTTATTAGGTAAAAACTTTATTCTTTTATATGTAAACACTAACTTATTATTTCATCTAATTGTACCTGTTTTATCATTTATATCATATGTTGGATATGAAAAAGAATCATTAGGATTTAAATATACTTTTATATCTTTAATATCAATGTTTATATATGCTATATATTATATAGTTAATATACTTACACACTTAGATAATGGTAAGGTTGTAAAAGAATATGATTGGTATGGCTTTGTTGTTGGTGATACATATTCTATTATATTTGCATTTATAGTAATTTTTATAATAACTTATTTAATTTCACTTTTAATATATAAATTAAATAAAAAATTGAAGTAAAAAATAGATTATTTATCTATTTTTTTTTAATTTTTATTGAATAGTAAAATAAAATTATTTATAATAAATAATTAATTGAAGGAGAATGTATATGATTCCATTTATTAAAGAGCTTAATGATCCAAATGATGTTAAATTAAAATTAATTGATAAGTATTATTATAAAGATATAAAAATTAATTCTTTACCGGAAGATTTGATTAAGGAGTGCTATGATGTAATAAAAGAATTAGATAGACTAAATCCTTTAGAGTTAACCAAAGAAGAAGAAAGTTATGAATTTACTAATTATCATGTAGATAGTAATAATGGATTATATACAAATAATATTTTGAATGATTATGATGAAGATTTAAGATTTAATAGATTTAATGGATATGACTTATATAGTGGCTTAAAATTTGGAATTAAAAGTTTTAATAATTGTGGTATAACTAATAATGGCTTTAATAAAATGATGGAATTGTTAAAAAAATATATTTATAATTACAAAGAAGAACAAATAAATAAAGATGATTTGGTTTTATCTATTGGAGAGTTAGTTAATATTAAGAAGAATTTAGAATGTGGTAGAATAACAATTGCTGAGTATATTACAAGTGTAAATGATAAATATAAATCACTTGATGATAATTTAGCTAAATACTTAGAACTTATAGAAATGATGTTTAATTTAAAGAAAGATTTTTTGACAACTAAAAATAAGATTTGTGATTATATAGATATATCTTCAAAAATTTTAAAGATGCAAAAAAGATTGCCTAAAGAGTTAGAAGAAAAATGTAATAAATGTATAAATGATATTCAGAATTATAAATTTAAATTTAATTGCAAAGATAGAGATGTAGATATGAAGTTATCAAATGCTTTTTATATAACCCCATATAAGCATTTATATAATGTATCTAATCATAAATTTGCAAGTATATATAAAGTTTATAAAAATATAATTAATGATAGTAATTTATCTTCTGATTTATCAGAAGGTGTAAAATATTATAAAGATAAATATAATACTTTTAAAACTAAAGAGTATTTTACCACTCATGATTTCTGGGTCTATTTTAATTTAATATATAAGTGCTACTTTTTAAAAGATATAGGATACATGGATGCTGATGAAAGTATAAAACGAACATTAGAACATATGGATGCCAAATGTTATAACAGAACTATATTAGAACTAATTATGGGTATAGAAAGTGCTAATGCATCTATTTATGAATTTTTTGATAATTTAAAGAAAAATGCTATTAATTATGAAGAAGAAATTGATAAAATATCTAAAATGGATTTTCCTGATTTCTTAGTTAGATGCTGTGGGTTTCATAAGATTGAATCACAAGTTAATAAAACTATTACAACTAGTCTAGTAAATTATAAAGATGCTTTTAGTGAATATATAAATAGAGGATGGAAGGTAGATTTTATACCACCAATAGTTTTAAATAATGGTGTACTAGAAGAATACAATAATGACTTTTTAGTAATTAGAAAGGCATTAAAATTAGAAAAATAGTATTATATATTTAATAAAGTTAAAAAGATGAAATGTTAATAAATTTCGTCTTTTTTATGTTATAATTAGTTATAGATTTAAAGGAACTGATCTGAGTGTTTGAAAACAAAACTAATATAAATTGGTTGATGACACTTTAGTCTTGACCAATAAAAAACGAGGTGTATTATGAAGTATGAATTAATAAAATCATCTGATAAAGATATAAATAGATTAATTGATTATAAAAAGAGAACAATTTATGACTATGCCAAAGATTTATCTGATGAAGAAATTGATAAAATTAATAATTATGTAACTAATGAAGTTCCAAAATTAATTTCTGATTATTGTAATATAATAGTTGATAATAAGATAGTTGGTTGTTTATTATTAACAAATGAAGATGATGGTAGATTATTGAATGAAATATATCTTGAAGAAGAATATAGAAATAAAGGAATAGGAACAAGTATTATAAAAGATATTCTAAATAATAATGATATTGTATATTTATGGGTATATAAAGAAAATATACAAGCTATATCATTATATAAAAAATTAGGCTTTGTAGTAATAGAAGAAACTGAATCTAGATATTACATGAAATATAGTAAATAAAGGAGTTGATCTGAGTGTTTGAAAATAAAACTAATGTAAACTGGCTGATATTGATTTAGTCTAAGTTTCATTCAAACTCCCGTAAAACAAGGAATAATGATACTCTCTTAATTACATATTTTAAATTAGAACTTATAAAAAGTATTAAAAATAGTCAAAAAAAGATTAAAAATACTGTAGTATTTAATACTTGGTATTGACAGTTTAAGATTTAAAAATGAGGTGAAAATATGCAACAAACTAACAATTGGAATTTAGAAAAACTAGAAAGACAAGCTATATTAAATCAAAATTATGATGATTTTGTCTTAAATGAATCAGGAATTCTACAAATTGATAATATTAGTGCTTTAGATATAGGATGCTCTAATGGGTTTAAAACAAATTTGTTACTTGATAAATATGATAATATTATTGAAATACATGGGATTGATATAGATGAAAATGCAATTAAAGAGGCAAAAGAAAAATTCAAAAATAATAGAAAGTATAAATTTGAACTTAAAACAATAGATGAGTTAGATGATAATAAAAAATATGATCTTATTATTTTATCTTATGTTTTACAGCATTTAGAAAACCCTAAAGATTTTTTGATTAAATTAAAATCATTTTTATCTGATAGAGGAGTATTAATTATAAAAGTGCCTGATGATAGTTTTAAAGTTTGTCATCCCGATGATGATTTGTTACATAAAATATTTGAATTATATGAAAATAATATAATGCGAAAACAACAAACAACAAAATATACAGATAGATATATTGGAAAAAAGGTATATAATTATTTAAAAGAAACAAATTACAATGATATAAAATTATATTATTCCATAAATGATACAATTAATAAAACAAAAGAAGAAAGAGAAAATTTATTTAAAACAACAATATTATTTAGAACTGGAGAAGGAAAAGATAATATTGATGATGAGACTAAAAATAAAATGAATAGTTATTTAGAAAAGTTTAAAAATGATTTCTTAGATGACAGTTTTTATTACTCAATGACTGTTCTTTATTATATAGTGAGAAAATAGAGAATAAAATCCAAATGAATGAAAATAAAACTAATATAAATTGGTTGATAACAATTTAGTCAAGGCCAAATAAAAAAACGAGGTAAAAAATATGTCAAATATTGAAGATTTATACAATTTATTGTTAAGTGAAGAACCTAGCGCCAATATAAAAAAACATGAAAAAGAAGTATTTGATTTAATTCCGGAATTGGAAAACTGTAAGAGTTTTGATCAAAATAATGATTGGCATATATATGATGTTTATGAACACATCTTACATGTGGTTGATTATGTCTCTCCAAATTTAATTATGCGATTAGCAGCTTTATTCCATGATATAGGTAAGCCATTATCTTATACGGAAGATGAAAATGGAACTGGTCATTTTTATGGTCACTGGGAAGTTTCTAAAATGATATTTGATTTATTTGCTATTAAATATAATATTGACAAGGATGTAGCTAATAGAATATCTAATTTAATATATTATCACGATATTAATGTGTCTAAATTAGATTGTAATAAGCTAAAAGAAATGTTAGAAAAACTAAATTATGAAGGTATAGATCAACTATTTGAATTGAAAAGAGCAGATTTATTAGCACAGAATAAAAAGTATCATTATATTTTAAATGAATATCCTAAGCAAAAAGAAAAAGCATTATTGAAAATTAAAGAAGGTAATACTTATGAATGTAAATAAAACTAATATAAATTGGTTGATAACAATTTAATCAAGACCAATTAAAAAAGAGGTGATATATATGAAAATTTTAAGTTATAATGTATATGGAGTAAAGGAACCAAATTTACCAATTCCTTCATGGGAAGAAAGACAAAAAAATATATATAATAGTTTAACCAATATATTAAAAGATGAGGATATTAAAGTATTGTGTTTTCAGGAAGTAAATGAAAATAATTTAGAATTAATTACAAGGATTATAAATGAAAATAATTTTATTTGTATGGATAAATTTCCTATGATAACTGAAAGTATATATCAATATAATATAGTTGCAGTTAAAAGTGATATAAAAGTAAATAATGTTTATTGCTTACCGCATGGAAAAGATATGGAATATAAAAATGTAAATGAGCAAGTAATTGATTATGAAATGAGTGATTATAGAACTACTGTATTTGTAGAGTTTAAACATAATAATAAAAAGTATCTGATTGGTAACACTCATACCGATTATATTTCTACTGAAGGTAAGATAAAAGGAATGGTTAAATCATTAAACTATATGGATAAACAAAATGCAAATTATAAATTTGTTGTTGGTGATATGAATATGGTATGTCATATGTCAGAAGTTTATAATATATTAAAACAAAATTCTAATTATACTACATTATCTAGAAGTATAAATTTTGATATAACTGATAATTCTTGGCATGGTTATGGAACAATGGAACAAGTAAATGTTGATTTCGCTTTTATTGAAAAATCTAAAAAAGATTTCTATGATTATAAAATAATTAAACAAGATGATATGCTGAAAGAAGGATCTGATCACAGACCAATAATAATTGAAATTATAAAATAAAGGAGGCAATCCAAATAAATGAAAATAAAACTAATATCAATTGGTTGATTACGCCACCTAATAATAAAAAATATGGTATTAAATATGACATAATACCTAGCAAAAAGGTAGGTGAATGATATTATGAAAACAGATATTTTATATTTAAATAATTCACCATATGAAAATGGTAAATTATCAGGTGAATATTTTAGAAAAAATGTCATTATTAATTTAGAGAAAATTAATAATGTACTATTAAATAATGATATTAAAAATCAAATTGTTAGCCAACTTGATAATTTGAAAAATGAATATCCAAAATATTATGATGAAACAATAGGAAAAGCAGATGGTTTAGGAATTGATAGATTAACTTATTTTGCCATCATGTGTCCTGAAATTACTGATATAAATTTTGAACATTGTACAACAATTATGTGTAAAAAGGATAATGGTAGTTTTATAATTTCACATAATGAAGATGATGATTATATTGAAGGGAATTTTTGCTTAAGTAAAGTAAAAATAGATAATGATAATTGGTTTGTTACAAATGATATGTACAATATGCCATTTGGCAATGGTATTAGTTGGAATAGCTATGGAATAGTTAAAACTATTAATTATTGTCATGATGATAATGTTGATATTAATAATTATCCAAGATATTTTTTACAAAGACATATATCTGAAGCAAGGTCAATTGACGATTTAATTAAAAGATGTAAAGAAATGAAAGTTGCATCAGGGTTTCATGTTAATGCAATAGATATAAATAATAATGTAGCAGTTTCTATCGAAGTATATTCAGATAGTATTGATGTTGAATATATAGATGATTATTATGTACATTCTAATCATTTTATTCATAAAGATTATTTGCTTAATCAAGTAACTGATAAAGGAAGTAATAGCATATTTAGATTAAACAAATGTAATGAACAATTAAAATATAAAACAATGAATGAAATTAAAACAATATTATCTTATAGATCAAAAGAAAATAAGTTTGAAAATTCAATATTACAAACAAAAGAAGATCCATATATGACATTATTTAATTTTTCCTTTGATACAGATGATAAAAATAAAATATATTTGAATAATTATATAAATAGTGAAATAATTGAGTTAAAATATGATTTATAAAAAGAGGTAAGCTTATGAAAAGGGATTTATTAAAAACAAATTGTTATGATGTTGAAGATACATTAATAATCGTAGGTAGCTGTCTTGATAGAATGCAACCGGTAGCTTATAAAGAACTAGAAAAGATTTCAGATAATATTTATGATGTATGTTTAGAAGAAACACATATAAATATGGTTATAACAAAACTAATAGGTATGATATCTAGAGTTAAAATAAATAAAATAATATTTGCATCAGTAGATAAATCTCCTCATTGTGTTCAATTACATTATATAGAAAATGAAATAAGAAAAGCTATGGACATAGATAATATAGAGATGGTT
>JAGAYJ010000037.1 GCA_017940575.1 Bacilli bacterium | reverse complement strand
GGAAGTTGTAAATAATGAATCAACATATAAATATGATATAGAAGTATCATTTGAAAAAGATGAAAAATATAAAGTAAGACTTAAAAATAAAACAAATGATCATGAACAAGTAATTTTAAAAAATAATGAAGGTGTATATGTACTAACACCATCACTTAATAAAAGTTTTAAATTTCAAAGTGAATGGCCATATAATAATTCTGGAAGTTATTTATATCAAGCATTAATGAACGATATAGAAAATGATGATAAAGTTGAAATTAAAGATACAAAGGATGGATATATAATTAAGACAAAAGTTAACTATTCAAATAACAAAGATTTAAAGACACAAAATATATATATAGATAAAAACTATAATATAAAGAAAGTAGAAGTATTGGATAAAAATGGAATTCCAAAAATAAAAATGAATTATAATAAAGTTAAACACAATAAAAACTTTGATAAAGATTATTTTAAATTATCTAGTAGTATAGATACTAAAGAGATAAAGAATGATTCAAATAAAACTAAAGAGGATAAAGCGTCTGCAAAAACTCTCGATGTAGCATATCCACTTTATATTCCAAACAATACAAAGTTAACTAATCAAGAGACAGTATCAAATGAAACAGGAGAGCGAACTATACTAACATTTAATGGTGATGATTCATTTACTATAATAGAAGAAGTTGCTAAGAAAGAGAATAATAATCAAATAATAAATGTTAATGGTGACTTAGAATTTATAACTGATGTTGTTGGAGTAATAGATGATGGCATGGTAAGTTTTGATGCTAATGGGATATCGTATTATGCGGTATCAGATACATTAAATAACGAAGAACTACTTGCAGTAGTAAATTCAATAAGTACAATTCCAGTAGGAAAATAGGATTAGTCCTATTTTTTTTTAACTAAATATGTTATAATTACATTGGTGATATTATGGAAGATAAATATAGCATAAAAGAATTGATTACATTTATAATTATTATTTTAGTAGTACTTGGAATATTTTATGGAATTACAGTATTAGTAACAAATAAAAAAAATAATACTAAAAGTTCTGATACAAGTACATCTACAGAAGAAAATACTAAAATTGATTATGAAAAAATACTTGCTCAAAATGCATTAAGTCAAAAAGACGAAAACTATTTTGTATATGCATATACTAATAGTGATGAAAATGTATCTACATATAATAATGACTTAGTAACATATAAAAATAAAGAAGATGCACTAAAAGTTTATTATGTAGAATTAGATAATGCATTTAATAAAAATAACTTTGCTAGTGAATCAAACTTTGAAGATGGTAAGGTTATATTTAAAGCAACAACACTACTTAAAGTTAATAATGGAAGCATTGTAGAAAAATATGAAACAAAAGAAGAAATAACAAATGCTTTAACAAGTCTTAAAGGAGAGTAATATCTTCTTTTTTTGTGGAATTTTTTTAAAATTTGTGATATATTAAATTTAGATGATAATTAAGGTGATAATATGAAGAAGAAAAATAATGCAACAAACAAACTTGAAAAAGAAATAAAAGTACTTTTAAGAGAAAAGATAGATAGATTAAATAAAGACACATTTAAACAAACAGAAGTTGTATTTCTTTTAATTATTACATCAATAATTAGTGTTTTTGTAGGGTATTCTATAAAAAAGACTGGAAATATAACTCAAGAAGATAAGCATTTAAATGAAATAGTTGATAATTATAATTATATTATTGACAATTATTATGATGATATAGATAAAGATAAATTAGTGAGTGGTGCAATAGATGGAATGATTAATTCTCTTGATGATGAATTCTCATCACTTTTAAAACAAGATAGTAGTTCAAGTTTCTATATTAATTTAAAAGGAACATATGAAGGTATTGGTATAGAAATATATAACAATGAGAATAATGATATAGTTGTTTATGGAATAATAAAAGATTCTCCTGCAGCAAAAGCTAATTTGAAACCTGGAGATATAATAAAGAAAATAGATGAGCAAACTTTAGAAAACACAAATATATCTGTTTTAACTAAATATGTTCAAGAAAATAAGAAAGCAACATATGAATTATTAATTGTAAGAGATGGTAAAGAAGAAAATATAACAATTGAAAGATCATTGATTACAATTAAGTCTGTACTTTCAAAAACATTTGAAAAAAATGGTAAAAAAATAGGATATATTTATATATCTGTATTTGCTGAGGCAACATCAAAGCAATTTGAAGAAGAACTTAATAAACTTGAAAAAGAAAAGATAGATGCTCTTATTATTGATGTTAGAAATAATTCGGGTGGACAATTAACTACTGCAGTTTCTGTAATATCTAATTTTTTAAATAGCAAAAAAGTTATTTATCAAATAGAAAAAGATGGAAAAAAGACTAAATATTATTCAAGTGGTAAAGTTACGAAAAAATATCCAATTGCAATTATTCAAAATGGTGAGAGTGCATCTGCAAGTGAACTGTTATCATCTTCACTTAAAGAATCATATGGTGCCACAGTAATCGGAAATAAAAGCTATGGCAAAGGTACAGTTCAAGAAATAATTGGACTTAAAAATGGAGATACGTATAAATTTACGACAAAAAAATGGTTAACGCCAAATGGTAACTTTATTAATAAAGTAGGAATAACACCTGATATAGAAGTAGATTTATCAGATGATTATTCAAAGAATCCAACAGATGATACAGATAATCAATTACAAACTGCAATAGATTATCTAGCCAAATAATAAAAAAGAGTGTATAATATGCATAAGCAACCCAATTACTTAACATTCCTATATATATAGAAAGAAAAGCATGTTAGAAGTAATTAGGATTACTTAATATAGAATGTTTTGATTATATAACTTTTAAAAGCTTAAAAACTAATTTTCTATATATAAGGATAAGCTTTTATTAAATTAGAAAGAAAGTATTCTTTCTTTTTTAAAGAGGTGATAGTATGCAAAAGGTAAAAGTTGGAGATGAATTGCAAATACAATGCTATAAACATAATGGCAAAATAAATTGCAATTGGCATGAAGCAGTCATAATAGATGTATTTGATGATTATATAGTTTGCGCAAATAGTAAGTCACTTGTAACAGAGGCAGATGGGAGTGTATGGAAGACTAAAGAACCAGCTATTATGTATTTTTTTAAGAATCATTGGTTTAATGTGATTGCTCAATTAAAAAAAACAGGAATATCATATTATTGTAATATAGCCACTCCATATATAATAGAAGATAATACAATTAAATATATCGACTATGACTTAGATCTTAGAATTTTTTCAAATGGAAGTTATAAGATATTAGATAGAAATGAATATAAGTATCATAAAAAGTTGATGGGCTACTCAGATATTTTAGATAAGTCTATAAAACATGGCTTAGACGATTTAATTAATTTTTATAAAAACGGAAATATAATATTTGATGAAAAATTAAATTTAGATTATCGTAAAAAATATTTAGAGATAAAAAATAAACAAAATGTATAACATATGTAATTAATTTAAAAGTAAGGCGTATAATATAATAATCAGTATTTGATTAAATATAACGCTTTTTTTATTTAAAAATATATATAAAAAAAGCCAAAAATATATAATTTTTAAAAAAATTAAAAAAGTTTAAAAAAATGCTTGACTTAGGTGTTTGATAAATGATATATTATTAGTGCTTTCGGGAAAGAAAAGCCTTAGAAAATATCGAAAATTGTCGAAAAAAAATGAATTATTTATAATTTTAAAAAAAATTAAAAAAAATTCAAAAAAGTGCTTGACTTATATCGGAAGAAATGATATATTATTAATGCGTTTGAGCGAGAGCAGAAATGCTTGAAAACAAATCGCAAGAATGATCTTTGAAAACTGAGCAAAAATGTCAATTTCATAAGTTAGGATACAAACAATTATTTTTGAACTTAACAACAATTTCGATTGTTGATTTATTT
>JAGAYJ010000036.1 GCA_017940575.1 Bacilli bacterium | reverse complement strand
CAAGTAGTGATACAGATAAACTTATATCATTTAAAGGATCAGTTAAAGAAGGAGTAGCTATAATAAAACCAAATGGTAAAACTATAATATGTTTAACAGATGGAAAAAATAGTGCTTATAAAAATTATAATGAGGATAAGATAAGTTTAATAAGTGGTAAAGTATGTACAGTGCCAAGTAATAGACCAATTGTATATTTAGATGGAGAAGCAACACTATCTGAAATGACTAATCAAGAGTTAACAGATAAAATTGCTGAATTAGAATCTTTAATATCAAATCTTCAAAGAGAAAAAGCAAGTAAAGATGAGTTAAATGCAGTTGCAACAATTGCATCTAATGCACAAGATAAAGCTGATAGTTCTGCAAGTGCAACTAACTTAGAAAGTGTTGCAACTATAGCAAATCAAGCAAAAGCATTAGCAGAAGCAGCAGCATCAAGTAGTGATTTAGAAGCACTTTCAACAATAGCAAATTCTAAAGCTTCAATAAATGATATATATCCTGTTGGAAGTATATATATGAGTACAACAGATAATACAGTTGCAAAAGTACAAGCAAAACTAGGTGGAACTTGGGAAGTATATGGTGATGGAAAGATGATAAAATCTTCAACATCAACTGCAGGAACAACTGGAGGATCAAATACAGTTACACTTTCTACTTTAAATTTACCAAATCATGCCCATACTTATACACCATCAGGAACTGTAAAAAGCACATTTACAGGTTCACAAGTAACAACAGGAAATCAGTCAGCTAACCCTACAATATCCAACAGTTCAACTTTTTCAAGTCCTTGGGTAACACGTGGTATTGCAGTATATGGATATAGAAAAAATACTACTGCATGGACTTTGGATGGTGGTTTTGATGTTGGTACATTTAATCATAATGGTACAGCAAGGCAAGATGACTTTTTCTTAGGATGGAAAACAGCTTCTTTATCAAATAGTGGCAACCATACACATAATGTAACAGCTAAAGGAACAGTTTCAAGTACTTTTACTGGAACTAGTGCATCAACAACGGCTTGTACAAATTGTAGTGCATCTTCATTTAGTGTTGAAAATGAATACATAACAGTTTATATGTATAAGAGAACAGCTTAACTAAAAAGAGTCTTATGATTCTTTTTTTTATTTCTTAAACATGCTATAATATTAAAGGTGATATTTATGTATATTGAATCATTATCTAATAAAAAAATAAAAGATTTGAACAAACTTAAAAATAAGAAATATAGAGATTTAGAAAACTTATTTTTAGTAGAAGGTTGGCATTTAGTTAAAGAAGCTTATAATGCTGGTATATTAAAAGAAGTATTAGTACTTAAAGATACTTTTGTAGAAATGAATTGTAATATTATATATACAACAGAAGAAGTTTTAAAATATTTATCAGATGTAGATACACCTCAAAATATAATTGGAGTATGTAAAAAAATAGATAACAATAAAATAGGTAAGAAAGTAGTTATTTTAGATGATATTCAAGACCCAGGTAACTTAGGTACGATAATTAGAAGTAGTGTTGCATTTAATTTTGATACAATAATACTAAGTAATAATAGTGTTGATATTTATAACCCTAAGGTGATTAGAGCAACACAAGGAATGCTTTTTAAAGTAAATATTATAAGATGTGATTTAACAGAAGAAATTTCAAAATTAAAAGATGATGGTTATAGAATCCTTGCTACTAAAGTAACTAATGGAAAAGATGTAAAAACTCTTGAAAAAATAGAAAAATTATGTATAATAATGGGCAATGAGGGTAATGGTGTAAGTGATAAAGTTTTAGCTTTAGCCGATGACTTCATATATATAAAAATGAATAAAAACTGTGAAAGCTTAAATGTAGGTGTAGCAACCAGTATTCTACTTTATGAACTTGGAAGTGATTAATATGTATAGATATATAGGAAAAATAGTTAATACTCATGGTATAAAAGGTGAAGTTAGAATTCTATCTGATATAGATTATAAAGACATAGTATTTACTAAAGGATTTAATTTATATATTGGTTCTAATAAAAATAAAGAAACAATAAGTACATATAGAGTTCATAAAAATTTTGATATGGTAACATTTGATGGAATATCTAACATAAATGACGTTTTAAAATATAAAGGTGAAGATGTTTATGTTTTAAAAAGTGATATAGAAGGCACTGTTACTGATGAAGACTTTATAGGCTTAGATGTATATACAGATAAATATATAGGTAAAGTAACAAGTATCTTAAAAGGATATAATGATATTTTGGTTATTGAAAATGAATCAAAAAAATATATGGTTCCAAAGTTAGATAATTTTATAAAAGACATTGATTTTGAAAATAAAAAAATAATAATAGAAAATATAAAAGGTTTAATTGATGAAGATTGATGTTTTAACTCTTTTTCCTGAAATGTATGATGGAGTTTTAAATTCATCTATAATAAAAAGAGCTAGAGAAAATAACTTAGTCGAAATCAATGTTCATAATATAAGAGATTTTACTTTAGATAAACATAATAGAGTAGATGATTATCCAATTGGAGGAGGGGAAGGTATGGTCTTGATGCCTGAACCTATATATAGAGCAATAAACCATTTTAAAGATGATGATTCTATTGTTATAATGATGACACCACAAGGTAAAACTTATAATCAAAAGATGGCATATGAATTTAAAAACTATAAACATATAATTCTTTTATGTGGTCATTATGAAGGATTTGATGAGAGAATTAGAAGTTTTGTAGATATGGAAGTTAGCATTGGAGATTATGTTTTAACAGGTGGAGAACTTGCTAGTATGGTAATGATTGATAGTATTACTAGACTAATTGATGGAGTGATAGAAAAAGACTCTCATATTAATGATTCATTTAATAACAATTTGCTTGATTATCCTGTATATACAAAACCAATAGATTTTATGGGAATGAAAGTTCCTGATATATTACTTTCAGGTCACCATGAAAAAATTAATAAATGGAGATATGAAGAACAGATAAAGAAAACAAAATTAAGACGACCTGATTTACTAGAAAAGAGTGATGATCTTGAAAAATAAAAACTACACAATTGCTAGAAAAAATAACAATGGAGAGATAGCATTCATTAATTATTCTAAATTGGATGGTTATAGAATAACTCCAAAGAATAATGTAGAGTATCCAGGTATTGAAGTTAATTCAATATTTATAATAAAACCAAAATTTATTGAGAAAGTAATAAAGAGAAAAAATAAAATCAAACTTAATTATTATCTTAATTATATTATAGATGAATCTGATGATGATTCATCAAACTTAAGAGAAGTTTTAGATAATATAGAAAGATATAAAGGAATTATTGAATATAAATATAGAAAATACTTAGATGATAAATATATTAATTTATTAAATAAAAAAATAAATTTGCTTGAGAAAAAAATTAAAACAAAACTTATATATCAAGAGTTAGACTATGATAAAGTTGAAAAACATGAAAAAACTGGTAAAAGTAGATAAACACTTTACAAATAGTTAAATTTATGATATATTTATATAGCTTGTGATCCGATGTATTCTGTTTATATGATCACGATAAAAGAAAAGGAGTGACATTATGAATTTAGTTGAAAAAATAACTAAAGATCAAATTAGAACAGATATTCCTGAATTTAGAGTTGGAGATACTGTTGTAGTTGGTTATCACATTAAAGAAGGTAACAAAGAAAGAGTTCAAGATTTTGAAGGTATTGTAATTGCAATAAAGAACTCTGGTGTTGCTAAAAACTTTATCGTAAGAAAAATATCAAGTGGTGTTGGAGTTGAAAAAACTTATCCAATGAATAGCCCTAAAATTGCTTATGTTAAAGTAGTTAGAAAAGGTAAAGTAAGACAAGCTAGACCTTACTATTTAAGATCTTTAGTAAGTAAACCAAGAATTAAAGAACGTAGAGATAAAGAATTATCTAAATAGGAAGCATTTTGCTTTCTTTTTTTTCTTTTTTATACTATAATTAAATAGGTGATAATATGAAAATAATAAAAGAAATTGTTCCATATATATTAATTATAATAGCTGTTATATTAATAAGACTTTTTGTTATAACGCCAGTTAGAGTAGATGGTGCATCTATGAATCCAACACTTTCAAATAACGAAATCCTTTTACTTAATAAAATGAATAAGAGTTATAAAAGATTTGATATTATTGTATTTAATCATAATGGTAATAAATTAGTTAAAAGAATTATAGGATT
>JAGAYJ010000035.1 GCA_017940575.1 Bacilli bacterium | reverse complement strand
CGTAAAATAGATAAAATAATAAAAGATAATATAATATCTATAATAGTTGATAATATAATTGAAGAAAAAAAAGAAATAAAAATAGATTCTATTTTAAAGACCGTATAGGTCTTTTATTTACGAAAACTAATTGTAAATAAGCTGTAAAAGTAGTATAATACTATAAGAATATGGAGGTGGCTATGTTAGATTTTTATGAGACAATTTTAAACACAGAAAAATGGGATCCTAAAAAGGTCATCTCTATACTGGACAGAATTATTAAACTTGAAGTTTTAGAAGAAACTGAAGATAAATATGTAAATGATATTTATAATAAACTATCTGATTTAGGCTTTAATGTAATAGAAGTTAATTTAAATGAACTATATAGAGAAATGAGAGATTATGAATTTTTACTTTTAAGTTATCAAGATATGACAAATAAATTTAATTATATCTTAATTGATCCACTTTTTAATAAACTTGTTAGAAAGAATGGAGAATCTCCACTATATTTTGAAGCGTGGCCATCAGATTTTTTACAAAATACAAATCCATATTTACTTAAAAATTTAGAAAATGATAAATATAGTTATGTTGATGATAAAGCTATACAGGATTATTTAAGATCACTAACTGATAAGCAAGTTAAGATAAATATTGAGAGTTTAATAAGTGGAAGTTATAAAGATAGAAGAAGACGTTTTTAACTTGTTTTAGATTAAATATTATGATATACTAATAGTGTTTTTAAAGCGAAGACGAAAGAGTAGTAATAAAATTAATTATTAATAGAGAGCTAGTGGTTGGTGTAAACTGGTAATAATGTTTTATGAATTCACTTTCTGAGTTATACTAATCATATACGGTAACGCGTTATAGTTATTAAGGTAATAATTATTACGAATTAAGGTGGTACCACGTAAAATCACGTCCTTATATGGATTGTGATTTTTTTATTGGAGGAGTTATGAGAGCAGTTTTATTTATTCATGGCCTATCTGCTAAAGAAGTAGATAATAGGTATTTTATTGATAGAATGAAAAAATTTAGAAATATAGATATTTATTCTTTTACTTTGCCTGGTCATGAAAATGATAAAGTTACAAAAGTTAGATATTCAAGTTGGATAGAAAAGTCCGAAGAAGAGTTAAATAAAATACTTAAAAAATATAAGAATGTTACTATTGTAGCTCATAGTATGGGCACTATTATTGCAACTAATCTTGCTGCTCGCTATAAGAAAGTTAATAAACTAGTCTTAATTTCTCCTGCTTTTATGGCTGGTAATATAAAACAAAATAAAGAAGACTTTAAAAACATAATTTTTAAACATGTTGATGAAGAACTTGGAACTGGTTTTGAAGGTTTTTTAGAAAAATTTATAACTGTTCCAAAAAGTGTCTGGTTTCAGTATAGACGTATGGCAAGAGTTAATATGTCTAATATTGAGAAAGTTACTTGTCCAACACTTATCATGTATGGAGAAAATGATAACTTAGTATCTAAAAAAGCAATAGACTTTGTATATAATAATTTAACTTGTAAAAAAGACTTAGTTATTATAAAGCGAGTTAGACATCAAGTGTTTAAGAGTTATAAAAAAGAGCGTATTACAAAGTATATTTATAGATTTATAACATTTAATTTATTATATAAATTAGGAAAGAGTAAAACAATATAGGAGGTATTTATGAATAATTATATTGAAAAAATGAATGGTTTGAAAATAGAAATTGAAGATAAGCTAAATAATGTTTTATCTTCTAAAGAATTAAATGAGCTTAAAGTTACATATTTAAGTAAAA
Source organism: Bacilli bacterium (assembly GCA_017940575.1). Lineage (GTDB taxonomy): Bacteria > Bacillota_I > Bacilli_A > RF39 > UBA660 > CAJOJO01. The sequence goes on along the minus strand of JAGAYJ010000035.1, from coordinate 3,431 downwards.
AAGGACCAATTGGAGAATTATCTTCTTTGATGAAGGATTTATCAATTGATGAAAAAAAAGAATTTGGTAAAGTATTAAATGAATTTAAAGATGGTATTAATGCTTTATTTGATTCAAAAAAAGAAGAGATAGAGTCTCTTGAACTAGCTAAGAAAATAGATGCTGAGAAAATTGATGTAACACTTCCATCAACTAAAATACCTATTGGATCTAGTAATATATTAGAGAGAGTAGTAGAAGAATTTGAAGAAGTATTTATGTCAATGGGTTATGATGTTGTAGATGGACCTGAGATAGAAGAAGATAAATATAACTTTGAACTTTTAGGTCTACCTAAAGGGCATCCTGCACGTGATGCTCAAGATACATTCTATGTAAAAGGAGATGAGTTATTAATGCGTTCTCATACATCTCCTGTACAAGCACGTGTAATGACTTCTAAAAATGGTGAAGAACCAGTACGTGTTATTTGCCCTGGTAAAGCATATAGAAGAGATGACGATGATGCAACTCATTCACATCAATTCACACAAGTTGAAGGTTTAATTGTTGATAAAAATATTAAACTATCTGATTTAAAAGGAACTGTTACAGTTATATGTAAACACTTATTTGGAAGTGACACTGTAACTCGTTTTAGACCAAGTTATTATCAATTTACAGAACCATCTGTTGAAATGGATATATCATGTTTTAACTGTAAAGGTAAAGGATGTAATATTTGTAAAAATACAGGATGGATTACAATAGGTGGTGCTGGTGTTGTACACTATGATGTTTTAAAGGGTTGTGGATATGATCCTAATATATGGTCAGGATTCGCATTTGGATTTGGTGCAGAGAGATGTGCTATGCTTAAATATGGCATAAATGATATTAGAATATTCTATAATACAGATTTAAGAGAATTAAAAGCATTTGATAGGAGGGAAGGCTAATATGATATCAATGAATTGGGTTAAAGATTATATTGATTTAACTGGTGAAGATTTAAAAGAATTAGCTGTTAAAGTAACACAAGCTGGTATTAATATTGAAAATGTTATTACTAATCATATTGATCATTTAGTTATTGGTGAAGTTGTTGAGTGCACTCCTCATCCTGATTCTGATCACTTACATGTTTGTAAAGTTAATATTGGAGACTCTATAGAACAAATTGTATGTGGCGCTTCTAATGTAAGAGAGGGTATAAAAGTTATAGTAGCGCTTCCTGGAGCAGTTTTACCTGGTGATTTTGAAATTAAAAAAGGTAAAATTAGAGGTGTTGAATCAAATGGTATGATATGTGCTTTATTTGAACTAGGCTTAGAAGAGAAAACTGAGGAAAACTATAATAAAGGAATTCATGAGTTAGATAGTAGTGCTCCTGTTGGAATGGACCCTCTTGAGTATTTAGGATTAGACGATACATTATATGAATTAGATATTCATAAACATAGAAATAATGACTGTTATTATCATATTGGTTTTGCTCATGAAGTTGGAACTGTTTTAGGTAAAAAAGTTAAGTATCCTCTAATTAGTTATAATGAGTCAAGTGATTGTGTTAATAATTATGTTAAGTTATCTATTGAAACTGATAAATGTCCATTTTATTTAGGTAAGATGGTAAGAAATGTTAAAATAGGTGAATCTCCTGAGTGGATTAAGAAAAGAATTATAGCTGCAGGTATGCGACCTATTAATAATGTTGTTGATATTTCTAACTTTGTTATGCTTGAATATGGACAACCAACACACTTTTTTGATGCAGATAAACTTGGAAATGTAGTTGAGGTTAGAGATGCTTTTGATGGAGAAGAGATTACTACACTAGATGAAGTTAAAAGAACTTTAACAGCTAACGATATAGTTATTACAGATGGAGAAAAAGCAACATGTATAGCTGGTGTTATGGGAGGACTTAATACAGAAGTTGATGAATCTACTAAAAATATATTTATAGAGGCAGCTATATTTGATGCATTTAGTATTACAAAAACATCTTCAAGACTTAACTTAAAATCAGAAGCATCAAGAAGATATGGTAAAGGATTAAACTTTGAATATACAATTGATGCAATGAACAGATGTTGTGAGTTACTCGAAAAATATGCAGACGGTACAGTTTTATCTGGAGTTGTTAAACATGATGTTGTAGATAAAACTGAAAAAATAATAGATGTTACAACTAATGAATTAAATGGTGTTTTAGGACTTAAGATGACAGATAGTGATGTAGAGACACAACTTGATAAATTAGATTTTAAATATACTTTAAATAATGGTGTATTTACAATAACTATTCCAAGAAGAAGATTAGATGTTGAAGCAAATAAAGCTGATATAGCAGAAGAAATTGGTAGACTTTATGGATATAATAATCTAGAAGATACACTACCTATAGTTGGAACAAAAAGAGGAGAATATGTTGGAGATGTAAAAATTAGAAAACAAACATCTTTTAGACTTAGAACATTAGGCTTAAATGAAGTTAGAACATATACTTTAGTTAATCCAAATACAGCAGCAATGTTTAATTGGGAAGGTAAAGAAAATGTTATTTTACCAAATCCTATGAGTATAGATAGATCAGTTGTTAGAAACTCTTTAATTGCATCTTTAATTGGTACTTATGAATATAATAAATCAAGAAAAGTAACTGATGTTAATATTTATGAGATTGCTAAGACTTATGATAAAGATTATAATGAGGACACAAAGGCATGTATGTTAATGAGTGGTAACTATATAACTAACTCATGGAATGGTTCTTTAAAAGTTGATTTTTATTTAATTAAAGGAGTTGTAGAAAATTTACTTGATTATTTAGGATTTAAAAATAGATATTATATTGAAGCTGCTTCTAATCCTGAAATGCATCCTGGTATATCTGCTAATATTGTTTTAGATAGAGAAGTTATTGGTATAATTGGTAGAGTTCATCCAAATATATCTAAAGATGATTTATTTGTATGTGAATTATCTTTATCTAAATTATACTCTAAAACAATTAAACCACTTAAATTTAAGGAAGTCCCTAAATATCCTTCAATGGAAAGAGATATGGCATTTGTAGTTGATAAAGATATAACTTCCAAAGAAATAATTGACTTAATTAAGAAAAAAGGTGGAAGGCTTCTTACAAATGTAGATGTGTTTGATGTTTATATGGGTGAAAATGTTGATAATGATAAAAAGTCAGTTGCATTCAAGCTTACATTTAATGATCCAACTAAAACACTTACTGATGATGAAGTTAATACTGTTTTTGAAAATGTAATTAGTGAAGTTGAAAAAGCATTTAATGCAGAGTTAAGAGGAAAATAAAAAAACTATCAATTTTGATAATTGGTAAAAAAATATATTTGAATTTTAAATATTCATAAGGCGAATTAAAAAAATTCGTCTTTTTTTTATCTTTAATATATAAAAATAGCTGTTTGCTT
>JAGAYJ010000034.1 GCA_017940575.1 Bacilli bacterium | reverse complement strand
TGAACATCCATATAAAATGGATCATCAATTACTCCAAAGCCATCATAAAAAGCAAAATATTTATAATAATTATTCTTAGCTGTTATAAAATATCTTTTTTGTTGCAAGCAAGTTCCGGCACTTTCTCCAATAATAATTCCTTTAAAATATTTTATGTCATATAAAAGTTCAGTATCGTGTACAACTTTTTTAAACATCATTTCAGGATTACCACCAGGAAGTAATAATATATCTGAATTGTTAATCAATTCTTTCAAATGCTCTTTAGAGTCTGTATAACAATTACCAATAATTATATTATTTTCATTTATTCCAAATTTCAAAAGAGAAAGAATATATTTATTATATCTTCTCTCACCCTTTTTAAAAAACTCATTATCAAGCTTATCTCCATCTATCTCAATTGGAAATGTCCAAGGTAATATTAATACCTTAGAACTTGGTTTTATTATTTTCTTTAAACGTTCTAATGAATTATCAATACCAATTTCTATTTTACTAAAAAATATACTATACATATAAATCACCTCCAACATATGATAGAAAAATATTTAATTTGTCAAGATAATCAATAGGAGAATATATTTTGATATGAATTTTTCCAAGGCTCTATATTTATTTTAACAATTGCTGCAACATCAGTTTGTTTAGCTTTTTAATTTTTGCATTCATAAAATTATTCCATATTTATTTAAAAATAATGTATTTAATAATTATTCTAATGCGTTTCTAAAACAATTTGTTTTTTTTCTAAATCAATAGTTACCAGTGAGCCGAATGGCAAAATGCACATTGGAGCCGAATGACCAAAATTAACATTATAAAGTATTGGTAAATCCTTTTTATTACACTCAATTGATATTACTTTTTTAATAATTGATTTATATTCTTCATAATATGTTTCACCTTTTGGTTTACCTATAATTATTCCATTTAATTTATTAATGATACCAAGTGCAGACAAATGTCTTAAAAAATAAGCAACTTCATCTGGCGAAGGTTTACCTTCGCTCGTCTCTAAAAATAATACTTTATTTTCCCATTTATCTATTAAAGGCCATATATCTGTTCCAATTATCATATTTAATACTTCCATGCATCCACCAATTAACTCTCCGCTAAATGATCCACCTCCTTGAAGAATTTCAAATCCATGTTCTTCATTAGACATTCTTCTAAAATCATTATCTTTACTTGCATCGGTCCAGTCAATTCTATCATTTGTCCATTGATTGCTAGATTCAATTATAACTTTACCTGTTTTAAATAAAGTATCAAAAATATAATTTTTTGTATAATCGTGCATAGCACCATTTTCAGCAAATTCAGATAATAATGCAGGCCCATAGTATGACATTAAATTTGCCTTATACATTATTAAATTGCTTACTGTTGTGTCTGAATAACCCATAAATATTTTAGGATTATTTTTTATAACATTATAATCAATAAAAGGCAGTAATCTTAAACTGTCATCGCCACCTATCATTGTAAATATTGCTTTTACTTCTTTATTAGCAAATGCATCCATTAAGTCTTTAGCTCTAAGTTCTGGATGATTATATAAAAAATCTGAGCCTTTTAAAGCATTAGGCATAGTAATAACATTAAGTCCAAAAACATCTTCTAATCTTTTTTTTCCAAGTTCATATTTATGATAGAATAAACTATCGCCTGCCATACCACTTGATAAACTAACAAGTGCAACAGTATCTCCTTTTTTTAATTTTTTGGGTATTGTAATATTCACTATTTTTTCCATAAACATTCTCCTCATTGTTCAATTATTTCATTAATTTTATTTAAAATAATTTTTATTTTTTCTTCTAAATCTAAACTACCATCAATATGCAAGACATCACATGAAAATTTCCTTTCCCACTTATCTGTTGCAAATTTACTTCCAAGTTCATCACTTGATGTATCATAATTCATAGACCAATTTAAATAATTAGTAAATTGATCATACATATCACCATTTTTTTTAAACCTCTCACCATACATTTCTTCTTCTCGTTTAATAATTCTTTTTCTTCTAATTTCCTTGTTTGTATCAAGTACAATTAGAAGCCTAAAATATGAAATTAAATCTTCTGACCACGGATAAAACATCCCACTTGCTACAGTATTCTTGTGGTTTTCAAGCTCTTCTTTTAATTTTTGGCATGCAATTTTTTCATCAACTGCAATCGTATATGGCTGAACGTTCTCATCCCATACCCATAAAATATCATCAGTATCAACAAAATTACAATTTAATTTTTCTGCTAGTGCTTTACCTAAATAAGTTTTACCTGCACCACTTGCGCCTGTAATTTCTATATTCATATTATCTTTTATATATCTTTCCAAGATACTCTAACCCCATCCCAGATGTAATACATTTTTCTTTTGAATCGCTTAATATTTTTCCAGTCCAATTTGTTATACCGCCATCAACTAAATTTAAATATTTACCATTTTTAAACTCAACAATTATTTCGTAGCAAAAATTATCATAATAATTTAACCCGGATTTTCTCTCTAACTGTAATCCAAAATTTATATTTGGATAATTACTTTTCAACGGAATAAAAATATTGTCATCAATATATTTAAAAACATTTCTAATTGAAAGTAAATAATCTTTATTTTCTGATAATCCAGCAATTAAATCTAAATTTTCTAATGATGCTGGAAGATTAATATTATATTTATTAAATATATGATAATCTTCATTCATTGAATTTGAAAGCAACTCTTTTTCGCTAATTTCATACTCTTTATATATTTCTTTTACTAATGGTAAAAAACAAACATTTATATTAATCTTTTCGATTTCTAAGTTATTTTTTAAGTTATTTAAAACCTTTATCCAGTTACTTAACTGATAATTTAATGTATCAAACATATTACTTTTTTCATTTCTAAATGAAGATACCAGTGAGCAAGCTTTGAAATGTTGAGACCAATGTTTTTTTACACCTTGACCATAATTTTGCGTTCTAAGCAGTCTTGTCGAGGAAGCTAGATTTATACAGGATTTTTTTTCATTTTTTATACGCTTAGCACACTCAAGAGCCATGGAAATAGATGAATCACTAACAACTTCAGCACCACGCAAAGCACTTAATACATTATTTTGATTAGTTCCAGAAATGATGGAACTTAAACCAATTGGACAAATTGGTGACAATTCTATACACTCATAATCATCATTAACAGAATCAAAAAATATATTACTTATTTCATTATATATTCTTGGATCAATTTTGGATATTTCAAACAATGAATGCTTATTTTCATAATTTTTCAATAGAGTTATTTCTTTTTGTGATTTAACTTTTTCCGAAAAAATATCTAGCATTACACTATTAAGGTTGTTAAAAGGTTCATCTAATATTTTGCGTTTTTCAGACTCACTAAAAAAATCCTTTGTTTCATTCATTTTTATGCCTCCTTTGTTAAAAATATTTCTGGTTCTTCTTCAATTAAATTTTTTCTTAACAATATAATAGAATAATTGGTCTGTGCTAAATTTTTATTAAAGACCCTAATAGTATTAATCCATCTATTTTTTATACATTTTATTTCTTTTTCATTATATACTTCAAGATGTTTTTTTGAATCAATCATTTTATTTACATACTTTATTATTTCTTTATCACTTGCATATATAAAACTATAATCTTTTTTATAGTATAGTTCAATATTATATTTATCAAAATTAAGCCAATCATTTTCATAGTAACATTTTATTTTAAAACCTAATTCCTTATTGACTTCACTAATTATTTTATTATTTGGTTTCTTTTTGTACCAAATTGGAACCAATGATATAAAACCATTCGGTTTTAGCACTCTTATAATTTCCTTAAAAGCTTTCTCTTTATTTTCAATAAAAGAAATTGCATTTCCACAAATAATAAGATCAAAAGAATTATCATCAAATTTTGTTAAATCTTCAGCATTACCATAACAAAATTTAATATTTTTTGAACTCAATTTATTAAGTTTAATCTTCTCATTAGCATTTTTTATGCTATTTTTATTAATATCAATTCCAACCGCACTACATCCAGTTAATTTATTAATTTCAAGAGATGAAAAACCGTTAGTACATCCTATTTCTAATACTTTTGAATCACAATTAATAAATGAATTTATTGCAATTTCTCTAATAGTTTTCTTACCACCTGATGGTCTATTTTCCTCTTTAATTAAAGATATAAAATCTGTATAACTCAATCTTTTTATTTCATCACAATTATATTTTTTCATTTCTTTTACGCCTTTCCAATAATACTATAAAATATTTTTTTCGCCATTAAATCTGGTACATACTTGTAAATTTCTAATATCGTCACACTTAAGTAACCACATTAAGTATCTTTCAACGCCCATACCAAAGCCAGATGTTTTTAATGGAAATTGCTTTTTCATATTAATATACCAATCATATTCTTTTTCATCCACTTCATGCATTTTAAGAGATTTTATTATTTCATTATAATCATAATGTCTTTCTCCGCAACCAACAGTTTCACCAATTCCCATTAATAAATCAGCGTTTTTTGCTGTATTTATTTTTTCATTATCAAATTTTTGATAAAAAGGAACATTTAAAATATCATAATTAGTTATCCAAACAATACCATTATGTAAGTTCATTATTTCTTTTTCACCAGCACTAGTGATATTTCTCCATCCATCATTATATTCGATATACTCATTTATATTAGTAGAGTGAATACTCTTTAGTTCTTTTTCCGCATCATCAAAAGTTATTCTCGGAAAACTTTCTTTATAATTAACTAATCTTTCAATATGCGAAATATCACCAATCATTTCTCTTAATTCATCCCCGTATTTAACCAAAATTTTTGAGGAAATATATTTTATATATTCCTCAATAAGATTTATTACATCATCTAAAGTTCCAATCATTTCTGCTTCAGAATGATAAAACTGGCACAAATGTCTTTCATCTGCTTTTTCCCCTCTAAATGAAGGCATAATATAATAAACACCTTTTTCAGTTAATCTACAACCATACTCTAGTAAAAATTGCATCGAATCAGCTAAATATGTATCGACACCACATATATTTACTTTTACAGGTGAAGAATCACTTCCTCTCCCCATAGGACTAGATATACTACCAGTTGTAACAGGAAGATGCATAGTTATAAATTCCTTTTTTTCATAAAATTTCATAGTCTCTACGCTTATAATATTTTCTAATTTTACTAACAATTTATACCATGATGAATTAAGAATATCTAAATAATAAGTATCTTTTTTAATCCATAAATTTGGCACATATGTTTTTTTCATTTTTATCTTACCTCCATATCAAATGATGTTAGAATAATTTGTTTATTTTTTTATACTATATTCTTTAATCTTTCTTTTAGCTAAACTAGTAACTGCTTTATCATACCAATCATCTCCTGGACCATATGATAAGTCATCAGTTATGATTCTTACTCTATCTTTATTTTTAAGTACTGTATCTAATTCTTTATATTCATCATTTATATAAACACCTATCATAGTATTACCTATAGTATCACTTATCTTATAAGCTAAATCTATTGGAGTAGCTCCTTTAGGTAATTCATATACATCTCCATTTAATGTATATACATATACTCTATCAGAAAATATCTCACTTTTAACTTGTTCTACAAACTCTTGATTATCTTTAAACATTATATTAAGTTCACTAAGTGATTTAAAAAATTGATACTTATCTTTTAATTCATTTTGCATAACATCTCTAGCATTACCTTTTTCTATATCCCAATATGCAGTAAGTCCAAAAGATGCTATTTTATCCAAATCAAATGTTCTGATTTGTGTTTGAACAAGTTTTCCTTCACGACTAAATACAGTTGTATGAAGAGAACTATACATATTGGTTTTAGGATTACATATATAATCTTTAAATTTACTATTAACGGGATTATATAATGAATGAACTAATCCTAACGTTCTATAGCAATTATCAACCTCATCAACCATTATTTTAAGAGCAAGTAAATCATGTATATCAGATATCTTATGACCTTCACTTAATCTTTTATAAATACCATATATATTTTTAGTACGTATTTTAATTTCATTAGGTATTGATTTATCATTTAACATTGTATGTATTTTAATAAGCATTTCTCTAAGCATTTCATTATTCTCTTCTTCTATTTTAAATTTCTTTTCTTCTATTTTTTTATAAACATCAGGTTTTAAATATTTAAAAGATAAGTCTTCTAACTCACTTTTTATTCTATAAGCACCTATATAGTATGCTAGAGGTACAAATATTTCCATAGTCTCTAAAGAATTTTCTTTTTGTTTAAATTCTGATTTAAATTCTAATGTTCTCATATTATGAAGTCTATCAGCAAGTTTAATAATAATTATTCTTACATCACTAGTAATACCTGTTATAATCTTTCTAGTATTAGCCATATTTTGATCATGCTTAGATGAAAAGTTCATCTTAGAGAGTTTTGTTACTCCATCAACAAGTTCAGCAATTTCATTATTAAAAACTATCCTTATATCTTCTTTTGTTATATCAGTATCTTCTAATGTATCATGAAGAAGTCCAGCGCACACAGTATCTCTATCAGCATGCATATCAGCTAAGATATAAGCAACGTTTAAAGGATGTGTGATATAAGCATCACCACTTTGTCTCATTTGACCCTTGTGTAAATTATCAGCATAATCGTATGCTTTTTTAATTATATCGACTTCATCTGGATTATATTCTTTTATTTTATTTAATAAATCAGTGAGTGTTAAAGTGTTCATAAATACCTCCTATTAAAATACAAAAAAAGATGATAAAAATTAAACAACTAATTTTTTATCATCTTTTATACATAGTGATACCATCAATTGAGCATGAAAAGCCACAGCAAGAATAACAATTAATATAAGAATGAATTGAATCCATACCAATCTTTCTCATTGATAGTCACCTCTTAAAATAATAAATTTAATAAGAGTTTACTCCTTTAACTAAACATTGTCAACAACTTTTAGAAAACATTTTAAATTTTTTCTTAAAAGTTTAACAATGTTACAACTTCAATTATATATTATTCTAAAATTTACATCTTGTTTTTTGCCTACAATACTACTTCATCAATTACTTTATTATCAATTGAATAAAGTGTGAATGTTTTATTATTATAAATCATATAACTTGCTTTACTTTCTCCTCTAGGCAAAGAGATAGAACCAACACATATATATATCATATCGTTATTTTGTCTTATATAAGGTATATGTTCATGTCCATAAACTAAAATACCTTTTCTATTAAATTTACGATTTTTACTCATACTATATTCATTACCATGAGTTAAATAAATATCTAAGTTATCAGTATTAATTAAAGCTAAATTACTACAAATTGGAAAGTCACTTGCTTTAATATCTACATCAGAATCACAATTACCTTTTAAAACAATTAATCTATCTATATATTTCATTAGAAAATCTAGCACATCTTTACTATTTAGTTTTAAACTGTTATCAAATGTTGGGCCACTATAATATAAGTCACCTAAACATACAATCTTATCAAAATGTTCCTTATTATCTAATTCTTCTAAAACTTTTAAATTATTTGTAATACCGTGTATATCTGAAAAAAATAAGATTTTCATACTATCACCTCACTAATGTTTTTTGTTTATTATTAAAATAATCTTTACTATTTAAATCATAATGAGAAAAGACAAGCATTCCATCATAAAAAGTATAAGGTGAATCATGTTCTTCTTCATATGTCTTAGTAAATCCTAATCTTTCAAAAATTTTACAAGAACCTAAATTATCTTTAACTGCTCCAGATGCTATTTTTTCAATTTCAACTTCTTTAAACATATAATCAATCATAGCACCTGCAGCTTCAGTTGCATAACCAAGTCTATGATATGTAGGATCTATATACCATCCTACATCTCTTATAGATAAATTATCTCCATTTTCTTGTGCTGTAACTTGTCCTATAACTTCTTCTAAGCCACTATTTGTATATTCTCCTTTTAAGAAAATACTCCATCCAAAAACATCAGGATCAGTTGCTTTAGAAACTTTATATTCATAAAATTTTTCTTGTACTTCCCATGACCAATGATGTGGATCATTCGCATGTTTCTTATGTCCAGTTAAATACCATTTATTTACTTCAGGAATCATTAAAACTTCCCAAAGTCTTTTTTGTTCTTCCATCTTAGATGGCCTTAAAATTAGTCTTTCTGTTTCAATTGTTTTACTTCCAATCATTTTCATATTCATTCCTCTTTTCTTGATGTTTATAGTCTAATAGGATTTATATCTATATCGACTAATGTTTTACTTGTTCTATATCGTTCGTTTATAAATATAAGTTCCTTCATTAAATCATTTGTATTTTTAAACTTTATAATAACCTGAATATTATATATATTGTTTATCTTGGGTATTATACCTGATGAAGGGCCTAATACAATAACATCTTTTAAATTTTTACCTTTAATATGATTAACTATTTTACTAGCTTCTTTATATGCTTGTTCATAGTCTTTATCTTTAATTTTAATTAAACACAAATTATAGTAAGGACTATATTTAAGAAGCTTTCTAATTCTTAACTCTTCATTATAAAAACCAATATAATCATTTTTACTTGCCATAACAATACTATATTGATCCATATTGAATCCTTGTATTATAACTTCACCTGATTTATCACTTCTACCTGCTCTACCTGCCACTTGATTTAATAATTGAAAAGTTCGCTCACTTGATCTAAAATCAGGTATATTTAAAGATTGATCACCATTAATAACACCTACTAAAGTAACATTAGGAAAATCAAGGCCTTTAGAAATCATTTGTGTACCAATTAATATATTATATTTTTGTTGTCTAAAATCATTAATGATTCTCTCATGAGCTCCTTTTAAAGATGTGGTATCTTGATCCATTCTAATAACATTAGATCCTTTTATTTCATCTTTGATATATTGTTCTAGTTTTTCAGTACCCATTCCAAAGAAATTTATATCCTTGCTATCACATTCAGGACATATATCAGGCTTTTTTATACCATATCCACAATAGTGGCATCTCATAATATTAGTTGATTTATGAAGAGTAAGTGGTATATCACATCTTGGACATTTAAGTGTAAATCCACAAGAGTGACAAGTACATACAGTAGAATATCCTCTTCTATTAAGTAGTATTATTACTTGTTCACCTTTACTTATCTTTTCATTTATTTTATCTCTAAGTAAGCTAGATAATATTCTGTTACCTTTTTTTATCTCATCTTTCATATCAATAAGAGTAACATTTGGTAAATTATCATTAACTCTTTTTTTCATTGTACATAATTCATATATACCAGTTTTAGCTCTTGTATATGATTCAATAGATGGAGTTGCACTACCAAGTATTACTGGAATATTATAATTTTTTGCCCTATAAAGTGCGATATCAATAGCATTATATTTAGGAGTATTTTCTTGCTTATAAGTGCTTGAATGTTCCTCATCAATAATAATAATTCCTAAATTTTCAAATGGTGCGAATATAGCACTTCTTGCCCCTATTACAATAGACACTTCTTTTCTCTCAATACGCCTCCATTCATCATATTTTTCTCCATCAGATAAGCCTGAATGAAGGATTGCTATTTTTGAGCCAAATCTAGATTTAAATATATTAACTAGTTGAGGTGTTAGAGAAATCTCAGGAACAAGTACAATAGCTTCTTTATTTAATTTAAGAACATTTTCAATTGCTCTCATATATACTTCAGTCTTACCAGAGCCTGTAACTCCATGTATTAAATATGGTCTAAATTGATCATATTTAATTTTAGCTAAAGTCTCTTTTTGTTCAATAGTTAGCTCTTTATTATCAATACCTTTTTCTACATCACTTTTAAGTCTATACTCTTCTTCTTTAGTCTCTTTAATAACATTATTTTTAAGAAGTGTATTCACACTAGATATAGATATTTTATTTAAATCACTTTTTTTAACTTTTTTATCTTTTTTAAGTAATTCTATAATCTTATTTTGAGAAAGCGATTTAGTTATATAGTTTTCATCAATAAGTTCAATATAACTTACTATTTTTTTATTTATAACTCTTCCATTTTTAACTTTTAAGGCATTTGGAAGCATTGTCTGATAAGCACTTATTAAATTACAAAGTGTTTTTTTAGATATATATTTACCCAACTTTAACATCTCGCTATTTAAAACAGGTTCGCTATCTATTACACTTATTATCTCTTTAACTTCATATTCTGGTTTATTATTATGTATATTAAGTACAAAGCCTTCTAATTTTTGGCGTCCAAAAGGAACTAAAACACGAGTACCCACTTTAACAGAGCAATCGCTAGTTTTATATGTAAATGTTTTATCTAAGTTTTTAGCTTTTAATTCTACTAGTACTTCTAAATACATAAAAATCACCTAATAATATTATAACATAATTGACATAGAATTTAGAGAGTTATATAATAATTTGTGATTAGGAGGTTTATTATGAATACATTTGACAAATTTATTGTTACGAGCAGAATGTTTTCAATAAATGAATTTGATACAAACGATTTATTTTTAAATTTCTGCATGCTAGATAATAAGTATCAAGAATTACTTAACTATAACTTTAATGAAATGAAATTATATCAAGATATTGTTGAAAGTGCGAAAAATGGACATGTAGAACAATTGAATAGAATTTTATTTATAACAATGGATGATGAAAAAGCAGATGAAATAACAAAATTAATGACAATTGAAGAAAAAAAAGGATTTTGTAATTTAACAAAAGATTACATAAAACTAAATATGCAAAGAGACGAAAAAAAGAAATCTTTATAATAGATTTCTTTTTTATATTTCTTCTTCAATTCTAATTAATTCATTATATTTAGCTATTCTCTCACTTCTAGACATTGAACCAGTTTTAATTTGGCCTAAGTTAAGTCCAACAGATAAGGATGCGATTGTTGTATCTTCTGTCTCACCACTTCTATGTGAAATAATTGTATTATAATTATTCTCACGAGCTAAAATAATGGTTTCAATAGTCTCAGTAATAGTTCCTATTTGATTAACTTTAAGAAGTATTGCATTACCTGCATGTTTATCAATACCCATTTGAAGGCATTTTTTATTAGTAACAAATAGGTCATCTCCAACTAATTGTACTTTATTGCCTAGTAAACTGGTAATCTTACTAAATCCGTCCCAATCATTTTCATCTACTGGATCTTCAATTGATATAATTGGATAAAGATTAATTAATTCTTCATAGTAATTAATTAATTCATCAGTGGTTAAACTTCTTCCCTCACCCTTTAAATTATAAAGTCCATCATTATAAAATTCTGAAGCCGCAACATCTATACCTAAAAATACATCTTTACCTGGTATATATCCAGCTTTTTCAATAGCCTCAATTATTAAATCAAAACCTTCTTTATTAGATGATAAGTTAGGAGCAAATCCACCTTCATCTCCAACACCTGTAGAAAGTCCTCTTTCGTTTAATACTTTTTTAAGTGCATGGAATACTTCTGAACCTACTCTAATTCTCTCTTTAATTGAGTCTCTAATTGGAATAATCATATATTCTTGAAAGTCAAGTGAGTTATCAGCATGAGCTCCACCATTTAATATATTCATCATAGGTCTAGGTAAACTCATAGCTGAATTATATTTCTTAGCTACATATTCGTGTAATTTTAGTCCAGATGCCATAGCAGCAGCTTTTAAACATGCCATAGAAACACCTAATATAGCATTCGCGCCCAAATTAGCTTTATTACTAGTTCCATCAAGATTAATCATAGCTTTATCTATTTCTTCTTGATTTTCTACATCAAAGCCTATTAGTAAATCTCTAATTGCTCCATTAACATTGCTTACTGCTTTTAAAACACCAAGTCCATTATATCTTGTCTCTTTATCTCTAAGTTCAATTGCTTCTCTTGATCCTGTTGATGCACCACTTGGAACTGAAGCTCTAGCCATCATACCATTATCTAGTGTAACATCAACTTCAACTGTAGGATTACCTCTTGAATCTAATATTTCTCTTGCATGTATATCTTTAATTTTTGTCATTTTCAAACCCTCCATATCTTATACATAAATAATTATATCATTTTCTATCATTTTTGTGAATTAATCTTAAAAAAAATGTTATAATTATGGTATAATATACTAATTTAGTAAAGAGGGATATTATGGAAATAAAAGAATTAACTAGTGATGAATTTAATAAATTTAGAAATGATTTTAATGTGCACTCAATATATCAATCTAGTGAATATGGATATATTATGCATAATCAAAATTTTGAGTCTATTTTTGTTGGATTAATTGATAATAAAAATATACTTGCTGCATCACTCCTTTTAATAGAAAAAAGAAAAGGTTTTAAATATGCATACGCTCCACGTGGTTTTTTAATTGATTATAATAATTATAAATTGCTTGAAGAGTTTACCCTACTTTTAAAAAAATACTTAAGTAAAAAAGGAATTGTTGCAGTCAAGATTAGTCCAATGATCATTAAAAATATACATGATATTAAATATGATGTTATAAGTGATAATAAATATTTTGATAAAACATATGATAATTTAAAAAAACTAGGTTATTATCACTTTGGATTTAATAATTATTTTGAAAGCTTAAAGCCAAGATTTGAAGCAATAATTGATTTAAACATCCCATATTATATGTTATTCAACAATATTAAAAAAGAATATAAAACTAAGATAAGAAGTAGTGAGGCAAACGGAGTTAAAGTATATAAAGGAACAATTAAAGATATAGAATATTTATACTTACAAGCCTCTAAAAAATATCCAAGAGATATAACTTATTTTAAAGATTGCTATAAATATTTTTCTAAATCAAACAATATTGAACTATTTTATACAAAACTAGATACTCATAAATATTTAAAAGTAATAACTAAAAAATATCATGATCAAGAAGCATTATGTAATCATTATAATCACTCTTTAAACAAAGGAAATAATGAAAAAATTATTTCATATAAAATGAATGCTGATAAAATGCTTGATAAACTTAAAAAAGAATTAATTAAAGCAACAAACTATTTAAAAGACTATCCAGATGGAATAATAACATCATCCATACTTGTTTTAAAAGATAGAGATGAAGCATTCGTTTTAATGGATGGATATGATAATAAATATAAATATCTTAATTCAAAACATTTACTTATATGGAAATTAATTGAGAGATATACAAGCCTTGGATTTAAAACATTTAATTTAGGTGGAATGACAAATCCAACATTAGAAGATAATAAATATAAAGGATTAAACGATTTTAAAACTGGATTTGATGCTAAAGCAATTGAATATATTGGAGATTTAGAACTTGTTACAAACACACCTTTATACTTTATGTATAGAAATTCATTTAAGATTAAAAATGTATTAAAAAAATAGGATATATTCCTATTTTTTTTGTAATGTTTTTATAATTCTTTCATGTTTTGGTTTAGTATATTCTGTATGACATTTTTCATTAACATAATCAATTAAGTTATTTCTAAAAAGTCTTACAATATAGCTACCTAATTCTTCATCTCCATCATAGTTTTCTTTAACATAATCAATTGTATCATCAAAGAGAATATCTATTTCATCTTTGTCTAACTTATTTGTCAAATGATTATAATGACTTAAAACTAGTGCTTTATATTTGTAAATAACATCTAACTCATCAATTTTTTTATATAATTGACTCAATGTTTCAAAATATAAATTAACTCTCTTATAAACCTCATTATTTAAACCAATAGTTCTATCATGGGTTTTCTCACACAATTTCTCTACTTTTTTTAAAGAGTTTTCGTTTAAATTATAAGTTTTATATTTATTAATATACTCCTTATAAACTGTTATATTAGTATTTTCACTCATATAATCCCTCCATTTTTATAGTTATTACTCTACTCAATTTTTAAAAATTTGTCAAATTAATAAAAAAAGAACACATAAATGTGTTCTTTAATATTTCATAAATTATTCAATAACTTCTGAAACTACACCAGAACCAACTGTTCTACCACCTTCACGGATTGAGAATTTAGTTCCGTTTTCAAGTGCGATTGGAGCAATTAATTCAACGCTGATTTCAACGTTATCTCCAGGCATTACCATTTCAGTTCCTGCAGGTAACTCGATTACACCAGTTACGTCAGTAGTTCTGAAATAGAATTGTGGTCTGTAGTTTGTGAAGAATGGAGTATGACGTCCACCTTCTTCTTTAGTAAGAACGTAAACTTGTCCTTTGAATTTTTTATGTGGAGTAACTGTTCCAGGTTTAGCTAAAACTTGTCCTCTTTCAACGTCTTCTCTAGAAATACCTCTTAAAAGAACACCAGCGTTATCTCCTGATTCAGCATAGTCTAATTGTTTACGGAACATTTCGATTCCTGTAACAACAGTTTTCTTAGTTTCTTTTAAACCTACGATTTCAACTTCATCGTTAAGTTTTAATTGACCTCTTTCAACACGTCCAGTAACAACTGTACCACGTCCAGTTATTGTGAATACGTCTTCAATTGGCATTAAGAATGGTTTATCTGTATCTCTTTCTGGAGTTTCGATCCAAGTATCAACAGCTTCCATTAATTCATCAATTTTACCAGTCCATGCTGGGTCTCCTTCAAGAGCTTTAAGAGCAGAACCTCTGATGATTGGAGTGTTGTCTCCATCGTATCCATATTCAGATAATAATTCTCTAACTTCCATTTCAACTAAGTCTAATAATTCTTCGTCATCTACCATATCGCATTTGTTTAAGAAAACAACCATACGAGGTACACCAACTTGACGAGAAAGTAAGATATGTTCACGAGTTTGAGCCATAGGTCCATCTGTAGCAGCAATAACTAAGATAGCACCATCCATTTGAGCAGCACCTGTGATCATGTTTTTAACATAGTCAGCATGTCCTGGGCAGTCAACGTGAGCGTAGTGTCTTTTTTCAGTACTGTACTCGATATGAGCAGTATTGATTGTGATACCTCTTTCTCTTTCTTCTGGAGCTTTGTCGATATTAGCGAAATCAACAGCTTCATTACCATTTTTTCCTGCTAAACATTTAGAAATAGCAGCAGTTAATGTAGTTTTACCATGGTCTACGTGTCCAATTGTACCAATGTTAACATGTGGTTTTGAACGATCAAATTTTGCTTTTGCCATAATTTTTTCCTCCTATTTTCCTTTTTATTACATATCTATTTTATATCATCCAAGAGAAAATAGCAAGTATTTTCTCTTAGGTAATATCAATTTTTAATTATTGCCTGATTTTTTAATAATTTCTTCAGCAATATTTCTTGGAACTTCTTCATAATGGTCAAATACCATAGTGAATTGTCCACGTCCTTGTGTGTTAGATCTTAAAGATGTAACATAACCAAACATTTCAGCTAGTGGAACCATTGCATCGATTGCAAGTGCATTACCACGAGATTCTTGTCCCATAGGTTTACCACGACGTGATGTGATATCTCCCATAACGTTTCCTAGGTATTCATCAGGTACAACAACTTGTACTTTCATGATTGGTTCAAGTAATACTGGTTTACATTTATTTTTAGCTTCTTTTAAAGCCATAGAAGCTGCAATTTTGTAAGCCATTTCAGATGAGTCTACATCATGGTAAGAACCATCAAATAATGTAGCTTTAACATCTACCATTGGGAATCCAGCAAGGATACCTGTTGTCATAGCTTCTTGAAGTCCTTTATCAGTAACTGGAATGTATTCACGAGGAACTACACCACCAACGATAGCATCAACGAATTCATATCCTTTATCAGGATTTGGTTCGAATTTAATCCAAACATGACCATATTGTCCACGACCACCTGATTGTTTAATGTATTTACCTTCACATTCAGCTGCTTGAGTTATTGTTTCACGGTAAGATACTTGTGGTTGTCCAATATTAGCTTCAACGTTGAATTCTCTTTTCATTCTATCAACAATGATATCAAGGTGTAACTCACCCATACCAGCGATAATAGTTTGTCCAGTTTCATGGTTTGTAGAAGCTCTGAATGTTGGATCTTCTTCTGCAAGTTTTTGTAAAGCAATAGCCATTTTATCTTGGTCAGCTTTTGATTTTGGTTCAACAGTTAATTCAATAACTGGTTCTGGGAATTCCATAGATTCAAGAATACAAGCATTCTTTTCATCACATAGAGTATCTCCAGTAGTAGTATCTTTAAATCCTACTGCAGCAGCGATATCACCAGTATAAACTTCAGTGATTTCAGTTCTGTTGTTAGCATGCATTTGAAGAATTCTACCTAAACGTTCTTTTTTATCTTTTGTAGCATTTAGTACATAAGAACCACTTGTAATATGTCCTGAGTAAACTCTGAAGAATGTAAGTCTACCAACAAATGGGTCTGTCATAACTTTAAATGCTAAAGCACTGAATGGTTCAGAATCTGATGGATGTCTTTCGATTTCATTACCTTTCATATCAACACCTTTAATTGATGGAATATCAGTTGGTGCTGGCATGTAATCGATTACAGCATCAAGTAATAATTTAGTACCTTTGTTTCCAAGTGCAGTACCACACATTACTGGGAAGAATTCATTAGCTAACACACCTTTTCTGATAGCTCCTTTAATTTCTTCAACAGTAAGTTCATTACCTTCTAAGTATTTTTCCATTAAAGCATCATCAAATTCAACAACTGATTCAATTAAGTTATTTCTCTTCTCTTCAGCTATATCTTTTAAATCTTCTGGAATTTCAATTTCTGTTGGTTCTTCTTTTTGTTCACCATCATATAAATAAGCTTTCATTGTAACTAAATCTATAATTCCTTTGAATTCTGATTCAGCACCAATTGGCCATTCAATTGGAGCGTAATTAACTCCAAGTCTATCACCAATTGATTTAAGTGACATTTCAAATGAAGCACCTAATTTATCCATTTTATTACAGAAAATCATACGAGGTACTTTGAACATATCAGCTTGTCTCCAAACTGTTTCTGTTTGAGGTTCAACACCTGCATTTGAGTCAAGTAGTGCTACAGCACCGTCTAATACACGAAGTGATCTTTCAACTTCTACAGTAAAGTCAACGTGACCTGGAGTATCGATTATATTTAATCTATGACCTTTCCAGTAAGCAGTTGTAGCTGCAGATGTGATTGTAATACCACGTTCTTGTTCTTGTTCCATCCAGTCCATTTGAGATTCACCATCGTGAGTTTCTCCGATTTTGTGAATTTTTCCTGTATGGTATAAAATACGTTCAGTCATTGTTGTTTTTCCGGCATCGATATGAGCCATGATACCGAAGTTTCTTGTTTTGTCTAAACTATATTCACGAGCCATAATTTAGTTTCCTTTCTACCATTTATAGTGAGCAAATGCTTTATTAGCTTCTGCCATTCTATGTGTATCTTCACGTTTTTTAACTGCTGCACCAGTTCCATTAGATGCATCAATTATTTCGTTTGCTAAGTTTTCAGCCATTGAATGTCCACCTCTTAGTCTTGAATAGTTAACTAACCATCTAAGAGCTAATGCTTGACTTCTATCTGCTTTAACTTCGATAGGTACTTGATAGTTTGCTCCACCAACTCTTCTTGATTTAACTTCTAAAGCTGGTTTGATGTTTTCCATAGCAGCTTCAAATACTTCCATAGGTTCTTTTCCAGTTTTTTCACTTATGATGTCGAATGCATCATATAAAATTCTTTGAGCTGTTCCTTTTTTACCATCTAACATAATTCTATTAATTAATTTAGTAACTAATTTTGAATTATACATAGGATCTGCTAAAACATCTCTTTTAGTTGCACGTCTTTTACGCATATAAATCCTCCTTACTAATTTTAATTTATTTTAATTATTTAGGTCTTTTTGTACCATATTTACTTCTACCTTGACGTCTTTTGTCAATTCCAGCTGTATCTAGAGTACCACGAACTACGTGATATCTAACTCCGATAAGGTCTTTAACACGTCCTCCACGGATTAATACAACACTGTGTTCTTGTAAGTTGTGTCCTTCACCACCGATATAAGCAGTAACTTCCATACCATTAGATAATCTAACACGAGCATATTTTCTTAATGCTGAGTTTGGTTTCTTTGGTGTCATTGTAGCTACACGAGTACAAACTCCACGTTTTTGTGGTGATGTTTGTTTAGTAGTTTTTTTAGTTCTACTATTGTAACCAACTGATAATACTGGTGATTTACTTTTTCTAGTTTTTTTGCTTCTTCTCTTTCTTACTAATTGATTAATTGTAGACATATATGTCCTCCTCCCTTTACACACACCCAGGTGTTTCATTTTTTCTCTAATTAAAGATTTACCGAAGTAAATCTCTGATTAAAAGCCTTTAATAATATAACATTTATTTGCATATTTGTCAATAATATTTTACTATTTAATTTTTTATTAAATTCTTTAATCTCCTTATTACTTTCTTCTCTATTCTAGATATATATGATTGACTTATACCTAATATATCAGCAACTTCTTTTTGCGTTAACTCTTTATGATTATTTAAGCCGTATCTTAAAGTCATTATTTGCTTGTCTCTATGACTTAACTTACTTATCTCATCATTCAATAATCTTTTATTGCTTTCTTCTTCAATTCCTTTAGTTACAATATCAGATTCTGTTCCAAGAATATCTTCCAAGTGTAATTCGTTACCATCTTGATCATAAGATAAACTATCTTCTAAGCTTACTTCTTTTCTTTTTCTTTTATTCTTTCTTAAAAACATAAGTATTTCGTTATCAATACAACGTGATGCATAGGTTGCAAGTTTAATATTCTTATCTAGTTTATAGGTATTAACTCCTTTTATAAGTCCAATCGATCCAATACTTACTAAGTCTTCTAAATCAACACCTGTGTTTTCATACTTTTTAGCTAAAAAAACAACTAATCTTAAATTATGTTCTATTAACTTACTTCTTGCATAATCATCTCCATTCATAGATTTTTCTACATAAAAAGTTTCTTCATCTTTTGATAAAGGTGGTGGTAATTTATCAGTACTTCCAATAAAAAATAAATTATTTTCTTTTTTTATAATCTGCATTATTCTAACTATTAATTTATGAATCATTTAATCACCTATTATAGCAGGATTTAATATACATCCTACCCCTTCCATTTTTAAATTTTTAACTAATCCGATTCTAACTTTTTTCTTATATTCAATACCATTAATAAAAAGTTTATCTGGCTTTATACATTTTATTACACTAGTATCATTTATAGTACTAAAAGGAATAATCGTGTATTTGCCAGTATTCTTAAAGTCCTTTTCACGAGCAATTATCACCGGAGATAAACTATATGGATCAATTAGTTTATTACCCGTATCTAAAAATCCTGTTAGTTTAATTAAATTATCTTTATATTTAATATCAACTTTATAATACTTTGAATAATTTTGCTTTAAGTCTTTTAACTGTTTAATATAAAGATATATTATTATAGGGCTTAAAAACAATAATACAATTACATTTATACTTAAACCATTATGATAAAATATAAGTCCCTCATGTAGGTAAGAAAACTGAATATTTAAAGCATATAAAGTTCCTCCTAAAAATAAACTAGACATATATAAAAATACTAAATTCTTTAAAAAATATTTAAAACTAATAAATCCAAATGTTGAAATAATCATTAAAATACTAACAATTGTTTTAAGTAAAAACAACATAAGACTATCAATATTTAAAAATAAGAAAAATATTGTTATACCTCCTATAAAAGATCCAAGCATAATTCTTTTTAATTTTATATTACGTCTAAGCATTAATGAAACGCTTAATAAAAGAATGAAATCAAACAAAAAATTAAGAAGGAATATATAATCAATGTATATTTTCATGGCATCACCAAATAAATTATAAAATACTTTTTTTAAATTTATTGTCTTTTTATAGTCAAACTTAAAAAAAATATGATATAATGCTTATGCGGAGGGATAAGATGAAAGTTATAAGAAAAGAACTTCCAGATGGAGTTAAATCAAAATTCATTACTAAAATTGGTAAAAAAGTTAAAGTTGTTAATACTAAATACTTAAAAAATAGAACTAGTAATGGAAAAATCAAAAGAGAAAAATAATTTTCTTTTTTTTATATAAAAAAGAAGAAGTCTTACAAGATTTCTTCTTTTATTTTTGGATTTTTAAGTACTCTTATAAGTTCATCAATCTCTTCTTTTGTATTATAGAATGATAAACTTATTCTAACTGTATTTTTTATATTTATCTCATCTTTAAGTATCTTAGAACAATGATTTCCTGCTCTTACACATATATTATATTTATCTAAATAAATTGCAAGATCTTGAGCAAATATATCCGCATAGTTAATTGTTATAATTGATGATTCACTAAATTCATTATAAATAATTACATTATCTATTTCTTTTAATTTAGAGATTGCATAGTCTTTTAATTCTCTTTCATATTTAGATATATTATCCATACCTATTTTATTTAAGTATTCTATTACACTTCCAAATCCAATTACACCTGCTATATTAGGTGTTCCCGCTTCTAAAAGTGATGGTAGTTCATCATATATACGTGTAAAATCGCTATTATATATACTATTCATTCCACCACCAAATATAATTGGCTTAATATTTTTTAGAAGTGCCTCTTTACCATATATTACACCAACACCAGTAGGTCCATACATTTTATGAGCAGAGAAAGCTAAAAAATCTATATCTAAAGCTTGTACATCAATCTTTATATGAGGAACACTTTGAGCTCCATCTACAAGCACTAATATATCTTTAGAGTGAGCATATTCACAAATTTCTTTAATAGGTCTAATATCTCCTACCACATTCGATATATGCGCAATTGATATAACTTTTGTTTTATCTGTTATTGTTTTTTTAACATTTTCTAATGTGATTTTATGATTTTTATCTAAATCTATATATTTAATTACAAGTCCTAACTCATCAGCAAGTTCAAACCAAGGAAGAACATTTGATGCGTGTTCACTTTTATCAAGTAACACTTCATCGCCTTTAGATAAAACATATTTAAAATAGCCAAATATTATCTTATTTAAAGAATCAGTTGTTCCACTTGTAAAAGCTATTTCATTAGTACTCTTTGCATTTATAAAATCTTTAACAAGCATTCTTGTCTTTTCATATTCATGATCTACTTTTACGCTTAAACTATAATCTCCTCTATGAGCATTAGCACTATAACAATTATAGTATTCACTAACCTTTTCACTTAAAACTTTAGGCTTTAAAGTAGTAGCTCCATTATCAAAGTATATTATATTTTCCTTAAGCATTAAAAAGTCATCTCTATGCATTTAATCACCTCCAATACTTTTCTATAATTTCATCTAATCTTTTATCTTCAACACCATCAAGTAAAAATCCTTTTACAAGCAAATTAATTGCACTATTATAGTCAATTCCTCTAGATTTTAAATAAAATAATTCATCTTCACTGAATTTTCCAATTAAAGCTGCATGATCAGCTACTACATCATTTTCTTCTATTAAAAATTTAGGATCTATCTTACATACATTATCATTAAAAGTAATAATTCTATTATTTTGATTTAATTCACATCCACTGATTCCATTTGGAACAATTCCTTCTACATTAAAGTTAATAGCTCCAGTTATATTGACTCCACTATTAATAACTTTACTAATTGTATTCTTAGCATTATGATTTAAATATAAATCAAAGTCTTGTTTATCATTAGCAATTGTTTTTAATATATATTCAACATATGCTCCTTCACCATTTAAATTAACTGTATCTAATTCTTTTACTTTAGATGCATCATAAAATTTAGATATTTTTAAATTACTAAATCTATCTAAGTTATATTCATACTTTACCTTAACATTATTAGACTCTCTTAGTTCAAATAATTCAAAATTAATATTTTCTTTTAAATTAACTATAATATCCGCTTTAAAGTCAGACATATTATATATCATTTCTAATTTAGTATCACATTTAGGTGTTATAACAATTTTGCAAACGCCAAAGAATTCACGACATTCATCCAACTCAACATCTATTGTCTCATCTAATTCAGTTATTATCTCATCAGTTAGTGTTATTTTATTCATGTTTATCCTCTAACTCTGAAAGGATTTTTTCATAACCCTTTGATTCAATCTCATCAACTAAAGAAGCATCGCCACTTACCTTTATGTTCCCATTAATCATTATATGTACAAAGTCAGGTTTTATATAGTCTAAAAGTCTTTGATAATGTGTAATAAGTAAGATTGCTGAATCAGAGTTTTTATAATAGTCCATTACATTTTCTCCAACAATTTTTAAAGAATCAACATCAAGGCCTGAATCAATCTCATCAAGCATAATTATACTTGGCTTTAATAGTTTCATTTGAAGTATTTCATTTTTCTTTCTCTCACCACCAGAAAATCCACTATTAACAGCTCTATGAATCATATCTTTATTCATTTTTAATTCTTCACATGATTTATTTATATCTTTAATTAAATGCATTAAATTAAATTTTTCACCTTCTTTTATATGAAGTGCTGTTCTTAAAAAATCTGCATTAGTAACCCCTTCTATACTAGTTGGCATTTGAAGACCTAAAAAAAGTCCTAGACGTGCTCTTTCATCAGTAGTTAAATTGTTTATATTTTTATCATCAAATAAAATTTCACCTTTAGTTAATGTATATCTACTATCTCCCATAATAACACGAGATAAAGTAGATTTACCAGTACCATTAGGTCCCATTATAGCATGTATCTCTCCAGATTTTATTTCTAAAGAGAAATCTTTTAATATTTCTTTATTATCTATTTCAACACAAATATTTTTTATTTTAAGTGTATGCATTTAAATCATCTCCCGTACACATTATATTTTATCAAATAATTTATTATTAAACTAGTATAAATAAGAAAAAAGAGTTAATTATTTAACTCTTCTGCCATACAATATGGATATTTAATCTCTTTTATTAATACAGTTTTATCTTTATGAAGGTCAGTTTCTATACCTTTTACTTTAATAAGTAAATAGTTACCAGTATGACCTATTAAGTATCCATCTTTATATACTTCTGGTATAAATACTACTTTCATACCTACAAATTTTTCAAAATAAGATTGTTCTAATTCTTTAGATAAGTTTAATAAAACTTTAACTCTTTCTTTTTTTATATTTCCATCTACTTGTTTCATATCGCATGCAGGGGTTCCCTTTCTCTCAGAATAAGGGAATACATGTATTTTAGAAAAATTTATCTTTTTTATAGTTTCAACGGTTTCTCTAAATTCTTCCTCAGTTTCTTCAGGAAATCCTACAATAACATCTGTTGTAATAGATATATCAGGTCTAATAGCTCTTAGCTCATTAACTTTATTTATAAAATCCTCTTTTAAATATTTTCTATTCATTCTCTTTAAAACAGTATTAGAACCAGATTGAAGTGGTAAGTGAATATGATCAACTAAAATATTGCTTTTTTTAAATACTTTTAAAACTTTATCATTAACTTCATTCATCTCAATTGATGATATTCTAATTCTCTCTAACCCATCTATTTTAATTAAAGCATCTAGTAAATCAGCAAAGTCAAAATCTTTAAATCCATAATGTCCTGTATGAATACCTGTTAAAACAATTTCTTTATGACCTTTAGATACTAGTCTTTCTACTTCATTTATTACAACTCTAGGTTCTTTACTTCTAACATTACCTCTTGTATATGGAATAATACAATAAGTACAGAAATTATTACAACCATCTTCTATTTTTACATATGCTCTGGTCTTATCAAAATCATCTACATTCATCTCTTCAAAACTAGTATCCATAACATCTTTAATATCTATAATTTTCTTTTTATTTTTTATATATTCTTCTATATATTTAACTATATTTGATTTACCAACATTACCAAAAGCAATAGACACTTCATCTACATTTTTAATATCATCCTTTTTATTTTGAACCATACATCCACAAGCAACAATTATAGCATTAGGGTTTTTCTTATATGCTTGTCTTATTACTTTTAGAGATTTTGAATCAGCTGTATTAGTTACAGTACATGTATTTATAATTGATATATCAGCTATATCAGATACACTAACTTCAGTGTACCCAGCTTCAATCAATAAATCTCTCATAACATTTGATTCATAACTATTTACTTTACATCCAAGTGTCATTATATTAAAAGTCATACTACCACTTCCTTGCTCGTATAATAATAACATATTTTATAAAAAAAAGAAACATTTAGTCTCTTTTAATATTTTATACAAAATAATACTGATGTGTTTGTTGGACGAGATGTATATTTAGCAGTAACTGTTGCATTTGTAGATATAGAGCCACCACTATTTGTATTATATTTTGCTTGACTAGTAACTGTATGATCAGAATTACCTGGAGAAAGCCATACTTGACCATCAAAGCCTGCAACCATATTACCATTTGTAGGATATACCCATTGATGAATAGTTGCATCTTGATGTGTACCAACTGCAGAACCACTTCCTTGTGAAGTACGACTATTAGTTCCAGCACCTCTTAAAAATTCTCCTCTTAAATTTGGCACATTAAATGTAGTAGATCCATCACCACCGCCATATGTAGTTCCTATTTTTTCAAATAAAGCTGCATATTCTGTTCTTGATACTGCTTGTCCATTACATTCTAGATAACCATCAGGTACATTGGTTGTTGAATAAGATATAATTGTTCCAATAGGTGTTGAATCTGATGGCTTGTTTTTAAGTGTTGTCAATTCACTTTGTAATGTACTTACTGTATTTTGTAATTCTTGAAGTTGTCTTGTTAAATCTTGATTAGATAACTCTGTTATTGTTGCTTCATTTCCTAAATATACAATAGATCCTCCTGCTGGTATATTACATGTTTTATTATTACTTACAGATACTACATTATCACCATAGTTTTTATAAGCAGAGCGAGAGCCATCTGTTACACATATTACACTTCTACCTTTTGTATCTACTATAACTGTTCCGGCTTTTATTGAGCCTTTATATTTAAGTAACTTATCTGTATCAGTACTTGTTATTTTATTATTAGCTATATCAAATCTAACAGTCTCCTCATTATTATATTGTGCATTATATAGTCTTGTTGCATCAATTAAATTCTCAGCGCTTACTTTAAGTGCATTTAATTTTGTTTTATTTACTACACCTGTAATTATTGGAATTGATACAAGCGATATTATAGCTATTACTACTATACTAGCTAATAACTCTATAAGTGTAAATCCTTTATTCATATTTGACCTCCATTAATTATTTTTAGTATATGTAATAGTTAATTCATATTCCCTATTTTTAAAAGGTCCCCAATTAGATCTTAACCATAAATTACTTTTATCTGTTTGATAAGTGGCAAAATAATCTTCATATATCCATGGTAAGACAGAATTATTACTATGTGCATTTGTAACAGAAATAATTTCATCAACATTTGTGATTCCTAATGAAGACCATGAATAAGTTGCCGTTTTAGTAGCTTCTATTGCCTCATTTCCAGATAAAGTTGAAGGCATTTTAGCATTAACAATTTTTCTATACAATTTTCTCCCATCATAAGTACCTATTTCCTGCTCAGTAGTTGAATAATCATTAGCAAGAGGTCTGGCTTCAAGTTCAACTATCTTTGTTTCTAATTCAGCAATTTTAGATTGTGCAAGATTTAATTGTTGAGTTAATTCTTGATTAGATAACTCTGTAATTGTTGCTTCATTACCTAGATATACAATAGATCCTCCTGCTGGTATATTACATATTTTATTGTTACTTACAGATACTATATTCTCACTATAATTTTTATAAGCAGAGCGAGATCCATCAGTTACGCATATTACACTTCTACCTTTTGTATCTACTATAACTGTTCCAGCTTTTATTGAGCCTTTATATTTAAGTAACTTATCTGTATCAGTACTTGTTATTTTATTATTAGCTATATCAAATCTAACAGTCTCTTCATTATTATACTGTGCATTATATAATCTTGTTGCATCAATTAAATTCTCAGCACTAACTTTAAGTGCATTTAGTTTTGTTTTATTTACTACACCTGTAATTATTGGAATAGATACAAGTGATATTATAGCTATTACTACAATGCTTGCTAGTAACTCTATTAGAGTAAATCCTCTTTTCATATTATCCCTACCTTCTTTATATATTTTACCATTTGTAAATGATTTAATCAATAAAAAAGAAATAACTATAAGTTATTTCTAAATTCTTTTAAAGCTTTTAAGAATTCTGCATTTCTCTTTATCTCATCTGATAAAGGTTCAACATCAATTGATTGTTCAAGTGATGCATGTTTAGCTTTTTTAAGTTCCTCTTCTTCTAATTTGTCATATGATTTTATTGTTGGATATTCAATTTTAGAATCCATTTTACCAAATATAGGTGATATAAAATCAGTGCTTTTAAATTTACATTTCTTATCATTTGTCTCAATTTTAGCAATAGCCTTTTTAACAGGTTTAACAAGTTCTTCTTCTTTTTCTGTTAAGGCATCCATAGAATTAAATTTCTTAAGCTCATTTATATTTATTATTGCTGTATCTTCTTGTTCTTTTTCATATGCATCAATATTATTTAATGAACTATTTTTAAGCTCTTTAATACTTATAATTGCATTATCGTCTTGTTCTTTTTCGTACTCTTCAATAGATTTTGCTTTTTTCTTTTCTAAATTGGATTGCATATCATTAAGCATAGCCTCTAAATTTAATTTTTCAGGAGCATTATTAATACCAGAATCTATTTTTGTAACCTTAACAGGTTCTTCATCATTTACTTTTTCCCTTGGCTTTGCTTTTACAATATCTTCTATTAAATCATCAATTTCTTCTTGATCAATCATTTTATCTTTATAGATAATATATACAATAAGACCAATAATAGCAATTAAAATAATGCATGATATTATAATAAGTAAATTACTTGAAATTGAAATATTGATCATTTAAATCACTCCGTATTATATATAAATTATTCTTTTAATAAGTTACCAAATACATTGTAGCACAATTAATAAATTTTTAAAATACAAAATTAAAAAATTTGTCAAAAAAAAGAAGAAAATTCTTCTTTATTCTGAAATTGTTGGATTCATATTTATTGGCTCAACTTGAATAAATGTATTTCCATCATTAACAACAACATCACTACCATCTAAATATTTATAAGTTGTTTTGCCACTTCTAGATTCTTTATACCATTTGATTTCTCTTGCATATCCATTAGTTATATAGTAACCATTTCCAGAACCTATATTTTTTAATGATTGTCTACCATAACTATCAATAGTATAGTTTTCAACTTTTAAAATTAAAATATTTTTAAAGTGATATTGTTCACCTGTTATATAGTCTTTATGAACATTACCATTCGCATATCTTAAATAGTATTTATTAGTAATATCGTATGTATAAGATGCTGTCATATAATTTGAATATGGGACAGTTACACGATTAGCTACTATTGCATCATTATTTTGAGGTACTGCATTATAAGCAGTATTTGAAATCAATTTAAATGAAGATACCATATTTGTAACAGCACTATCACTTTCTTCTATCTCATCTTTTAACTCAACTTTACCTAAATTAATTTCATCAGGACTATATTTTAATACTAAATTATCCTCTACATTATCAGTTTTATATTCTGTTCTATAGCCTTTTTTAGAAATCGCATCATTAATTCCACTTGAAGATGTGATTGCTGTATGTTCTAAATTAATCTTACCAATTAGACTTTGGTCTCTTGAAAATCCTGAATCATATAAACCATTTAAGTTATTAATTCCTAAACTAGCTATATCTGCCTCTGCTTGTGGTGACCATCCCCAGTGAACATATATAGCATCATTTTCCATAGCATAATCCAAGTAATAATGTCTTGAACTTCTAACTGGTCCTATTCTTGATACATCTTGATCTTTAAATACAGCAAGCATACGAGTTATTCCACCTTCTACAATAAACTCATACACTATTTGAGCTTTATCAAGACCTGAGTGGTATGGACGTGCTTGATTATGATTATTAATCATAACAGCTATGGGTCTTACTTTAGACTCTGTATTAAAAATACTTATCTTTTTAGGTACCTCTTCTTTAGTCTCAGGTTTTAATTTTTCTTTTATTTCTTTTACAGCCTCAGGTTTAAATACAATTGCACATAAAACCAAAATACACATAATAATTATAAGACTTATAACACATGTAACTATTTTTTTCTTTTTACTCATATTTTTTATTTTTTCAATCAACTTTTTCATAACATACACCTATCCTAAATAAATTATAATATAAAAAAAAGAATTTTACAATTCTTTAATTCTTTATCTCATAAATGCAATGTAAAGTAAAAATATAAAATAAATAATAGTTAAAGCAGAACCATTTATTCTATCACTTGTACTTGATTTATATTTAATACCTAGAGCACTTGTAATAAGTAAACCACCAACAAGTCCTCCTATATGAGCAGCTATATCAATACCTGGAATCATAAATCCTAACATTAAATTTAAAACTATAACGGGAACAATTTGACTTCTAAGAGCAGTCCCCAAATATACTCTATAGTGATATCCAAATATAAGTAAAGCGCCAAATAAGCCAAATATAGCGCCACTCGCTCCTAATGAATAAGTATTATCAGGTAAAAATGACATTGACATCATACTAGATGTAATGGCACTAAACAAATAAATAATTATATATTTCTTTTTACCAATAAAACTTTCCATTTGACTTCCAATAATATATAAAGCATACATATTAAATAGAAAATGAAGTACATCTATATGTGTGAATGCAGAAGTAATAATTCTATAGTATTCATTTCCTATATTATTAAATATAGATAAATTAATTACATATGAATTATTCATATTACATAATAAAAATATAAATGTATTTATAATCATTATTATATATGTAATAAATGGTGTTTTTTCTCTAAATACTTCTTCATTTTTAATTGTCTCAGATTCATTTTTACTAGATATTTCACTAGTTATTTTCATAAATAAATTCAAACCCTTTTCTTTAAAAGAAGTACTTTTAGTAATAGTTGGAAAAGTATCAACTATAAAGTCATATTTTTTTAAATCGGCTATTTTATTTACTTTAGCTGAATCTACATTTTCTATATGAAGATATTTATTAATATCAACATTGTCACCTAAGTTAACAAATAAACTTAAAGTGTTTATTGAATAAGAAAAAGTTTTCTTCTTAATTTGTTTCATTATTTGTTTGGTTCTAAAAAGATCAAAATTTAACTGTTCATCATTATGAATATAATTAGATACAATTCTAACGATTTTATAATCACTATCCATATTTTCTAACCAGATTTCATCTTTAGCACCATGAAGAATAATTGGACTGTAACCTGCTTCAGTTATAAAATAATGTAGTAATTTCATAACTAATTCATCATTTTTACTAATTACTACTTGATCCATAAATCCTCCTTTTTTTGTAATTTTCTTCTATTATAGCACATAATATCTATTAGAGGTGATACTTTGAAGAAAATTCTTTTATTTATAGTTTCTTTACTACCATGGTTTATAAGTAGCATTTTTATGGGTAACAATGATTTTTATGAATCATTAAATCTACCTTTTTTTGCTCTACCTGGTTTTTTATATGGTATTGTTTGGACAATACTATATATATTAATAGCTATATCTATATACATGATATATTCAGAATATAAGTTCAAGGATATTAAAAGTTATAATATAGCTCTTATTTCTAATTATATTTTTAACCAATTATATACTTTTATATTCTTTAAATTAGAAAATACTTTTTTAGCATTCATAGATACTGTTTTAATCGTTATTACAGCAATTAATCTTTATGATGAGACTAATAAGTTAAATACTAAAGCATCTAAATTTTTAATACCATATATAATATTTAGTATATTTGCATGTATTTTAAGTATAACAATTTATTTTATGAATTTATAATTTTTAATCTTTAAATTGTTCTAAGATATTTACAAAACATTCTGGAAGAGGACACGAAAACTTCATAAATTCACCAGTTGTTGGATGAGAAAAACCAAGTTCAGCTGCATGTAGACACTGTCCAGTCTCATCAATTATTTTTCTCTTACCATACACAGGATCATTAACAACAGGATGTCCTATATAATTCATATGAACTCTAATTTGATGAGTTCTACCAGTTTCAAGTTGAAGTTCTATTAGAGTTGCATTTTTATATCTTTCTATAACTCTAAAATGCGTAATTGCTTTCTTAGCATTTATATCAGTAACAGACATTTTCTTTCTATCGTTTATGTCTCTACCTATTGGAGCATCAATAGTACCAGTATCTTCTTTAATAACGCCCCAAACAAGAGCAATATATTTACGATAAGTTTTTTTCTCTTCTAACTCATGAGCAAGTATCTCATGAGCTTTATTATTTTTAGCTACCATTAAAAGTCCTGTTGTGTAAGCATCAATTCTATGTACTATACCAGGTCTAAACTCTCCATTAACATCACTTAACTTAGAGTGATATATAAGTCCATTTACTAAAGTATGTTCTTTGTTTCCAACAGCAGGATGAACTACCATACCATTTTCTTTATTTACAACAATTACATCACTATCTTCATAAACAATATCTAAATCCATTGCCTCTGGTTTTAAATTCATTTCTTCTTCTACATACTCTTCTGCTTCTATAGAATCATTAAGTTTAAGTAAGTAGCTTGTTTTTACAGTTTTACCATTAACTAAAACTTTACAATCTTTAATCATCTTACTGACTTTACTTCTACTTAAATTTAATTTTTCTGATAAATAATTATCAATTCTTACATTTTCTTTATCAGCAATTATTTCCATAAAATCACCTACTTCTCATCTAATGTTTTAAAAACAAATAAAACACAACCTATCACAATACATATATCAGCTATATTAAATATAGGAAAGCTATATCCAAATATATTAAAATCTAAATAATCAATTACATATCCTCTAAATACTCTATCGATTAAATTAGATAAAATACCACCCAAGATAAGCATTTTAACGCCATTATATTTGTTTCCTACAAATACATATTTATATAAAACAAATAGTAATATAAATGAAATAATTATAATAAGCATTGTATTATTACGCAATATAGAAAAAGCAGCTCCTGTATTATCTGCATAGGTTATATTAAAAAACTTAGGTATTATAACAGAAGAAGTACCAACTAAATAATGTGTACTTATATGATATTTTACTATTTGATCAATTATAATAAGTATAAATGTTATCATTCTTCACCTTTTTCTATATAAGATACTACACTATCTACGGTATTAGAAAAGTTATTAAAATCAACATCAAACCAAGCAACATCCATTTGATTGTTAAACCAAGTATATTGTCTTTTAGCATATCTTCTACTTCTTTGTTTAATCAATTCAATTGCATCATCATAAGTTATAGAAGAATCAAAATAAAGAAATAGCTCTTTATATCCAATTGGTGTCATAACAGCTTTACTTCTAATACCTGTATTATATATTTTTTTAGCTTCTTCAATTAAACCACTTTTAAGCATTACATCTACTCTTTTATTTATTCTATCATATAAAGTAGTTCTATCAGTAGTAAGACCTATAAACTTAACATTATATAAAAGTTTATCGGTCTTTTCTTTTTCACTCATAGGTTTATTGTTAGCTTCATAATAATTTAAGGCTCTTACAATTCTTTTTCTATTATTAATATGAATATTAGATTTTGGATCAATCTTAATTAATCTTTCATACAACTCTTTAGTATCAATATTATCATAATTATTTAAATTATTACTTTCTTCTTCAAACTTATAGTCATATAAAAGCGCTTTTATATAAAGACCTGTACCACCTACTATAATAGGTGTCTTACCACGGCTTATTATATCATCAATTATAACTCTTGCATCTTTTTGATAATCAAATACTGTATAGTCTTCATCTATATTTTTAATATCAAATAAATGGTGAGGAATACCTTCTTTTTCTTTTTCTGTTACTTTAGCAGTTGCGATATCAAGTGATTTAAAAACTTGCGTTGAATCAGCATTTATAACCTCACCATTAAACTTTTTAGCAAGTTCAATACTCATTTTAGTTTTTCCAACACCAGTTGGACCAACAATACATATAATCATATAATTACCTACTTTTTACAAATTTTTTATAATTATCTCTTAACATTTCATAAGATTTATCTGTTAAATCAAAATCATTATAATCAAAACCTAAATAATCTAAAATTGATTGAAAATCATTGTTTTGAATTAGTTCATTCATATCAAATAATTCTTGAATGTTTCTTTTATTTATATGTATTCTATTATACATATAAGAAGATATTAAACTACTTATAACATATCTTTGTTCATTAACAATTGTAAGTTCACCTGAATCTAAAATTTCTTCTAAAGTTTCTTTTAAATATGGAAGTTCTGATACATTATATAGTCCAAGTATATCAACAATATCAGCTTCAGTTACATATCCGTTTTCTAAATAATGATTAACTAGTCTTAAATTAAAATCTGTTAAAACTGCTTTTATTCTAGTTGCATAAATTATTTTTTCATTATTAACTTTTGCATCTTTTACCTTTTTATTAATCAAATAATCACTTAATAAATATTCCGATAAAATAGATATACCTTCTGTAAAATAATATCTAGAAATATTTTCATATAAAGAATCTTCCACGCTTAAATTCATATCATGCATTAGTTCATGAACAATTGCGAAGGAATCTTCAAGTGTATTTAAAACTGGAATATATATTATTCTTCTTTTATCAATTATATCATATGTTGAATATGCATTATCAAAGCTATTATCATCAAAAATAAATGTTCCATCTTTTAATCTTAATTTAAAATATTCATAATACTCAGGATTAAGATTATATAAAAATTCACTTACATATTTTATATTTTTCTTCAAAGATACCTTTTTTGTATATTTAGTTTTATCATTTCTAATAGGCATTTCAATTAATAATCTTGTTGCATTATTAATTATACATAATTCACTAATGTCACTTATTTCATTCTCATCTATATATTCTTTAATAGCATCATTTAAAATATCTATATTCATTACTTAATAAACATACTATCGCCGAATGAGAAAAAACGATACCTTTCTTTTATAGCCTCATTATAAGCATTAAGAATATTTTCACGCCCTGCAAGTGCACTAACAAGCATAACTAGTGTTGATTTTGGTAAGTGAAAATTAGTAATTAATGCATCAATTGCTTTAAACTCATATCCAGGATAAATAAATATATTAGTCCATCCACTACATTCTCTAAACTCACCATATAGACTCATTATAGTCTCCAAAGTTCTTGTTGAAGTTGTACCAACACTTATAATTCTTCTACCTTCAGATTTTGCTTTAGTTAATCTATCTGCAGTATCTTTACTCATTTGATAAAATTCACTATGCATAACATGATCATTAATATTTTCTACACTAACTGGTCTAAAAGTACCAAGTCCAACATGAAGAGTTACATACTCTATCTCAACACCTTTTTCTTTTAATGTTTCAAGTAATTCTTTAGTAAAATGTAATCCTGCAGTAGGAGCAGCAGCACTACCTACATTTTTAGCATATACAGTTTGATATCTATCTTTATCTTCAAGTTTCTCATGAATATAAGGAGGAAGTGGCATCTCACCTAGTTTATCTAAAATTTCATATAATATTCCTTCATATTCAAGTTTAAATAATCTAATTCCTTCATCTTTAATATCAACACATCTAGCTTTTAAAAGTCCATCTCCAAAAGAGATAACAGTATCTAATTTAACTCTCTTAGCTGGTTTACATAAGCACTCCCATGTATCATTTCCTGTATCTTTAAGCATTAATACTTCAATTGCAGCATCTGTTTCCTCTTTTACTCCATAAAGACGTGCTGGCATAACCTTAGTATCATTTAATACTAATACATCACCTTTATTAAGTAAATCTACTAAATCAAAAAACTTCTTGTGCTCTATCTCACCTGTTTTTTTATCTAAAACAAGCATCCTAGATTCATCTCTTTTTTCTAAAGGAGTTTGTGCAATTAACTCCTCAGGTAAATCAAAATCAAATTCTTCTACTAGCATATATGTCACTCACCTCACTTTGAATATCTTTGCATTCATCAACTATTTCAAGTGGTATATGACTATATTCAACATTCATATTAGGATACATCTCTTTTATACCTTTTATTACACCATCTATATATCCACTTTTAAGTTCACTATTACATAAAACATGCCCTGTATCATCTGGATATTTAACAACTTGTACATACCCAAGTCTATCTCTAAAATAGGCATTGATTACATAGTATAACTCATCATATTCATTTGTGCAAGTCTTATAATCTTCATATAATCTTTTATTTTCAATCATTTTATTCATTAAAACTATTTCATAATACATACCGTGAAAATCACCATTATCACGATTTATATTATAAACTCTTCCATAATTATCTATAATACAATCGCATAATTTATCTACACTAAACATATCTATACCTAATGATTTATCATCACTTTTTGGATATATCATATCCTTTTTATGTTTTTCATCAAATGGATTTAATACATAATGAAGTTCTCCGCTTTTACCATATAAATATCCTTCCTCAGTGCAAAAAGGATTAACAAATACAAAACCTAAATGAATTATTAAAAAGTCTAAAAAAGGGTCAAAGTGATTATAGCCAATTTTAAATTGTTCAAATTCTAATTTCAGATTTTCGTTATTACTTATCATAGAATTAACTATATCCATTGCCTTATCAGCAATATCATAATACTCTATATTTATTACTTCTCCATTTGGCTTCATAAGATAAGAATTTAAAAAATTATTATTCTTGCCTTGCCCTTCAATTTGTTCTCTTAAATTGTTAGCCATTTTATTCACCTCTTTTAATACCTATATGTTCATATGCTTTATCAGTTGCAACACGACCTCTATTAGTTCGCTTTAATAATCCCATTTGAAGTAAGTATGGCTCATATACATCTTCAATTGTTGTTTGTTCTTCACCAATTGATGCAGCAATCGCTTCAATTCCAACAGGACCACCATTAAATTTTTCAATAATAGCTTTAATCAAATTATAATCAGTCTCATCAAGCCCTAAATTATCTACTTTAAGTTTAGATAATGCCATATTAATAATTTCATCATCAATGATTCCATCTCCCTTAACAAGTGCGAAATCACGAACTCTTTTAAATAATCTATTTGCAATTCTAGGAGTACCCCTACTACGTCTCGCAAGTGAAATTGCCGCATCGTCATTAATAGGAGACTCTAATACATTACTTGTTCTTTTAATTATCTTAGTTAAATCTTCTATGTTATAGTAATTAAGTTTACAAACAATTCCAAATCTATCACGAAGAGGACTTGATAAATCTCCTGCTCTAGTTGTTGCTCCAACTAAAGTAAAAGGAGGAAGTTCTATTCTAATATTTCTACTTGATGAATCATTTCCAACAACAATATCTAAAACATAATCCTCCATTGCTGAATAAAGTATTTCTTCAACAAATCTAGGAATCCTATGAATCTCATCTATAAATAAAACATCACCAGGCTCTAATGTAGATAAAATAGCAGCAAGATCTCCTGACTTTTCAATCGCAGGTCCACTAGCAGTTTTTATATTAGTACCTAACTCATTAGCAATAATATTAGCAAGTGTTGTCTTACCAAGTCCAGGAGGACCATAAAGTAGAACGTGATCAAGTGCCTCATTTCTCATTTTTGCAGCCTCAATAAAAACACTTAGATTGTCTTTTACTTCACTTTGACCAATATATTCATCCATTCTACTAGGTCTAATATCTAAGTCTTTAATATCTTCATTTAACTCTTCATAAGATACTATTCTCTCATCCACTATCTCACCTTCTTTTTTACTTTTTCTAAATCTATTTTTTTTACATCTTTTAAATAACATGTGGCACACATTGGTACATATTCAACATTTTCAGTTCCATCAATTACAACGACATCACCATCAAGGACAAATTCACCATTAACTTTTCTTCCAACAAAACGTGCTTTATCACCACATTTACATAAAGAAGATTGTTCTTCTAATATATCAGCTATCTCTAATAATCTTTTACTTCCTTCAAATGAATTCATTAAAAAATCATTTCTAAGTCCATAACAAATAATATCTATATTTAAAGTATGAGCTATAATTTGTAGTTCGTCTACTTGGCTTCTTGATAAAAACTGTGCTTCATCAATTAATATAGCTTTTATATCTATAAGCTTATGTTCAAGTATATTAATAATAGAATCATCCTTATCAATTAATATATCAACATTTCTAATTAAGCCTGTTCGAGATACAATAGTATTTTCTCCTTTTGTATCTATTTTAGGTTTCATTACAATTATTTTATTATTAGTTTCTTTATAGTTATATGCACGTATTATTAAATCCATAGTTTTACCTGAATTCATAGTTGCATATTTAAAAATCAAATTGTCCATACATTCTCCTATTTAAGCATCAATTTAAGTGCATCTTTTATTTGCTCTTCTAGTGTTTTATCTTGATCAATATTTGGTAGTATTTTCTTAATATCTACTGCTTTATATCCAAGTGCTTTAAGTGTTTCTGTTAACTCTTCATTATAAGTTACATTAACATTACTGCTTTCAGCAAGTTTACCTTTTAAATCAAGAATAATTTGACGCGCTACTTTATCTCCAATTTTTGGAAACTTCTTTAAATACATAATATTTTCTCTATCAATAGCATCAATTATTCCATCTATTGAACCTGTTGCAAGCATTGGAAGTGCCATTTTAGGTCCGAGTCCTTTAACATCTATTAACTTTAAAAATAAGTTCTTTTCTTCTTTTTTCATAAAGCCATATAAAGTATGTTCATCTTCTCTAACTTGTTCATATATATATACTTTATATTCAGTATCTAATTTATATGAATAAGGATTTGCAACATATACTAAATAGCCAATCCCATTATTATCAACTACTATGTAATTAGCTTCTATTTCTTCTACTTTACCTTTAATATATTCGTACATTTTACCACCATAAAAATTATAACATATTATTAATTATTTTAAAAGATAAAACGAACATATTTTTGTAAAAAGAAAAGGATTATTAAAATCCTATTATCAAACAACCGATAAAAAATAATGCTCCTAGTAAGAAAGTTAGTCTAGTTATAAATAACTCTCCTCCTCTTTCTTTTCTGTTTTTAAATAAACTATCATTTCCACCCATCATAGCACTACTAGCTCCTTCAGCTTTTGCAGCTTGAAGTAAAACGATTGCTATTAAAAGTATTGCAACTATAATTAAAAATGTTTTCATAACTCTTCCTCCTGCCTTTATTAATCTATCACAAATTCACTAATTTTGCAATTATTTATATGTTATTTTATATGTTAAGTCATTTATTTTAATATCTACATTATATAATTCTTTATCATAAGTTGTAATTTCTATATCATCTACTAAATACGTTTTAGAGGTATTTCCATTTTTAAATTTAGTAGTACTATAAGCCTCTTTATCTTTTATTAAATCAAATACATAACTTCTATTCATAAATTTTATTATATCCATATATTCAAATTTATTTGGAAGAAGTATATCATTACTATATTCGTATTCTATACCATCATATTCAAATTTAATATAGCTATAATCATAAGTTCCTTTTATAATACTATCTTTAATGCTTACCTCAAATGAATAAGTATCATTAACTTCTATATTAGATATTCCCTTGTCTTCTACTTTAACTTCACTTTTAGGAGACATTTTAGCTATTACTATTATTCCTAAGAAGAAGATAAAATATAATGCTAATATTAGAAGTGATCTATATCTATCACTTTTCCAAATTGTTTTTATAATATTTAATATATTACTCACAAATTTTACCTATTAAACTATTCTTATCTTGAATACCATTAATATAGTCTGATGCTTTCATAATGCCTTTACCTTCTGGTTTTATTTTAGT
The DNA here is from genome assembly GCA_017940575.1 of Bacilli bacterium. Classification (GTDB taxonomy): domain Bacteria; phylum Bacillota_I; class Bacilli_A; order RF39; family UBA660; genus CAJOJO01. The sequence continues at coordinate 6,205 of JAGAYJ010000034.1, read as the reverse complement.
TAATATAACTTCACCATTAGATACTTTAATACCTATTCCCTCAGGATATAATCCAGATATTTGACCATCTATTAAATTAGATAAGTTATTATCGCTCATAATGCATTCATAAACTTTTATTCTCTTGCCCATTAAATTGAAATATGCACCAGGCCATGAATTAAGTCCTCTAACTTGATTATAAATTTGTCTTTTTGTTTTTGAAAAATCTATTTTCTCATCCTCTGGCTTTATATTAGATGCGAATGTCGAGATTGAATCATCTTGAGGAATAGAAGGCGCTGTTCCATCAATTATAGAAGGCATAGTATCAAGTAGTAAGTCTCTACCAAGTACGCTTAATTTATCATGTAGAGTCTCTGCGGTGTCAGAATCATCTATTAAGATTGGTCTTTGTGTTATTATATCTCCCGTATCAAGTCCTGCATTCATATGCATTATAGTAACCCCTGTTTCTCTATATCCTTCAATTATAGCTCTATGAATTGGAGCTCCACCTCTAAGTTTTGGAAGAAGTGATGCATGTACATTAATACATCCATATTTAGGATATACGAGTAATTCCCTTGGAACGATTTGACCATAAGCACATGTTACAATCATATCAGGATGAAGTGACATAACATCTTGCCACTCTTCTTTTAAGTTTTTAGGTTGAAGCACTAATATAGTATTATCAAGCGCTAATTTTTTAATTGGAGACATACTAATCTCTCCATGTCTTCCAACTGGTTTATCAGGTTGTGTTACAACTGCTTTTACATTATAGTTATCAATTAATCCTTGAAGTACTGGAACAGCAAAATCAGGAGTTCCCATAAATACAATTCTTAATTCTTTATCTACATTTATATCTTCAATATTCATATAATCACCACACTAATTTTACCATATTTTATGAAAAAAGAGAAATTATTTTGCAATTTCTCCATCCATACTCCATGTTTTAACACTAGTTATTTTAACATTTACGATTTCGCCTATTAAATCTTTTGGTGCTTTAACATTAACAAGCTTCATAGTATCAGTATATCCCATTAAGTATTCAGAGTTTTTCTCACTTACTCCTTCAAGTAACACAGGTACTATTTTATCTTGATATTTTAAATTTGCATCATGTGCATATTTATTAACTAATTCATTTAATTTGTGCAGTCTTTCTTCTTTTGTTTTTAAATCTACATCATCAGTCATATTCTCAGCAGGAGTTCCAACACGTGGTGAGAAGATAAATGTGAATGCTGAATCATATTTTAGTTCATTTACAACGTCCATTGTTTCATTAAAGTCTTCTTCTGTTTCACCAGGAAATCCTACGATTATATCTGTTGTTAAACTACAATTTGGAATTTTATCTTTTATCTTATGAGCAAGTTCTAAATAAGATTCTTTAGTATAACGTCTTCCCATTAGTTTTAATATTCTACTAGATCCTGATTGTAAAGGTAGATGAATATAAGGCATTATATTATCATATTTAGCTATTACATCTATCATAGAATCTGTAAAATCCCAAGGATGACTTGTTACAAATCTAACTCTATCAATACCTACCTTAGCAACATCTTCAAGTAAGTTTTCCATGTTATAGTTATCATTTAAATCTTTACCATAAGCATTAACGTTTTGACCAAGAAGTGTTACCTCTTTATAACCTTGTTCTTTTAAGCATTTAACTTCAGCTAAAATATCCTCATGTCTTCTACTTCTTTGTTTACCTCTTGTATAAGGTACTATACAGTATGTACAAAACTTATCACAACCATACATAATATTAACCCATGCTTTATACAAAGATTCTCTTTTTACAGGAATATTTTCAATTATATCTCCTTCTTTAGAATAAACACTTATTTGTTGTGATTTAGTCTCAATTACTTTATCAAGTATCTCAGGAAGTTCATGAATATTATGAGTTCCAAATACCATATCTAAGTATTTATGTTTACTCATTATCTCTTTTACAACAACTTCTTCTTGAGCCATGCAGCCACAAATTCCTGCTATAATATCAGGACGAGACTCTTTCAAATGTTTAATTCTTCCTAAATAACCAAATACTTTATTATGAGCATTCTCACGAATTGCGCAAGTGTTAAGTAAAATAATATCAGCATCTTCCATATTATCTGTCTCGGTAAATGACATATCTTCTAAGATAGCTTTTATATTTTCTCCATCATGTTCATTCATTTGACATCCATATGTTTTAACAAAATATTTTTTACCCTTGCCTAAACTTTCTAAGTGAGCATTCATAATATATTCATTAGTTAAAACTTTAACTTCTGCATCAGTTCTTCTTTTAGCATTTTTTAAATTTGGTAGTTCCATAATATCACTTCATTTCCTATAAGATATTACCATAAATTAAAATATTTCGCAATAGATTAAGTGTTAGTTAAAAAGTTCATATATAATTTATATAATTGTATTTACTTTATCTAAAAGTGATTTAAAAGCTTCCTTATCGCCGATTAAATTAATGGAAAATGTTTTATATCCTATTCTATTAATACTTGCGCCACAATGATACATAGTCTTATTATCGATTATAAAATATCTATCATGAAAACTATTATTAAAAATCACTTTTAAATTATGATATTGTTTATTATATTTTTCTATATCTTGTAAAGTTAAAAGATTATCTTTTTTAGTTATAATAATTACATCAACATTAAGCGTTTTAATAATATCTAATAATGTTTTATCAGCATACGAATCTACAATTATTAATTTTTTAGTAGCATTTTTAAATATATCTTTTATTTTTGAGTAAGCATCATATATTTGACCATTATAATATATTTCGTTAACATTTCTTTTTTCTTCTAATTTATCAAAAGCTTCTTCAATTATTTTTAATCTTTCATCGTGTTCTATTACTAAATTGTTAATATATTTTTGCTCTAGCAAACTATCTTTAATAAAATGTCTCATTTTTACAAAAGTATTTATAATATTAATACTAGTTTGAATCGCAGTTTTAGAATGTAATAATCCTGAAAGCATCGCAACACCTTGTTCTGTAAAAACATACGGATTATATCTTCTTCCTCCTCTAACTTTTGAGGTCACAATTTGTGACCTCAAATCGTCATATTCCCTATTCGTCAACTGAAACATAAAATTATCAGGAAATCTTTCAATATTTCTTTTAACTGCTTGCATAAGAACTTTTGTTTCAACTTTATATTGTTTTGCCAAGTCACTATCAAGCATTACTTTCTTTCCTCTAATCTCATATATTAAATCTTCAATAGCTACATTATCTTTAGAAACTATATCATTCATTAAAAAATTACCTTCATTTTTTTAGTGCTTAAAATATATCCAACACTTATAATCATATCAAGATTATAATAATCTACCTGATAAGTTTTACCATCTTTAGCAGTTGTTGCAAATTTTGCAACAACTGTTTCATCAAGCTCTTCTCTTAGTGCATTTTTTATATGCCTAGAAATAACAGATTTATCTCTTCCATATAGTTTAGTTAACTGATCAAGTGTTAACCAAACAGTCTCATCTTTAACATTTACATCTAATTTTACTTCACCATTTTCAAAAATAATCATTTCATTTTCCATATATTGTATCCCCCTATCATAAATGATTTACAACATACAACATATAGCATACAACATACAACTATTTTAGGTACCTATAATCTTTATACCAAAATTATGTTCGCGTGTCAACATATAAAAAAAGATATTTAATCTTTTAAAGCTTTAAACATCTTTTTCCATAAATCTTTTGAAGAATAATTAAGTATACCAACTTTATAAATCTTTAGTCCATATCTAATTAATAAGTAATTAAATATAACTAAAAGTATAAATGAAATAACTAAATCAAATATACCAATTTGTCCTAGTACTAATAAAGATGGTGATAAGATTGCTGATATTAATGGAATATATGAGAATATTCTAATTAATATAGATCCTTTAAATACACCAGCCATAATAGCCATATAGTATCCTGCTAATGATACAATCATAATTGGCGTTTGAAGTTGATTAAAATCTTCTGCATTAGTTGTCATACTAGCTAGTATTCCTGCAAGAAGTGAATAAGCTAGGAAAGTTGCAAGTAATAAAACAAGTGCAAGTGGCAAAATATATCCCATTTTACTTATAAAGTCACTTGTAAGTAAGCTATCAAATGCAGGACCTATTTTATCACTTAGCATTGATGTAATACTACTGCTTCCAACCAATCCTCTTACTATTAATCCTATAACACCATATAAAATAATAAGTGCTCCTTGCATAATTACAAATATATTTCCAGATAATACTTTAGAGAAGAAATGTGTGCTTGGTGATACATTAGATATAATAATCTCCATACCACGTGTAGTCTTCTCATCATTAATCTCTGTTCCAATCATTTGAACTAAGAATATAATAAGCATAAATACAGGAAGTATTATAACAGGGAATACTGATGTCATAATTATTTCCATCATTTCATTTTCAGACTTTTTATCTTCATCAAGTATTACTCTATCGATTTCTATTGGACTATATATTTTATTTAATTCCTCTACTGGAATATTAGATTTTAAAGTTGCAATAGAAATTTTTGCTTGATTTATTGCTTGAGACAAAACTTGATAATCAAGTGTTTCTATATAACTATTAGAAATCATTTTAGCATTTATTACATTTAAATCATCATTATTTATTACAATACCTATTTTTTTATCTTCATCTTTAATTTCTTTTTTTAACTCTTTTTCAGATTTTTTATACTTTTTAATTTTATATGAAGTTGTATCAAATACTTGTTTTGATGTACTATCTAAAGTATTAGACAAAATATCATACGAAAAGTCAGTATTATCAATTATCAAAACTTCTGTTTTTTCATTAAAGTCACCACCAAAGAATTTAATTATTGAATCAATATTAGCAACGCCAATGATTAGTATTGCAAGTATTATATTTGCCGCAACAAACCATTTAGTCTTTATTTTTCTCTTTAGGCTCACACCAGTTAAAAATTTTAATTTACTTGTCAAATTCTTCACCTACTTTTGTTACAAATATTTCATTAAGTGATGGTTCTTGAACTTCAAATTTTGTAATATTCTTTTTCTTCTTTATAACATCAAATACATCACTTACATTATCGACTGATTCAATTATAACTTCAAATTCATCAGCACCTTCAACTACATCAACAACACCTTTAATATTCATTAATTCTTCTTTAGTGACATCACCTTTAATGAATATATCTTTTTTCTTATATTCTTCTTTAATATCTTTTAAATAACCTTGTAAAACTGTTTTACCTTTTAAAATAATAACTAATTTTTTACAAAATAGCTCTACATGCTCCATTCTATGAGATGAAAATATTATTATGCTTCCTGCTTTAGAAAGTTCTATAATTTCATTCTTAAACATCTCAACATTAAATGGATCAAGCCCAGAGAATGGTTCATCTAAAATAAGTAATTTAGGTTTATTTAAAATAGCTGTTATGAATTGAATTTTTTGCTGATTACCTTTTGATAATTCTTTAATTTTTTTATCTTCATAGTCAGATACATTAAATTTTTTTAAATACTTTCTCATTCTTTTTATTATAGTATCTTCATCCATTCCTTTAAGTCTACCATAATATATACATTGTTCTTTAACTGTCATTTTAGTAAGTAGGCTTCTCTCTTCAGTTAAAAAACCAATTTTATCTGTTACACTATAATCAATTGGCTTACCATCTAATGTAATTTCACCTTTAGTTGCATCAAGAAGACCCATGATCATTCTAAATGTTGTAGTTTTACCAGCACCATTAACGCCAAGTAACCCAAATATTTCGCCTTCTTTAACTTCAAATGATAGATTATCTACGGCTTTAAAATTTCCATAATATTTTGTTACGTTTTTTACTTCTAACATATTATCACCTTTCTATACTAATAATTTTATCAAAGAAATATTTTATATTCAATATTTATTGACTATTATTTTTTATTATCATATAATTAATTTGAGGACACCTAAAAGTCTTAGGTATTCCTTGCAGATTAACTGAAGAAATCCTAGTGACCCCCTGTGGCACTAGGATTATTTTTTATATTCTAATATTTATAAACAATTACAAATAATAACAATATAAGGAGTATGATTATAAAGAAAAAAGCATTTTCTCTTTTAGTCATAAATACCACCTCACTTAT
>JAGAYJ010000033.1 GCA_017940575.1 Bacilli bacterium | reverse complement strand
TAATTATATGGCACATTATTCTAGTCATTATAATTTATTACGAAGGTGGGATTAAAACACCACTAAAGAGCACATCTGTGAAACTTTTGGTGCTTGCTTCTTACGCCCAGTTTGGGGTGAGTGCTGGAAGAAGAACTCTTGGGCAACCGTAACGGCATACGTACTTGTTCCAATTGTTCGTGGAGACCTAACCTTGTTAGAAATGACGACTTAGGATTAAACCTACTATGTGGGGCAACTTACGAGTAGTGTAGCTTGTCTTGAGTGATGCTTAGGGGATTGATGACAGGTTATATTATTTAGGCCAAAATATTATAACTATTGCTTCATGAAACTAAGGTTGCAAAAAAGAACTAGTAATAAAATAATGTCGAAGAAATTTCCTAGAGTGCATATTTTTATAGGATTGCAGTGCGTACTAAGTGGTAATCAAGCCATACATACAGGTAACGTTGTATTCGTATCTTTAAAGGGGAACCGCAACTCTGGTAACAGAATGTAGATATGAGGGAAATCCTGCTTGACCTAAGACGTAAAGTTAACTATAGAAATCGCCATTAAATATTTTGAAATTAGAAGGATTTATTCCTTTTTTTTAGAGGTAAATATGAATAAAGATGAAAAAAAGAGTATAAAAAAAGAACTAAAAAGAAGTAAGTTAGAAATAATAAATGTTAAATGGATTTTAGAAATTACTACTATAGCCTTTATAATATCACTTATTTTTTCTTATGCATCAGAATCATTTATTCCAAAAGCAAGCCTATTTGTTAGTATAATATTACTTATTATAGTTATCTTAATAGGTGTTATATTTGATATGATAGGTGTATCTGTGCAGGCTGCTAATGAAGCTCCATTTCATTCGATGAATTCTAGAAAAGTAAAAGGGGCTTCTATGGCTGTTAAGTTTAAAAAGAATAGTGATAAAACATCAACATTTTGTAACGATGTAATAGGAGATATTTGTGGTATTATATCAGGTACTGCTGGAAGCATTATAGCTATTAAAATAGCTACTAAATATAACTTAAATGAATTTAATGTCGTTTTAATAGTAACTGCTATAGTATCTTCACTAACAATTGGTGGTAAAGCATTAGGCAAGACCATTGCTATTAATAAAAGTAATTATATATTATATGGTGCAAGTAAATTTATATCTAATTTTAAAAAATAGTTTTAATAACTATTTTTTTTGAACTATTTTAAAACATCTCGCATATTATGAAATGAGAGGTGATATTGTGGCATTTAAAGAAATTGTAACTAAAGCTGTTATTGGTAAAGGAAAAAAGTACTTTAAAAATAAATATAGTATAATATGTGATAATAGGCCAACTACTGTTTTAGGCTGTTGGGTTATAAATCATCAATTTAAAGGATATAAACAAGGAGATAATATTGGTGTAGATGGATCTTTTGATGTAAATATTTGGTATTCATATGAAGACGATTCTAAAACAACAGTAGTTAATAAAAAAATAGACTATAATGATATATTTAATGTTAAAGTAAAAGAAAATGCTGACTTAACTAGTGATACAGATATAATTGTAAGAAGCTTAAAACAACCAAGTTGTACAAATGTTAATATCAATGATGATGGAAGTATTGACTTCGAAGTAGAAAAAGAATTGGGTGTTGAAATTGTAGGTGAGACAAAGATGAAAATTGCTATTGAGGATACAGAAGAACCATGGCAAGATTTAAATGATGAGACAAAAGAAGAAACAGACGAAATAGATAACAGTATTAATGAAGATTATTTAAAATAATGTCAACAAAAAAAGGTTGACAAAATGATTTAACTGTGTTAATATTATTTATGTTGAATGGAGGAATATTATGGCAGTTAAATTAAGACTTAAAAGAATGGGAGCTAAAAAAAGACCATTTTATCGTATAGTTGCAGCTGACTCAAGAAGTCCAAGAGATGGTAAATTTATAGAACTAGTTGGTACTTATAATCCAATTGTAGAACCAGCTGAAGTTAAAGTTAACGAAGAAGTTGCATTAAAATGGTTAGCTAATGGTGCTATCCCAACTGATACAGTTAGAGATTTACTTTCAAAACAAGGTGTTATGAAAAAATATCATGAATCAAAAATGACTAAAAAAGAAGGTAAATAATGAAATCTTTAGAATTTACTGAATTTTTAGTTAAAGAACTAGTAACAAAACCTGACTTAGTTTCAGTTAAAGAATTTGATGAAGATGAATTTAAAGTTCTTCAAGTTCTAGTAAGTAGTGATGATATAAGTAAAGTAATTGGTAAAGATGGTAATACTATTAACGCAATTAGAACTTTAGTTCAATCATCTGCTTACTTAAATAATGATAAAAAAGTCAAAATAAATGTTGATTCATTTTAAAAGGAAGTATAAATACTTTCTTTTTTATGGAAAGGGGATATTATCTTGAATTTCAATCAAGAATTTATTGAACAACTAGAAGAAATAGATGATTATTATGAGTCAATGAAAAAAAATAAATTAGCCTGTCTTGTAATAAAAAAAATAAGACTAGAAGTTATTAAATCATACTTAGAATATATGAACAATAACTGTAAACATTTAGGATTAATAGATGATGGTTATTTTAATTATAAAGATGGTGAATTAATAGAAGACACTATAGATAATTCAAAATATCATAAAATGTTTTGTCCAATATGTAAAAATGAAATAATTTATGAAAATAAAAAATTAATTAAAAATTAGTAAGTTCAATTTAATAAAACAATTTAATTGTTTTATTTTTTTGTAAAAATATGTTAACAAACGTTTAATTTTATATAGATAAATGATATAATGATAATGGTGATTTTATGAACATAACCATAAAAGATACAAAGGTTAATTATATAAGATATGGCAATATTAAAAAAGATACAATTATATATCTACATGGTTGGGGTCAAAATATTGAAATGATGAGGCCTTTAGCTGATGCTAGAGAAAATATGAATGATATAATCATTATAGATTTACCTGGACATGGTAAATCGGAAGAACCTAAATATGCATGGCAAGTAGAAGATTTCGTTGAATTTTTAAAAGAATTCATAGAAAAACTAAATATTAAAAATCCAACCTTAGTTGGTCATTCATTTGGTGGCAAAGTAAGTTTACTTTATGCATCAAAATATAACGTTAAAAAACTAGTTTTATTTGGAAGTCCATTTAAAAAAGAAATTACTAACTTATCTTTAAAGACTAAAATCTTAAAAACAGCGAAGAAAATTCCTGTTTTAAATAAGTTAGAAGGATTTGCTAAAAAACATATTGGATCAACTGACTATAAAAATGCATCTCCATTAATGCGTAATATTTTAGTTAATACAGTAAACTTAGATATTAGGGAAGAGGTAAAAAAAATTACTTGTCCAACACTTATTATTTGGGGTGACTTAGATGATCAAGTGCCTGTTGAAGATGCATATGAGTTAGAGAGTTTAATTAAAGATAGTGGCGTTGTTTTATATGAAGGATGTACACACTATGCTTATTTGGAAAGATTAGGACAAACTATTAATGTGTTAAATAGTTTTTTAGGAAAGTAGGTATTTTATGAATGTTAAATTTATTATTTCTTTATTAGTTTTATTAATATACACATATTTTAAAACAAAAAAATCATTTCATATGTTACAACAAAATTGGTATAATGAAGGATTTCGTTATATTAAATGGATGCTAAAAAACTTAAAACTTGTATTTATTAATTTAGACTTATGTTTTTTAGCTCTATTAGTATTTTTAATATTTAAAGTTGATAGTATGCTTTTAATGGCTATAGAAGTTATTATGTATACAATTTTATCTTTAAGATATATTAATAAAGAGAAGAGGGAACAAGTTAAACTTGAACTTAAAGTAACAGCTCGTGTTAAAAGATTATTTGTTACAGAGACTATTTTGTACTTAATACCAATTATACTTATATATATAAGTTTCAAAGAAAATAATCTTGTTACATATTATTTAATTATGGGCTTACTTGTTTATTTAAATTATATAGTTACTTTAATAGCAAGTTATATAAATACTCCAATTGAAAAGTTACTTTCATTAAGATTTAAAATAAAAGCCAAAAGAAAACTAAAAAGTATGCCAAATTTAAAAGTTATAGGTGTTACTGGAAGTTATGGAAAAACAAGTAGTAAAAATATACTTAATGATATATTAAGCATTAAGTATAATGTTTTACCAACACCTAAAAACTTTAATACTCCAGTTGGACTTACAATTACAATTAATAATTATTTAGATAAATTTAATGATTATATGATTGCTGAGATGGGAGCATTTAAAAGAGGAGAAGTTAAATATTTATGTGATTATGTTAAACCAACATATGGTATTTTAACTCGTATTGGAACTGCTCATTTAGAAAGCTTTGGATCACAAGAAAATATTCAAAAAGGTAAATTTGAACTTATTGAATCACTTCCTCATGATGGAATTGGAGTTTTGAATGGTGATGATGAGTTACAAGTAAACTATGATTTAAAAAATGATTGTAAAATAGTATTTATTGGTATTGATAATAAGAATGTTGATGTGAAAGCTGAGAATATTAAACTTTCAAATACAGGTTCAACTTTTGATGTTGTATTTAAAGGTGATAAGACAAAGTATAAATTTGAAACTAAATTACTAGGTAAAGCAAATATATATAATATTTTAGCAGGTATTGCTTTAGGTCATGAACTAGGACTTACTATCAAACAACTTCAAGCAGGAGTTAAAAGAGTAAATACAATTGAACATAGACTTGAGTTAAAAAAATACTATGATATAAATATAATAGATGATGCTTATAATTCAAATCCGGTAGGAGCTAAAATGGCACTAGACGTACTTAAACTTATGCCAGGTAAGAGAATAGTAGTTACACCTGGTATGATTGAGATGGGATCAATGCAAAAAGAATTAAATCATAAATTTGGAGAACAAATAGCTGATGCTGTTGATGAAGTTATATTAGTTGGTAAAAATCAAACAAAAGATATATATGAAGGAATTATAAGTAAGAAATTTAAAAAAGATAAAATACATATAATAAATGATGTTAAAGAAGCATTTCCTATGATGCAACAATTAAAAGAGAAAGATACATATGTATTATTAGAAAATGATTTACCTGATATATTTAATGAGAAGTAGAAAGAAGGATAATTTATGAAAATAAAAGTAGGAGTTATATTTGGTGGAGAAACTGTAGAACACGAAGTAAGTATTATCTCAGCTGTACAAGCAATGGGACAAATAAATCAAGAAAAATATGATGTTATTCCAATTTATATAAGTAAAGACCGTACTTGGTATACTGGTAAAATGTTAATGGAAATGGATGTATATAAAGATTTTGAAACACTAAAAAGATATGCTAAAAAAGTAACTTTAGTAAAAAAAGACAATGGTTTCTTTTTAACTAAAGTTGATGGACTATTTAAAAGAGATGTAGAAGAGTTAGATGTAGTTCTTCCAATTGTACATGGAAAAGGTGCTGAAGATGGATCACTTGCAGGATTGTTAGATTCTGTTGGAATTCCTTATGCTGGTCCTAAAATGCTAGGAGCAGCACTTGGTCAAGATAAAGTCGTTATGAAACAAGTTATGGCTTCTTGTGGCCTTCCAATAGTTGATTATACTTGGTTTTATGATGCTGAGTATTTAAGTGATTCAGCTAATATTTTAAAAGATATCAAAAAAATTGGATATCCAGTAATTGTTAAACCAGCAAACCTAGGTAGTAGTGTTGGTATAAACGTTGTAAAAAAAGAAAAAGACATAGAAAAAGCAATAGAAGAAGCTATTAAGTATGATAATAAAATAGTCGTAGAAAAAATGGTTGATAACTTAGTGGAAGTTAACCAAGCTGTACTTGGCAACTATGAAACTCAAGAATTAAGTGCTATAGCTGAAATGTTAACTAATAATGATTTCTTAACATATGAAGATAAATATATTGGCAATGGTAAGAAAACTGGCGGTAAAAAAGTATCAGCAAAAGGATCTGGAAATATGTCTAATAGTGCTATGAATATTCCAGCTAAGCTAGATAAAACAATTGAGAAAAAAATAAATGAATTGTCTCTTGAAACATTCAGAGCTCTTAACTTAAGAGGCGTTGCTAGAATTGACTATTTAATTGATAAAAAATCTAAAAAAGTTTACATAAATGAGCCAAATACTATACCTGGTTCTTTATCATTCTATATGTTTAAAGCACTTGGAAAAAATTATACTGAACTTTTAGATGATTTAATAACAATGACTATTAAAGACTATAAGGATGAACATAAAAAGACTACTAGTTTTGAAACTAATATATTAAGTACATATAATGGTTCAAAAGGAGTAAAAGGCAAGATGAAAATATAATCTTGTCTTTTTTTTAGATTATGATAGAATATTTAAGTAAGGTGATTTGATGAATACAACAGATCTTGAAAAATACTTAGATGATGATGCATGTGAAATATATCAAAAAGTTTTTTTCACAAATGATGAGTTAAATGAACTAATTGTAAAAGACTCTCTAAAAACTATTATAAATAATGCAAGAATAAAAACAATTAAAGACTTATTATTAGTAAGACTTAATAGTCTTTTATATCAATTTAATAGTTTAACTTTTGAATATAGAAATTATGAAATAGATAATACGATAGATCATATGAAATATATGCTTAAAAAACAATATCTTAATTTAGCTAAACTTTCTATATATATAAACAAAACTGATGATATATCAGTTTTGAAAGATATATATTTAAATCTTAATGCTATGATAGTTTTATCCGGTGATTCTAATATATATTTTAATAATTTACTTAAGATGATGGAATATAAATCAAAAGAAATTACATATATATCAAATTATAAAGTTGATTTATCTATAAATGAATCTAGAATGAATTCTATTACGTCTAATGTAAAAAAACTTTTAAAATAATATTGAAAAACAAAGAGTCGTGTGCTATAATTAATGAGTAAATAAAATTTGTCTTGTTAGCTCAGTTGGTTGAGCAACTGACTCTTAATCAGTGGGTCTAGGGTTCGATTCCCTAACAGGACACCATTTTGATAATTAGTCCTGTTAAAAGGACTTTTTTAATATTAAGGATGTGTTTTATGACGACTTTAGATGAATATAGATTATATGTTGGAGCTTATTACGGAGTTCAGGCAATGGATTCTTATGATTTAAAAGTTTATATTTTAAAAGAAATAGATGATTATATTAAGAATTTTTTAAAAAGCAATAAAATTGATAACTATGAAGAAGAAGCTTTATATGTAAAAGATAATGTATCACTAAAAGTTAAATTACAAGATAGTTTGATTTTATTAAATAGATTAGATGCTCCAATGGAACTTATCTTACTAATTAAAAATAGAATAAAAGAAATAGATATATCAAACAATTAGTTTGATTTTTTTTATGAATTATATGTTATAATTATATTGGTGATTTTATGTCAAAAATAAAGCAAATGGATGAGATTTTAGCTAACAAGATTGCAGCTGGAGAAGTAGTTGAAAGATGCGCATCTGTTGTTAAAGAATTAGTTGAAAATAGTATAGATGCTAAAAGTAGTGAAATTAGAATTGATTTAATTGAAGCAGGAACTAAAGAAATTAAGGTTACTGACGACGGGGTTGGAATGGACAAAGAAGATGCTGTCTTAGCTTTTTCACGTCATGCTACAAGCAAAATAAAAGATGAAGATGATTTATTTCATATTACAACGCTAGGTTTTCGAGGTGAAGCATTAGCTTCTATTGCAAGCGTATCACATGTACATATGGAAACGTGTTCAGCTGATGTTGGAACAATGGTTGAGATAAATGGCGGTAAATTAGACCTTGTAAAAGCAGCACCATCAAGACGTGGTACACAAATAATTATTAAAGACTTATTCTATAATACACCTGCTAGACTTAAACATATGAAAAGCTTATATACAGAGCTTGCAAGCATTACTGATTATGTAAATAAAATGGCTATATCTCGTCCGGATATAAAATTTGTTTTAACTAACAATGGTGGTATTCTTCTTAATACTGATGGATCTGGAAATTTATTAAAAGTAATAAAAGCGGTATATGGTATTGAAACAGTTAAAAAAATGGTTGATGTAAATAATTCTGATGATGATTATGAAATAAGTGGTTTTATATCACTTCCCGAGGTGCATAGATCAAGTAGAAATACAATGATTACACTTGTTAATGGTAGAGTTGTTAGAAATCAAGATCTAAATAGAGTAATAAATGATTCTTATCATTCATATAAACCTGATAATAGATATCCGATAGTTGTTCTTAATATTAGTGTCGATCCAACACTTGTTGATGTTAATGTTCACCCTACAAAAATGGATATTAAATTTTCTAAAATGGAAGAATTGTTAAATCTTGTATCTAATATGATTAGAGAAAAAATTAAAGAAAAAATATTGATACCTCACTTGGAAGTTGAAAGTCCAATTGTAATGAATACAAGCTTTATAACTAATAAAGAGACTGAAGAAGTTACTAAAATAGAAAAAAAGCCTATATATGAAGAACAAACTTTAAAATTTGATGATAATGTTTCTTTAATACTTAAAGAAGAAGATATTAAATACGATGAAGAAAAACGTGAGTTTCCAACTTTATCGTTTGTTGGTGTAGTTCACTCTACATACATAATATGTCAAGATGAATCTGGTATGTATTTGGTAGATCAACATGCTGCTAAGGAAAGAGTAAACTATGAATTATTTAAAGAAAGAATGGGGCATCCTAATACTGAAATTGAAAAATTATTATTTCCAATCACAATAGAACTATCAACAAATGAGTATATCGTTTTAAGAGAAAACTTTAATGTTTTAGAAAAAATGGGTATTAATGTAGAAGAATTTGGAATAAATTCAATTATTGTTAAATCACATCCAACATGGATACCTAAAGAACAAGTTCTAGATTCTATAAAAAGAATAATTGAACTTATTGTTTCACTCGAAGATAAATTTGATATTGAAAAGTTTAATGAGCGCGCAGCTACAATGCTTGCATGTAAACTTGCAATAAAAGCAAATCAATATGTATCAGAAGAGGAGCTTGTAGAATTATTAAAAGACTTAAAAAAATGTAAGAATCCATTTAATTGTCCTCACGGAAGGCCAACAATTGTTTTTTATTCTAACTACGATTTAGAAAAGATGTTTAAAAGAAGTGGATTCGATAATTTTAAAATGAATTAAAAGACATAGTTGTCTTTTTTTTCAATTTGACAAAAATATAAATTATTATATAATAAGCACCAATTAATACTTATATATTTGGAGTGTTAAAGGGGGCATATTATGTATAGATTGTTTATTAAAAGATTATTAGATATTATATTTTCAGTAATATTCATTATTTTATTCGCGCCATTAATGCTTATAATTGCCATAATTATAAGAAAAGATGGAGGAAATGCAATATTTGTACAAAAAAGAAGTGGTAAAAATAATGTAGCTTTTAATATATATAAATTTAGAACTATGCAAATAGATAATGATGTACATGATTTTAATTGTGAAGATAAGATGACAAAATATGGAAGATTCTTAAAAAACACAAGTTTAGATGAACTGCCTCAATTATTTAATATATTAAAAGGTGATATGAGTTTTATAGGGCCTAGACCATGGATTGTAGATTATAGTAAGTATTTTACCACAAAGCAAATGAAGAGATTATCTGTGAAACCAGGTTTAACTGGACTCGCACAATGTCATGGAAGAAACAATATTACAATAAACGAAAAGATTAATTATGATGTTAAATATGTTTCGAATGTATCTTTAATTGGAGATATAAAAATAATAATTCTTACGATAAAATCTATGTTAAAAAAAGAAGGATCATCTGCTGGTAAATTTGTTATTAAAAATGAATTACAAGAACTAAAGAATCAATCGCGTTATAAAAGAATAGTCATTAAACATGATATGATTGATGACATAAATCCTATATTTGAAAGTACATTTAAATAATGAATGATTTAGTTAGTGTTATTATTCCTGTATATAATAAGGAATTATATATAAAACAAGCGATTGATTCAGTAATAAATCAAACATATAAAAATATAGAAATAATTATTGTAGATGATGTGTCTTCTGATAAAAGTGTTGAAATGGTCAGAAACTTAGCTAAAAAAGATAGTCGTATTAAGCTTATAGAAAGTAAGAAAAAATTAAAAGCAGCAGGATCAAGAAACACTGGTATTGATGTTGCCAAAGGTAGATTTATAGCTTACCTAGATGCTGATGATGTATGGAATAAAGAAAAGATAGAAAAACAAATAAAATTCATGAAAAAAAATAATTCTGCTTTTTCTTATACTTCATATGCATATACAAACGAAAATTTAAAACATATTAAAGATGTTTTGGTTCCGTATAAAATTAACTATTATCAAGCATTAAAGAATACAACAATATTTACATCAACAGTAATGTTTGATTTAACAAAATTAAAAAAAGAAGATATATATATGCCAAATGTTCCAAGTGAAGATACTGCATGTTGGTGGTCTGTATTAAAAAAGATAGATTATGCTTATGGTTTAGAAGATGTTTTATCTTATTACAGAAGAAGTGATAATACACTTTCTTCAAATAAGTTAATTGCCATAAAAAGAATATGGAATTTATATAGAAAAGTTGAAAAATTAAATATATTAACTAGTTTATATTATTTTAATTTTTGGGCAATAAATGCTGTTTTAAGAAGAATATAAGGGGGATTTTATGAAAAAAATAATTAACAATTTAAAATATATAAAATTAATAGATATTTTTTCTTTTTTTATATTTATATTAATGGTTATTCCAGCTTTAATTTATAAAATATATTTAAAGATAATAAATAAAAAAATATGGCTTATATGTGAAGATGGTCATACAGCTCGTGATAATGGATATCATTTATTTAAATATATAAGAGTAAACCACAAAGAAGATAATGTTTATTATGTAATTGATAAAAAAAGTAATGATTATAAAAAAGTTAAAAAATATGGAAATATTATTAATTATGCCAGTTTAAAACATTGGTTATATTATATGGCTTGTGATAAAAATATTAGTAGTCAAAAGTGTGGTAATCCAAATCCTGCTGTTTTCTATGTTGTACATATATGGTTTAGATTATATAATAATCGTATTTTCTTACAACATGGTATTACTAAGGATGATTCTAAATGGTTGTATTATCCAAACACTAAATTTAAATTATTTATTTGTGGTGCGAAAAAAGAATATGATTATGTAAAAAATCATTTTGGTTACCCAAGTGAAAATATAGCATATTTAGGATTCCCTAGATTTGACAATTTATATAATAATAAAGTAGATGCTAAACAAATATTAATAATGCCAACATGGCGCAATTGGTTAGGTAGAGACACTAACAGTTTAGTTAAAAATGAAGAATTTATTAAAACTAAATACTATAAAAAATGGAATTCACTTTTAAATAATGAAACTTTAATAAAATATGTCGAAAAGAATAATATAAATATAGTATTCTTGCCACACATAAATATGAGACATTATTTAAAAGATTTTAATTCATCTTCAAAAAATATCAAGATAGCTGATTATACAACTGATATTCAAAAATTACTTAAATCATCCGCACTTCTAGTAACTGATTATTCAAGTGTTTATATGGATTTTGCTTATATGTCTAAGCCAATTATATATTATCAATTTGACTCTACAGAATATAGAAAAAAACAATTACAAGAAGGTTATTTTAAATATTCAAAAGATGCATTTGGTAAAGTAATAAAAGATGAAGAAGATTTAGTTAATAGAATTATTGGATATATAAAAATGGATTATAAGATTGAGACAATGTACCAAAATAGAATTGATAAGTTTTTTGAATTAAAAGATCAAAATAACTGTCGACGTATTTATGAATATTTAGGTAAGTCTTATGAAAAATAATATAAAAGTAAGTATAATTGTTCCAGTATATAATTCAGAAAAATATATTAAAGACTGTATTACGTCACTTATTAATCAAACGTATCAAAATATTGAAATAATACTTGTTAATGATGGCTCAACGGATAGCTCGCTAGATATAATTAAAAGTTTTAAAAGCGATATAATAAAAGTTATAAGTCAAGATAATAAAGGGGCAAATATTGCTCGTAAAAAAGGTATTGATAATTGTTGCGGTGACTTTGTTATGTTTGTAGATAGTGATGACTTTATCTCTAAATACACAGTAGAAATATTAGTAGATTATTTATCTAAATATAAAATTGATGTAATACATTTTAATCAAACAAATTCTAATTTTGAACTTAAATGCAATAATTATAATTTTTTAAATAATGAAGAAATACAACAAGTATTAATAACAAGTAAAAAATTTAATTCATTATGTAGTGCATTATATAAAAAAAGTTTATTTGATGATATAAATGCATTTGATTATAACATTAGTTACGCAGAAGATTATTTAGTTAATTTAGAAGTTTTATCAAAAGTTACATCAATGCTTTTAATAGATAAAAAAATGTATTACTGCACAGATAATAGTGAATCTACAACTAGATCAAAAAATATAAATAGAATTCTTAAAAATTTTGATGAATTGATATTTGTATATAACAAATTATTTGAATATTTAAATAAGTGGGATATTAATACCACAGATAATAGAAAAAAAGTATTCAATACAATATTAGATGTTACTAGAATATTTATATATAACATATTAAGAATAGATGATTTAAATAAGAAAGAATTTATAAACATAATGAATCAATATTTAAATAGAGATTTATATAATAAAATTAGAGAAGAATTTAATCTTTCTGATATAGATAATAGTATTTTTTATAAAATTAAAAATATTAATACTTTGAAAAATATATATAATAAGAATTATAAAAAAATATGGAAAATAAGATATTTTTTAAAAATAAAAGATATGATTAGGGGTTGATTAAATGATTTTTAAAAATATGTCTGGTAGACTTGGTAATCAAATGTTTCAGTATGCTATGGTAAGAAAGATTCAAGAAGATAACTCTAACAAAGACAAATTAATTCTTAATTTCAAAAAAAATGTATATAGTAAAGGCTTTAAAAATGAATTAAAGAATTTTAACGTAAAAGAGTTTTATGAAATAGATAATTCTAGAATAAAACTTAATCAATTAATTATTATATATTATTATAGAATAATTAAAAGAATAATTAGAGCCATTGATAAAAAAAATTATTATATTAAAAGACATAAATTAGAATTAAAAATAAAAGATAAACTTATAAAAAAAGGAATATATTGGATGGAAGATGGATATTTAGAGTCATTCGCTACTTCTAAAAAAAACAAAGTTGTTATTGGAAGATTTGAATCTAGTAAAAATTTTTCACAAATAAAAGATAAATTACTAGTAGAATTCACACCAATATATCCTAAATTAGAAAAAAATAAAAAAATGTATGATTTAATTGAAAATACAAATTCTGTTTGTATATCAATTAGAAGAGGAGATTTTGTAAATAATAAAAAGAATGCATTAAAATTTAATGTATGCGAT
Source organism: Bacilli bacterium (assembly GCA_017940575.1). GTDB lineage: Bacteria > Bacillota_I > Bacilli_A > RF39 > UBA660 > CAJOJO01. The sequence continues at coordinate 35,728 of JAGAYJ010000033.1, read as the reverse complement.
ATTAATTACTTTAATAGAGCAATTGAAAAAATGAATAGTTTAATTGATAATCCAACATATTTTATCTTTTCAGATGATATAGATTGGTGTAAAGATAATATAAAAATTAACAATTGTTATTATGAAGATGGACTTGATCCTGTATGGGAAAAGCTAAGACTTATGTATTCATGTAAACATTTTATTATATCGAATAGTACTTTTAGTTTTTGGGCTCAATACTTATCTCGAAATAAAAACAAAGTAGTAATTGCTCCCAAAAAATGGCAAAATTCAGGATATAATGATGAAATATATGAAGATAATTGGATAACTATAGATAATTAAAGAAAAGGGGTGAGTAATATGAAAAGTTTATTAGTATATATTTTTGTCTTTTTTATAGTATTTATATTAAATATAATTGGAAGTAAATTATATCATGGTAAAAAGAACATAAGTAGATTATTTATATTAATTAGTTTTTTGATATTACTTGCTTTAATTGGTTTTAGATACTATGTTGGAACCGATTATGAATCATATATAGATATCTATAATAAAGTTGCAACATTAGAGTTTAATGAACTTTATTTAGTAGATATTGAATATGGAACAAAGGTAATATTTAAAATCATTTATAATCTATTTGATAATCAGTATTATATTTTTATCGCACTTGGACTTGTTACTTTATATCCAATATATAAAGCAAATAAATTATATGATTATGAATATTTACCATTTTCTGTTTTAACTTTTTGTCTTATGTTTTTACCATTTGATCTAAATGGTATGAGACAAGGGGTAGCAATGTCGTTTATAATACTTTCATTCGCATATTTATTTAAAGATAAAAAAATAATGGCGTTTATATCATTTGCTATTGCCTTCTTATTCCATAAAAGTGCCATATTATTATTACCATACCTTGGTTTATTTATGATTAAAAAAGGTAAATCGTCTCTTATATATTCCATTTCATTCACGCTTATATTATCATTCTTACTTTTGTTTTTTAATGATGCGATGATGAGACTTGGAATTGTTTCAGATTATGAATATTTGTTAAGTGGTCTTGATATAGATAACATTACATACAAAAATATAATATTATATATTCCATTTATTTTTCTTATAATTGTTTATGATCCAAAAGTTGAGAGAATTAGTGAATTAAAAGGTTTATTTATAAGTAGTATGATTTTATTAGTACTTGGTACTTCTAAACAATATTTATCACGAATTTCGTTATATCATATGATGTTTTTAATTATTCTTATTCCCATGATTATTAAAAATATTAATAATAAGACATATAAATATATAATCGAGATTTTATATATAATTTATTTACTATATTACTTTATTCATGAATTTTATACTCTAGGTATTCATGAAATATTTCCATATCAAACATGGGTGATATAAATGAAAAGAGTAAAATTAAACATGTATTTAAAACATAATTTAGGAGATGATTTATTCTTAAAAGTAATACTTGAAAGATATCCTAATGATATGTTTTACATTCAAACAAATGAAAATTATAAAAAAATAAAAAAAGAATATGGAAATGTTAAAGTATATGGTAAATATAAAAATATGTTACTAAAATTTAAATATTTATTAACTCATAAAAGACCATTTGAACACGTCAAAGGTAAATGTGATTTAATGGTAACTTTGGGTGGATCAATGTTTCAAGAAACAAATAATACTAACTTAAAAGAAAATATCAATAATATCTACTTTAAACAATATAAACCTTACTATATAATTGGTTCAAACTTTGGTCCATATAAAACTGATTATTATAAAAAGTGTTTTAAAGAAGTTTTTAGAAAAGCTAAATGCGTTAATTTTAGGGAAAAATACTCTTATGATTTATTCAAAGATTTAGACAATGTTAATTATTATCCTGACATTATATTTAATTTAAATATAAATGACTTTAAAATAAAAGAAGAAAAAGAAGTATTTATGTCTTTGATGAATTTAGACAATGATATGTATTTTACAAGAATAAAGGAACTAATTAGTTTCTTTAGAAAAAAAGGTTATAAAATTAATTTAATATCATTTTGTAAGGCTGAGGGTGATGAGGAGGCCATAGATAAAATAGTTAAGTCAGTTGGAAAAGATAGAATTGATATTTATAAGTATTATGATGATATAAATTCAATTTTAAATGTACTGGCTAAATCAGAAGTTGTAGTAGCAACAAGATTTCATGCAACTATTTTAGGACTTTTATTTAATAAAACAGTAATTCCAATTATTTATAGTCAAAAAACACAAAATGTTTTAAACGACCTTGGCTTTAAAGGAACTATTATTAATGATTTTGATAAATTTAATATTAGTGAATTAACGAACGATTCTTTATCATATAAATTGGATATAAAAGATAAAACAAAGAATAAATCTATGCATTTTAAAGAATTAGATGAGGTGCTAAAATGAGTGAAAAAAAATTACTATTTAATAATACAATAATAATATTTATAAGTCGTATTTTTACACAATTTATAAGTTTTATTTTACTTCCATTTTATACAACATATCTTGATAATGGTTCGTATGGAATAATTGATTTAATTAATACTTATATATCATTACTTGTTCCAATTGTTACAATTCAACTTGAAAATGCAGTCTTTCGTTATTTAGTAGATAGTAGGAATAACTTTGATGATACCAAAAAAATAATTAGTATTAGTTTTAAAATAATAATAAAAATGATACTGATATTTATATTGATATCATTAATATTATCAATGTTTATAAAGATAAATTATCTATACCTTATATTATTAAATATTATTTTAGTAATATTTTCACATCTATTACTTCAAACGACTAGAGGATTAGGTGATATAAAAAAATATTCTTATACATCATGTCTTATAGGAATTATTACAATAGTTTTAAATATAGTTTTAATACTATTTATGCATATGAAGGTTGAGGCTATTTTAATTTCAAATATTGTAAGTAATTTTATTGGTTGTATGTATTTGTTTATTAAATTAAATTTAAATAAATATATTGATTTTAAAATAAAAGATAATAAATTAAAAAAAGAGTTAGTGAGTTATTCAATACCACTGATTCCAAATAATATATCATGGTGGATATTTACTGTATCCGATAGAACTATTATATCTTTATTCTTAGGAGTTACATATAATGGTTTATATGCAGTTTCAAATAAATTCTCAAATTTAATAATTACATTATTTGGTATATTTGAATTAGCGTGGGTTGAATCAACTTCTAAAAATATTAAAAAAAATAATAAAGAAGAATATTTTAGTGATGTTATTAATGTTGTTTTAAAATTTACATTATCACTTTGTATAGTTTTAATACTAGTATTACCATTAGTATTTGATTATTTAATTAATAGTTCATTTAGTAATTCTTATATGTATATACCTATACTTGTTATAAGCTCAATATTTAGTGTTGCATCTAGTTTATATAGTGGTATATATATAGCTCTTAAAAAAACTAAAGATATAATGCATACATCTATAGTTGCTGCAATATTAAATATAATAATTAATGTATTATTTATTAGATTCTTTGGATTATTTGCTGCTTCTATATCGACACTTATATCATATATTGTAATGTTTATCTTAAGATATTATGATTTAAAAAACTATATAACTATAAACTATGATATAAATATTTTAAAATTTATTGCATTACTTATTATTTCAATATTTATATATTATATAAAGAGGTTTATCTTTAGTGTAGTTTTATTAGTACTTATATTATTTGTTTTATATAGGTATTTAAATAATGACTTAAAAACATATAAAAATTATGTTCTTATTAATTTGACAAAAAAATTTAAAAAAATATAATAATTGTAAGAAAAGGGGGACTTTTTATGAAAGAAGAAAAGCAATTAGATATATCATATATTTTATCTACAATAGGGCATTGGTTTTTACTTATTTTATTATTTATTATTATAGGTGGAACAAGCGCTATATTTTATAATTATGGAGCTGAAATTAAATATCAAAGTAATACAACTTTATACGTTGAACCAGGTGTAAACGCAAATTCAGTTGATTATCAAGGAATTTTAACTAATCAAAGAATGGTTAAAACATATGCTGAGATAATTAAAAGTAGAAGTGTTGTAAACAAGGTGATTGAGGGATCTAAACTTGATATGACATATAAAAATTTTTTAAATAATTTAACTGTAAATGTTAGTACTGATACACAAATGATAACAATATATTTTAAAGATACAGATAAAAATGTAGCACGTGATGTAACTAATATGATTGCATTAACATTTATAGATGAAATTAAAGAAAAACTTAACGTTGATAATATAAGCGTTGTTGATGAAGCAATAATTTCTAAAAATCCAGTAGAACCTAGAACATTTCTAAATACGGTAATAGGAATTGTTGGTGGACTTGCAATAGGTCTTATATTTGCATTCTTACTTCAATCAATGGATAATAAGATAAAAACACATGAGGATGTAAAAAAATATTTAAAAATTAAAACATTAGGTGTTATACCTCATAATTCAATAGATAATGAAGTAAATGGAAAAAAGAAAAAATATGTCAAGCCTATAGTTGGACAATCAAACATTAAAATGATTACAGATCCAACTAGTGTTGTTTCAGAATCAGTGAGAATAATAAGAACAAATTTAAATTTTAGTGATTTAAAGATTATTAATGTAACATCAACTGTACCAAGTGAAGGTAAATCAGAGGTAATTACTAATTTAGCTGCTTCTTTTGCAATGCTAGATAAAAAGGTTTTACTTGTTGACTGTGATTTAAGAAAGCCAAAAATTCATCGTAATTTTGGACTTATTAGAAATCAAGGAGTTAGTGATATTGTTTTATCTAAAGGAATGCTTGATTATAAACAAGTAGTACAAAAATATAAACAAAATAAGGTGGAACTTGATGTTTTAACTGCAGGAAGCAAAATATCAAATCCATCAGAACTTATAAATAGTGCATATTTTGCAAGATTAATTGCTAAACTTAGAGAAGACTATGATTTGGTTTTAATAGACTGTCCACCTATCTCTAACATGACAGATGGTGTATTAGTATCTAAATTAGCCGATGGAACTGTTTATGTAATAGAGTCAGATAAAACAGATTACCAAGTTATATCTGATTGTATTGAAGAACTTAAAAACAATAAAGTTTTCATCTTAGGAGCTGTTTTAACTAAAGTTGATGTTAAAAAAGAAAAGAAACTATATGGATATAAATACGACTACTATTATTCAAATTATAATAAATGATAGATATTCATACACATATTATTTATGATGTTGATGATGGATCTAAATCTTTAGAACAATCAATCAAATATTTAAAACAAGCAAAAAAAATAGGAGTGAATAAAGTAGTTTGTACACCACATATGAGTCATGATAAAAAAGAAAAAGCTTTAAAGATAGTAGATCATTTTAAAATTTTAAGAGAAGAAGCTCAAAAACTTGGAGTTGAACTATATTTAGGAAATGAAATAATGTATAGTGATAATACAGTTAAACTTTTAAAAACAAGAAAAATAATCTCATTAAATAATTCTAAATATGTTTTAGTTGAATTTAAAAGAAATGAGAATAGAAATTTTGATAATATAGTTTCATCATTGTGTGATTTAGCTGATAATGGATATTATCCAATACTTGCGCATCCAGAGTTTTATATTAATTATAGAAATATTGATAACTATCGTATATTAAAAGAAAATGGCGTTTTACTTCAACTAGATAGTACAAGTCTTATTTTAAATAAGACAAGTTTAAAAACTTATAAATTTGCTAAAAAACTAATAAAAGAAAGACTAATTGATTTTGTCGCAACCGATTCACATTGTACCAAAAAAAGAGATTATTTATCTTTAAAAAAAGCATATAAAAAAGTATCAAAAATCGATAAAAAATATGCTGATATAATTTTTAATGATAATCAATTAGACATAATAGGTGAGATATGAAAAGACCAGTGTTAAGTATTGCTTTATTGAGTGCTCTTATTATAAATACAATTATATTTCAAGTTCAATTTAATAATTTAGTATTTGCTAATAAAATTATTCCAATTTTAATTAATAGTTTACTATTTATAATTTTAATAGGTAGTTTATATATTATATACAAATTAATTTGGAAAGATGTTAGATTTAAAAAAAGTATGATAATTGTATCTATTTTGTTAAATATATTTTTGCTTATTATTAATTTTAGTACAAATATTTTTGATAAAATGATGAGTAAGATTACTTCTGATGAGGTTATATATACAAGTACTATTATTGTAAGAAATGATTCTTCAATTAATAGTATAGATGATTTAAATAATAAAAAAATTGGTATTTCAGATAATGAATCAGATTATGAGAATAATGTTTTAGCTTATGAATATTTGAGTAAAAATAACAAAGTAGATAATAACACATTTTATAAATATAATGATTACTTACTTGCTTTGAATGATTTATTGAATGGTAATATCGATGCATTAATAATATCAAATGATTATCAATCAATATATTCAGAGTATTTTAATTCTTTATCTGATTCATTTAAAAGAATAATTAATCCACTTTCTAAATCTATTAAAAAAGTTAAAGATATAAAACATGATTTAAACGATTCCTTTACTGTTTTAATAATAGGTGCTGATGGCCAAGGCGGAAGCACATATAATGCTGATGTATTAATTCTTATGACTATTAATCCGAATACAAAAAATGTTGTTATGGTTGATGTAGTTAGAGATACATATGCATATAATTTAGGAAATTCAAAAATGGATAAAATTACGCATTCAGGATGGTATGGAAATGAAAATGTGGTTGCAACTGTAGCAAATTTATTTGATATTAATATTGATTATTATATTAAGTTTAATTTTCAATCAGTTGTTGAACTAGTTGATTTAATAGGTGGCGTTAACATTAATGTTCCATATAAGTATCCAGTTAAAATGAATGGTAAAAATTATTATATACAACCGGGTCAAAGAACATTAAATGGTTTAGAGACACTTGCCCTTGCTAGAACTAGAAAAGAAATAGGATCAAGCCTATTTACTAGAGGTGAGATGCAAATGACTATAATAGAGGAAGTTATAAAACAAACTGATGGTATGTTTTTGCTTAAAAACTTCTTTAAATTTTCAAGTATTTTAGAAAATAACATAAAAACTAATATTAAGAAGGAAGATTTATATTATTATATTCAAAAATATATTAGTATAAAAGGTGATTTAACATTTTCACATAACCGTTTAATGGGAGCTGATTCAAGTTATTATCATACAGGAATGAAAAGCAATCTATATACATATATACCAAACGTAGATAGTTTAAATCAATTAAAAGCTTTATTAAAAAATAATTTATAAAAAAATGATTATTTATAAAAAGTAGACTAATTAATTATTTTTTGGTATAATTAATTAGTCTTTTATTATGTAAGAAGAAAGGAGAAATTATGAGTAAAATAAAAATATTCGCACTCGGTGGACTAAATGAAATTGGAAAAAATATGTATGTTGTAGAAGTTGATGATTCTATATTTGTTCTTGATGCAGGCCTTAAATATGCGGATGATCGAATGCTTGGTATTGATTATGTTATTCCTAATTTTGATTATTTAAAAGAAAATCAAAAAAAGGTAAAAGGTATTTTTATATCACATGGACATGATAGTCAATATGGAGCTCTTCTTGATATTATTGAAGAATTGCCTAATATTAATATTTACGGAACTGAATTTACTTTAGAAATGATTAAAAATGATTTATTAGAAGAGGGAATTGATACATCAAATTTAAAAGTTATTAAACCTCATAAAGCAATTAATTTTGGAGATGTTTCTATATTTCCAATCACACTTACACATTCCGTACCAGGAAATGTTGGTTATGTAATTAATACTAAAGACGGAGCAATTGTATATACAGGTAACTTTGTGTTTGATTCTACTATGCAAGGTGAATATAAAACTGATATTGGTAAACTTGCTTATGTTGGAAAACAAGGAGTATTATGTTTACTTAGTGAATCAATGTATGCTGATAAAAAAGGTTTTACATCACCAAACAATAGGATAACTCCAGTTATTAAAGAACAATTAACTAAAGTTGATACAAGAATATTATTCAACATATTTGATGCACAACTTTATCGTATACAAGAGTTATTTAATGAGTTAATGGAGACTGATAGAAAAGTTGTAATCTTAGGTAAAAAGCTAGAAAAAATGATTACAACAGCAATTGATTTAAATTATATGAAGTTTGATAAAGATAAAATATTAGGCTTAAATCATACTAATGATGATGGAATAGTACTTCTTGTATCTGATGAGAGAGAAAAACCATTTTCAAATATAAGAAGAATAGTAGATGGTAGAGATAAATTTGTAAAACTTACTGAAGAAGATACAATTATATTTGCATCTCCTCAATATGATGGGCTAGAAAAAACATCTACTAAGTTATATGATGATATATCTAAATTAGGCGTTAATTTGGTAATTTTATCTAAAAACTATTTATCACATCATGCATCAAGTGAAGATTTGATGATGATGATTAATTTAATGAATCCAAAATATTATTTTCCAGTAATAGGTGAATATAGACATCAAGTACATAATGCTTATATAGCTGAAGAAGTTGGTGTTCCACATGAAAATATATTACTTAAATTAAATGGTGATGTTGTTGAATTTAATAATGGAGAATTAGTTGAATCATTTAATAAAGTAAAAGTAGATGATATTTTAGTGGATGGTAAAAATTCAGGAGATGTTGGTGAGTTAGTACTTAAAGATAGAGAACTATTATGTGATAATGGTATAGTTGTTGTAAGTGCTACTATTGATAAATCTTCTAAGAAAGTTATTGCCGGTCCTGAAATCTTAACTCGTGGATTTATATATGTAAAAGATAATATTGATTTAATTAAAGAATCAGAGAGAATTTCTCTAGAAGTAATAGAAGAAAATACTAAAGAGAATTATGTTGATTTTAACAAAATTAAACTTGGTATTAGAGAAAAATTAGGAAAATACCTATATCATGAAACTGAGTGTAAACCAATGATTTTAATTGTCATTAGTGAAGTATAGAAAATAGTATGTGCTATTTTCTATTTTTTTTGATATAATGGATTTGTAGTATGATTTAAGAATATTCGTTTATAATAAGGAGTGATTATATGACAGAACATATTGAAGCAAAGATAGGCGAAATTGCTAAAACAGTTATAATGCCAGGTGATCCATTAAGAGCCAAAATGATAGCTTCTAAGTTTTTGACTGATTATAAGTTAGTTAATAGTGTAAGAGGAATACTTGCATATACTGGATACTATAATGGTAAACTTGTTACTATTATGGCAAGTGGTATGGGTATGGGTAGTATGGGAATATACTCATATGAACTTTATAAATATTATGATGTAGATAGAATAATTAGAATAGGTACAGCAGGTGCTTATACAACTGATTTAAAACTTTATGATACAGTTTTAGCTACCAGTGTTTATACAGACTCTAATTTTGCTTATGTGCAAAATAAAGAAAATATAAATATAATTAATGGTTTTAACAATTTAAATAATAAGATTATTGAATCAGCTAATAAGCTTGGTATTGTTTTAAAAGAATCTTGTGTTCATTCATCAGATGTTTTTTATAAAATGAATGATAACTTTAAAGAACTAAATGAATTATATAACTGTACTTGTGTTGAGATGGAGTCATTCGCACTATTTAATCAAGCAAGACTACTTAATAAAGAAGCAGCATGCCTACTTACTATTTCAAACAGTTTAGTTACAGGTGATACTACAACAAGTGAAGAAAGACAAAATAAATTTTTAAATATGATAGAAGTAGCTTTAAATACACTTTAAGGGAGGTACTTTGTGAAATATAAAAAGCATAATTTAGGAAAATATAATCTTCATATTATTACAACAAATCGATTTAAAAAAGTCAGTGTTATGATTAACTTTAAAAGAAAAATAAATAAAGAAGATATGACAATTAGAAGGCTTTTATCTGATTGCCTATTAGAGTCATCACTAAAATATCCAAGCCGTAGACTAATTGATATGGAAGTAGAAGACTTATATGGAATATCTATAACGAGTAATGCATATACATCAGGAAATTACGATATATTAAGTTTTAAAAGTACATTTTTAAATGAAGAATTCACAGAAGTTGGAATGAACAAAAAATCCATTTTATTTATGCTTGAATTATTACTTAATCCAGATGCTTCTAATAACTCATTTAATAAATATGGCTTTGATTTAGGAAAAAGAATTATAAAAAATGAGATAGATACATTTAGAGAATATCCACCAAACTACGCTCATCAAAGAATGCTAGAAGTAATGGATAAGAAAAGTCCATTATCTTATAGAGGATGTGGGTATATAAAAGACTTAAACAAAGTTACACCTAAAAAACTTTACAATTATTATAAGTCAGTTATTAATGAAGACATTATTGATATTGTAGTTATTGGAAATATAAATGAAGAAGAGATTATAAATTTATTTAAAGAAAATTTTACAAGACTAAATAATAATCCATCTAGTGAATCACATTTTATTAAATTAACTACAAAAAAAGTAAAAGAAAAAGTTGAAAAATCCCATATTAATCAAAGCAGATTAGTGGTTGGATGCACTGTTGATATTGAAAGTGTTAAAGAAATGCAATATGCTCTTAATTTTTATTCATTTATATTAGGTGGTAGTGGAGATTCACTTTTATTTAAAAATGTAAGAGAAAAAAATTCTTTATGTTATCATATATCATCATCTTATAATATAATTTCAAATTTACTTACTATTAAAGCAGGTATTGATGCCGTTAATAAAGATAAAACAATAATGCTTATTAAAAAATGCATGGAAGATATCAAAAATGGTAATTTTGATGATATTGAAATAGAAAAAGCTAGAACTATTTATAAAAATAGTTGCATAGAAATGCTTGATAATGAGGCGAGTATAATGAATAATTATATGTCTCATGAATATTTAGATACAGACCTTTTAGAAGATAGAATTAAATATATAGATAAAATTACTAAGGAAGATGTTATTAACGTAGCAAGTAAAGTTAAGATAAATACAATATATATGTTAGAAGGTGATTTAAAGTGACTAAAGAATTTAAAAAACTAGGGCTTACTCTTTATGAAGAGACTATGTCAAGCGGACTTAGAGTATTTGTTGTACCAAAAGACAATGTAAATAATATTTATGCAACATTAACTTCTAATTATGGTTCTGTTGATACAAAGTTTAAAATTGATGGAAAACTTGTTACATCACCTGATGGTATTGCTCACTTTCTAGAGCATAAAATGTTTGAACAAAAAGATGGAATTGACCCATTTACTATATTTGATCAAAATGGAGCAAATGCAAATGCTAATACATCAAACTATAGAACATCTTATCTTTTTGCAGGACCTAGTCACTTTAAAGAAAATTTAAATATGCTTCTTGACTTTGTCTTTGAACCATATTTTACTGATGAAAATGTAGAAAAAGAAAAAGGCATAATTATTCAAGAAATTAAAATGGGTAATGATGAAATTGGAAGAGTTGGATATAATAAAACTCTAGAAAATTCATTTGTTAAAAATCCTATTAGAGTTAAGGTGATAGGAAGCGTTGAAAGTGTTAGTAATACTACTAAGGAAGACTTAGATATTTGTTATAAAGCATTCTATCAGCCATCTAATATGTTTTTAGTTGTAACAGGTAATGTAAATCCTAAAGAAGTATTTAATATAGTTAGAGAAAATGAGAAAAATAAATCTTTTGAAAAGCATGATGTCGAAAAAATTAAATATGAAGAGCCTGATAAAGTGGCGAAGATAAAAGACACTATCAATATGAATTTATCTATTCCAAAAGTATATTACTCATATAAATTAAATATATCTAATATCGATTTAGAAAAAAGGTTTATAATGAAATATTTAACTATTTATTTTGATGCTTTATATGGAAGTGTATCTGATTTTGAAGAAGAAATAGAAAAAGAAAAAATATGCGATGATGGTGTTGAATTCATGATTAGTAAAACAGATACTCATTATCTTGTTACTTTTATGGCTGAATGTAAAAATACTAATAAATTAATTAAAACTATAGATAAATATATAGGACATGATATAACACTTAATGACTTTAATAGAAAGAAAAAAGTCATACTTGCATCTAATATATTTATGAGTGATAATATATATAGTATAAATAACAAAATAACTAATGATATTTTAGATAACAATGAAGTCATAACTGATATATATGAAGAAAATGAATCATTAAAATATGAAGATTTATTAAATTTAATTAAAAAATTAGACTTTAAAAATACATGCGAAGTTGTTATAAAATAGACTAATATGTCTATTTTTATTTTCATCTATATTATTTTTTGATATAATTAAATAGGTGATAGAATGTTTGACGTAGTAATAATTGGCGCAGGTCCTGCTGGACTATTCGCTGCATATGAATTAATAACAAAAAATAAAAAATTAAAAGTATTAATATTAGAAAGAGGATCTAATGTTAAAAATAGAATTTGTCCTATGAATAAACTCGGAAAACCTTGCCAAAATTGTATTCCATGTGGTGTATTATCAGGATATGGTGGTGCTGGAACGTTTTCTGATGGAAAATTAAATTTTATTCCCAGACTTGGTAAATCTGATTTAACTAAATATATGAGTGAATCCGAGGCAAATAAACTAATAGATGATACAGAAATTATTTTTAATAAATTTAATATGGATGCTGATATTTATCCATCTAATATGGATGAAGCACAAGAGATAAAGAAAAAAGTTGCAATTGCTGGAGCTAAACTACTTATAATTAAACAAAAGCATTTAGGATCTGATCATTTACCTGAATATATAGAAGGAATAACAAATTATCTAAAAGAAAAAGGCGTTACATTATATGATAGATCTGATGTAATTGATATTAAGACAATTTCAAAAGAAGAGCACGTTATAACTTATAAAAAAGGAACCAAGGAAGATTTTGTTAAAGCAAAGCATGTAATAGTTGCACCTGGTAGAACAGGCGCTAAATGGGTACAAGAATTAGCCGATAAATATAATATTAGATATTTATCTCAATCTATCGAAATAGGAGTTAGAGTAGAGGTTAGAAAAGAGATAATGGAGTCAATTACTAATGTTATATATGACCCAACTATATTTATTAAAACAAAAACTTATTCTGATGAAATTAGAACATTTTGTACAAATCCTGGTGGCTTTGTTGCTAAAGAAAATTATTATGGATATATATGTGTTAATGGTCATGCTTTAAAAGATGTAAAATCTGATAATACTAACTTTGCATTTATTTCTAAAGTAACACTTACAGAACCTGTTACTAATACAAGACTTTATGGTGAATCTATAGCCAGAATCGCAAATGTACTAGGTGATGGTAAACCAATTATTCAAAGTCTAAAAGATTTAAGGAATGCAAGACGTAGTGAATGGCATAGAATTAATAAGGGATTTATAGAACCAACACTTAAAGACTGTGTCGCTGGTGATTTAGCTTTAGTTCTACCACATAGAATAATAACAAACATAATAGAAGGATTAGAAACACTAGATAAAATTATTCCAGGTATTAATAACGATGATACACTTCTTTATGGACCTGAAATTAAATTTTTCTCAAATGAAATAGAGACAGATAATAATTTTAAATTAAAAGATGATAATATATATTTTATTGGAGACGGTGCTGGTAAAGCTGGAAATATAGTAACTGCTGCAGCAACTGGTCTAGTTGCAGCTAGAGATATTTTAAAATAAAACCAAATTTGGTTTTATTTTTTAAACTGGAGTGCTATAATATTTATCTAAAAAAGAAGGGTGATCATTTTGAACATACTTTATACAATTGATAAAAACTACATAGATATAATGCTTGCATCTATATATTCACTCGTTCAAAATAGTGATTTTGATGATATTATATTTCACATTGTAACACTTAATTTTAATAGTGAAGATTTTGATAGAGTTAAAAGATTATTAGAATGCTTTAAAAATGTTAATGTTAATTTTTATAAATTAGAAGATTATCCAATTGATGAATTTAATATTCCTTCTTGGAGAGGAAGTCAGATTGCTAATGCTAGACTAATATTTCCAAATATTATAAATGATTTATACAGCATTGATAATTTACTTTATATTGATTCAGATACAATAATTAGAAATGATATAAGTGATATTGTAGAATATAGTAATAGCGCTGTATCTGCTTGTAAGGAAGATTCAACTTTAAAATCATATTATATTGATAAACTTTCATTAGATAAATACTTTAATAGTGGAGTTATATATTTTAATTTAGATAAATGGGGAAAGCTGGATGTTGAATATAGACTAAAAGATATAATGAATTGTAATAATTTAGATATAACATATCCTGATCAAGATTTGTTTAATATAATGTTTAGTAATGATATTTCTATTATGCCAAATAGATATAATATATCTGTATATCCTTTCCTTTTTAATAATATTGAAAGAAAACTATTTTATAATCCTAAATATCGTCAAATGGGTTATGATGAGATTATGAATGAAAAAAATAGAGCTCGAATTCTTCATAGTTATGGACTATTTAATATTAAACCATGGTGTAATACAGATATTAATCCATTCAGTGAAGAATTTATGATGTATATGAGAGATTTTAATAAAAGCTATACAAAAAAAGAACTTTCAACTCTTAAAAAAATTATAACTACATCACCAATTTTATTTAAAATGCTTATCATATCTAGAACGTACTTGCCAGCTAGTATAGAAGAAAAAAATAGAAAATTATCTTTAAAACTTCAAAAAGCAAGAAAAAATAAAGTAATCAATTGACTACTTTATTTTTTTATTATAAAATATATTTGGTGATTTTATGAAAGAGACAGAAACTCTAGATTTAGAATATGATTTAATTTGTGATTTTATTAAGCTTAGAAGCGATTTAGGTTTAACTCAAAAAGAAATGGCAAGTAAATCTGGCGTTGTAAGAGAAATGATTGCTACTATTGAAAATAGAAAAAAACATCCTCAAATAAATACATTACTTAAAATATTAAAACCATTTGGTTATACTTTAAAAATTACTAAGATAAAATGAATTTAAATTCACTCGCACTTGCTTATCTTGGGGATGCTATATATGAACTTTATATAAGAAAATATTTAATTAGTAAAAATATTGTTAAAGTAAAAGAACTTCAAAAAGAAGCTGTTAACTATGTAAGTGCTAAAGCACAAGCTAAATTTTTAAATAAAATGATTGAAGCTAAATTTTTAACTGATGATGAGGTAGATATTGTTAAAAGAGCAAGAAACCATAAAAGTCATTCTTCTAAATCTACAGATATTATTACTTATAAACATTCAACTGGGCTAGAAGCTTTAATTGGAGAGCTTTATTTAAAGGATAATAAAACTAGAATAGACGAAATTATGAATTATATAACGGAGGGATAAATATGTATATATATGGTAAAAATGTTGTTAAATCAGCACTTGAATCAAATACTAAAATAAATAAGATTTTTTTATCTAAATCATTTGATGATCAAGATATATTAAATGGTCTTAAAAAAACTAATTTGAAATTTAATATAAGACAAAATTATGAAATGGATAAAATGGTAGATGCAATGCACCAAGGAGTTATTTTAGATGTAGAAGACTATAAATATGCTGATTTAAGTGTTTTAGATAATTTAGAGGATGCTTTAATTGTAATGCTTGACCACATAGAAGATCCTCATAATTTTGGTGCAATTATAAGGACTTGTGAAGCAGCTGGGGTTGATGCAATAATTATTCCAAAAGATAGAGCATGTGATGTTAATTCAACTGTTATAAAAACAAGTACGGGTACAATTAATAATATGAATATAATTAGAGTAACTAATTTAAATCAGACAATCAAGTATTTAAAAGATAATGGATACTGGATTGTTGGAACAGATATGGAAGGAACTGATTATTCTAAGATTGATTATAAAGGTAAAACTTGTATAATAATTGGAAACGAAGGAAAGGGTATATCTGAATTAGTTGAAAAGAATTGTGATTTTATAGCATCAATTCCAATGTATGGTAAAGTAAATAGTCTAAACGCATCAGTTGCTACTGCAATTGTTATTTTTGAAGCAGTAAAGGCAAGACATGAATTATAAAGATTATAATGATTATGAATTATTAGACTATATTGCTGAGAATAATGAAGATGCTAATAATATAATGTATAAAAAATATGAACCACTTATATATAAAACCGCTAAAAGAATGTATAAATATGGAAAAAAAGTAGGACTTGAATTAAATGATTTAATACAAGAAGGCATGTTAGGTTTATCTAAAGCAATTGATACATTTGATGAAAATGGAGAGACAATGTTTTATACGTATGCTAAACTTTGCATTGAAAGAAAGATTATATCTGCTGTTGTCGTTTCAAGCAGAAATCATCAAAAAGCTTTAAATGAGTCTATTTCAATAGATGCTGCTTTTAGTGATTTAGAATATGCTTTTAAAAATGATACATCTAATCCGGAGAAAATATTAATAAACGAAGAAAAATTACAAGATTTAAAAGATAAAGCCAATGAATGTTTAACTGATTTAGAACTTCAAGTTTTTGATTTAAAAGCAAGTGGTTTTAATTATAAAGAAATAGCAGAGCTTTTAGATAAGGAACCTAAAGCTATTGATAATGCAATACAAAGAATAAAAAATAAATTAAAAAATGAAGTAGGTGTTTAACTTACTTTTTTAATTTTTTAAAATTTAGCACTCATATATTGACATTGCTAACATATACTAGTATAATGAGAGTAGCACTAAAGGAAGTAGAGTGCTAAAAGAGGTGATGTAATGATCCAAGAAAGACAAAAAAACATCTTAAAACTTATTGTAGAAGAATATATAAAGTCTGCAAAGCCAATTGGTTCAAGTGCTTTATGTGATGAGTTAAATTGCTCAAGTGCTACAATCAGAAGTGAGATGAATACACTAGAAAATTTAGGGTATTTAGAAAAAACACATACATCATCAGGCAGAGTTCCAAGTGAAAAAGGATATAGATATTATGTAGATAACATAATGCGTCCAAAAGAACTTACTGGTGAAGATGTTTTAACACTTCAACGTATATTTGAAAATAAATCATTACAACTTTCAGATGCAATTGTAAAAAGTATGGAGATTATATCTGATTTAACAAACTATACGTCAATTGTCTTAGGTAAATCATCAAGTGAAAATAAAATAAGCAAAGTAGAAGTTGTTCCAATAAGTGAGACTAGTATGGTGGCTATAGTAATTACTGATAAAGGACATGTAGAAAGTAGAAATGTATCTACTAATGAAGTAGTATCACCACTAGAAATAAAACAAACTGTCGATTTAATTAATAGATTTATTGTTGGAACACCTATTGATGAAGTTAGTATGAAGCTAGAGTTAGAAGTAAAACCTCAAATAGCAACAAGCGTAAAACAACAAAAAGCGATATTTGATGCATTATATAATGTATTTAATGAATTTAAGGAAGATGCTGAGGTTAGAGTTAACAGAGCTAATAATATGTTAAAACAGCCTGAATTTAATAATATTGATAAGATGAAAAATATTTTAGATAAATTTGAAGATAAGAGTTTAATTAATAAAATAAAAGAAGAAGATAATGGTGTTAACATATATATTGGTAGCGAAAATGAATTTGATGATGATATGACTATAATAAAGACAAAATATAACGTAAATGGTGAAGAAGGTACAATTGCTCTAATCGGTCCTAAAAGAATGGAATATGACCGTGTAACAACTCTTTTAAACTATATTAAAGAGAACATAGAAAAGTAGGTGACTAAATGGAAAAACATGATGAAATAAAAGAAGAAAAAAAGAAACCTAAAAAAGAAACTAAAAATATAACAAAAGAAGATATGATGAAAATCTTAGATGAAAAAATCAAACAATTAGAAGAATCAGAAAATGATAAACTAAAAGAATATGAAGATAAAATAAAAGAGTTAGAAGAAAAAGCATTACGTGATAAAGCTGAAATGATTAATTATAGAAAAAGAAAAGATGAAGAAATATCAAGAATGCTTAAATATAAAGATGAAGAATTAGTTTCTGATATGCTTACTATTATTGATACATTTGAATCTGCAATAAAGATGGATGATAATAATTTAACTGATGAAGTTTCTAAATTCTTATCTGGTTTTAAAATGATTTATGCTAATTTACTTGGTATTTTAGAAAAATACGACGTAAAAGCTATTGATGGGAATAATAAACCATTTGATCCCGCTTATCATCAAGCAGTAATGACAGAGTCTTGTGATATGGAGCCTGGAATGGTTATTGAAATACTTAGAAAAGGTTATATCTTAAAAGATAAAGTACTTAGACCAGCAATGGTTAAAGTAAGCGAATAAAGGAGAGGATAATATGAGTAAAACAATAGGTATTGACTTAGGTACAACTAATAGTTGTGTTGCAATTTATGAATCAGGAGAAGCTAAAGTAATAGCTAATCCAGAAGGAAATAGAACTACACCATCTGTCGTAGCATTCAAAGGTGGAGAGACAATCGTTGGTATTAAAGCTAAAAACCAAATGATTACAAATCCAGATGTAGTATATTCAATTAAAAGATTAATGGGTACTAGTGAAAAAGTACACGTTAATGGAAAAGACTATACTCCACAAGAAATTTCAGCTATGATTTTAGGAGACTTAAAGAAAACTGCAGAAGCATATCTTGGTGAAACTGTTACAAAAGCAGTAATTACTGTTCCTGCATACTTTAATGACTCTCAAAGACAAGCAACAAAAGATGCTGGTAAAATAGCTGGCTTAGAAGTTGAAAGAATTATCAATGAACCAACAGCTGCAGCTTTAGCTTATGGTTTAGATAAACAAGATAAAAATGAAAAAATCTTAGTTTATGACTTAGGTGGAGGTACATTCGATGTATCTATTCTAGAACTTGGTGATGGTGTATTTGAGGTACTTTCTACTAGTGGTAATAACCATTTAGGTGGAGATGACTTCGATAACCGTGTAATGGACTATTTAGTAAGTGAATTTAAACGTGAAAACGGAATTGATTTAACAAATGATAAAATGGCTATGCAACGTGTTAAAGATGCTGCAGAAAAAGCTAAAAAAGACTTATCTGGTATGACTTCAACAGAAGTATCTATACCATTTATCACTCAATCAGAATCTGGACCACTTCACTTACAAGTTAATTTAACTCGTGCTAAATTTGAAGACTTAATTTCTGATTTGTTAGATTCTACTATGGAACCTGTTAGAAATGCACTAAAAGATGCTAACTTAACTAAGAATGATATTGATAAAATATTATTAGTAGGTGGATCTACACGTATACCAAAAGTTGTTGATTTAATTAAAGCAGAACTTGGTAAAGAACCATCTAAAGGAGTTAACCCTGATGAAGTAGTTGCTATGGGTGCAGCTATTCAAGGTGGTGTTTTAACTGGTGAAGTAGATGATATCGTACTTCTAGATGTAACACCACTATCACTTGGTATTGAAACTTTAGGTAATGTATGTACTGTATTAATTCCAAGAAATACTACAATTCCAACAAGTAAATCACAAGTATTTTCAACTGCTGTAGATAATCAACCAGCTGTAGATATTCATATCTTACAAGGTGAGCGACCAATGGCTAGTGATAACAAAACACTTGGACGTTTCCAATTAACTAATATTCCTGCTGCTCCAAGAGGAGTACCTCAAATCGAAGTTACATTTGATATAGATGCTAATGGTATCGTAAATGTTAAAGCTAAAGATTTAGGAACAGGAAAAGAACAATCAATTACAATTACATCTTCAACTAATTTATCAGATGAAGAAATCGATAGAATGGTTAAGGAAGCTGAAGCAAACAGAGAAGCAGATCAAAAAAGAAAAGAAGAAGCAGATCTTAAAAATGAAGCTGAACAATTAGTTAACCAAACTGAAAAATCTCTAAAAGATTTAGGAGATAAAGTATCAAGCGCTGATAAAGAAAAAGCTGAAGGTCAAATAAAAGACTTAAAAGAAGCACTTGAAAAAGGTAATATCGATGATATTAAAACTAAAAAGGATGCCCTACAAGAAACTGCTATGGCATTCGCTCAAAAAGTATATGAAGATATTGCTAAAGCTCAACAAGAAGCACAAAACAATACTGAATCATCTAATGCAAAATCAGATGATACAATTGATGCTGAATACACTGAAAAATAATAAGTCAAATGAAGTTCTAGGTATACTAGAACTTCTTGATTATTAAATAGAAAGGGTAAAACATGAAAGAACGTTTAAGAAATGAAGTAGATAGTAAGTTTAAATGGAATTTAGATGTAATGCTTGATAAGAGTGTTGATGAGATTAAAAGTGATATTAAAAATATTTTAGAAGAACTTCTTAAATTTAAAGGTCATATATGTGACTCTAGTGATTCGTTATATAATTTTTATCAAACAAATGAAAAATTATCTAGAGAAATAGAAAAATTATATTGCTATAGTCATATGAATTATGACTCAGATACAACTAATTCTAAATCACAAGCACTTTTTATGGAAGTAGAAAAACTAATTAATGATGTATCAGAAAAAACAACATTTATAACTCCTGAGATATTAAAATGTGATTATGAAGTTATTAAAAAATATATTGAAGAAGACTCTAGACTTAAAGAATATAGTTTTGATTTAGAACAATTATTTAGAAATAAACCTTATATTTTAAGCGAAAAAGAAGAAGAAATTATTACACTTGCATCTAACGCAATGGGTACTGGTGATGATGTATTTAATAATATTGATAATACAGATGTTAACTTAGGAACTATTAAAGATGAAAATGGTGTTGATGTAGAACTTACTCATGCTAACTATTCAAAATATATGAATAGTAAAGATAGAAGAGTTAGAATTGATGCTTTTAATTCTATGTATAATTATTTTAAAGGACTTAAAAATACAATTGCTGCATGTTTAAAAGGAAATATTAAAGAAAACTTCTTCTCATCTAAAGTTAGAGGCTTTGAAAGTCCTATTAAACAAAGTTTATTTGAAGATAATATTGATATAAGTGTATATGATAGTTTAATAGAATCTATTCATAATAACTTAGATACTATGTATGAATATATGGCTCTAAAGAAAAAAATCTTAAATTTAGATGAACTTCATATGTATGATATGTATGTTGATTTAACTGATAAAGTTGAATTAAATATACCGTTCGCTGATGGTAAAAAACTAGTATTTGATGCTTTAAGACCTCTTGGAGATAGATATTTAAAAGATTTAGAAAAAGCATTTGATGAGCACTGGATTGATATATATCCGAATATTGGTAAAAAATCAGGTGCTTATAGTTGGGGATGCTATGACTCATATCCATATGTTCTACTTAACTATACTGATAACTTTGATTCAGTAAGTACTATGGCACATGAGTTAGGTCATTCAATGCATTCGTATTATTCTAAATTAAATCAAAACTATGTAAATCATAATTATGCAATCTTCTTAGCCGAGATAGCATCCACTACAAATGAAATATTATTAAATGAATATTTATATAGAAATGCGAAAACTAAAGAAGAAAAAATATATTACTTAACTGATTTATTAGAGAAAATTAGAACAACTATCTATAGACAAACTATGTTTGCTGAGTTTGAGAAAATAATGCATGAAAAAGAAGCAAATGGCATTGCTCTTACTGAAGAAGAATTTTCTAATACTTACTTCGAGTTAAATAAACTATATTATGGTGATAATGTAGTAAGTGATGATTTAATACGCTTCGAATGGGCAAGAATTCCTCATTTTTATACTTCATTTTATGTATATAAATATGCTACAGGATTATCATGTGCTATTAAAATAGCTAATGATATATTAAATGGTAAAGAACATGCCTTAGAAAACTATCTTGATTTCTTATCAAGTGGTGGTTCTGATTACCCTTTAAATATACTTAAGAAAACAGGTATTGATATGACAAAACCTGATACTGTTAATGATGCTTTAAAAGTATTTAAAGAAAAAGTAGAAGAGTTAAAAAGTTTAATATAAGCATCATGAAAGGAGTAACATTATGAATAAAAAAGACTATTATGAGGTCTTAGGTGTAGGTAAGAATGCAACGGATGCTGAGATAAAATCAGCATTCCGTAAGCTTGCTAAAAAATATCACCCTGATGTATCTAAAGAACCTAATGCAGCAGAAAAATTTAAAGAAGCTCAAGAAGCTTATGCTGTACTATCAGATTCAAATAAAAGACAACAATATGATCAATTTGGTCATGCTGCTTTTGAAAATAATGGATTTGGTGGAAGTGGTGCTCAGGGATTCGATTTTGGGGATTTTGATTTTTCAGATATATTTGGTGATTTATTTGGTACTGGCTTTGGCTTTGGAGGTAGAGGCCAAAGTAAAAATAGACCAAGACGTGGTAATGATACATTAATGCGTATGAATTTAACTTTTGAAGAAGCTGTATTTGGATCTTCTAAATCAATTAATATAGATGTTTCAGAAGAATGTAGTGATTGTCATGGTAAAGGTGGCAAGGGTGAAAAAAGATGCCCTGATTGTAATGGAACAGGTCAAGTATCTAGACAACAAAGTACAATCTTTGGTACATTTATGACTAAAACTACATGTTCTAGATGTGGTGGTAAAGGCGTAACATTTGAATCAACTTGCTCAAAATGTAGAGGAACAGGTAGAGTTGTTAATAATAAAACGTTAGACGTTAAAATACCTGCAGGTGTTGATACAGGTTTAAGACTACGCTTAGCCGGAAAAGGTGAAGCTGGTGTTAATGGTGGTGCTAATGGGGATGTTTATATTGAATTTAATGTTAAAGAACACCCTATATTTAAAAGAGATGAAGAAGATATTTACTTAGTTGTTCCAATTACAATTACACAAGCAGTTCTAGGATGTAAAATAGATATTCCAACTCTATATGGACCTGTTACTTTAACTATACCTGCTGGATCTAAAACTAATGATAAACAAAGACTTAGAGGTAAAGGGGTTAAAAGACCTAATTCATCTCATACAGGAGATATGTATGTAATATTAGAAGTTGAAATACCTAAGAAATTATCTCGTGAGCAAAAGAAATTATTTGAAGAGTTAAATAAAACAAATATTAAATCAAGTGAATATGATAAACTAAAAAAATACCTATAATGGTATTTTTTTGACATTTCTTTATTAAATGATATAATAGCACACATGGAGTGATAAAGATGTATGTATATAGAGCACTTAATAACTTAGATATTATTGTTGATCCATATAAAAATGGGTTATATGCAAAAAATGTTTTATACAATATCGTTAAAGATAGATTTGATTTCTTATATTCTCTTATACAACCTATGTATAGTGAAGCAAAAAATATCAAAAGTAAAGATATATTAAATTCATTTAATAATGAGGAACTTAAAAATTTTATTAGTAAAGATGATTTATATTATTTGAATGAATATCAAAAAAGAAATAACTTTGATATGAGCAATATGTGTGATATTGAAAAATTACAAACTATTTTTAGTGTATTAGCAACTGTTAACTCTCACATATTAAATGGAAGTGAATACTTTAATACACCATGGATATCTTTTACAAAGGATTTTGATAAACTATTTAATTATTATTTAAGACAAGAAATTCATGAAGTAGCTGTAATTGATAGTGATGTAAATGAACTATTTGATAATAATTTAATTGCTCTTGATTTATCGAGTCAAGATAAAATTGAAGGTATAAAAAAATATTTGGTTAAAAAAGATAAGTATAGTAAATATGCTTTTACCGATTTATATTCTAGAGTATTTAATTATAGTAAAAGTGCGAAAGAAATCATATATTATAATCATATACCAAAAGAAAGAATTGTATCAATTTTAAAACCTCTTCAAATAGATTTAATGTATAATGATGCATTTGATGAAGATTATTTTAAATTAAATATAAACAGGCAAAAATTATTTTATAAAGAAGCCTTATTTAGAGAATCTAGTAGAGCTATATATAGTCTTGAAAGTGATAAAATATCAAAAATTTTTAATATAATATATAAAGAATGTATTTCTTTAGATAATATTAAAAATTATAGTAAAAATGAACTTATTGAAATTAAAAAAATAATTTTAAAAACAATAAATGAACTTGATATTTATAAATCATATAAAAAACCAATTAAAACTAAAATTAAAGTCCCAGAAGAGTAGATAAATTACTCTTTTTTTGGTATAATTTATTAGGTGATGATATGGACGTTTTAATAAGTATTAAACCTGAACATACTAAAAATATAGAAGAACAATTAAAGAATTATGAATTTAGAAGTTATTTAATAAAAGATATTAAAACAATGTATGTATATGAATCAAATACATCATGTCTAAAATATATAATGGTTATTGATAATGTTGTTCATTATCCAGATAAAATTGATGAAAATGGTATTGGGAATATTGAATTTAATAATCATATGAAATATGAATATGCATATCATATTGCGCACTTATATAAACTTAATAAACCAATTACTTTAACAGAACTAAAAAGTAGATTTAAGTTTTATGCTCCACAAAAATACACTTTAGCTTCATCTCATTATGATTTAATTGAACACATCAAAAAATTAGATAAAACAATGATCTTTTAAATGAATAAAGAATCTCCTTTTGCTCATAATAAAGTGAAAGGAGATTTTTTATTGAGCAAAGTTGAAATATCTAATGTTAATACATCTAATTTAAAAGTATTAACGCATGAAGAAATGATTATTTTATTTAAAAAATATCAAAGTGGAGATGTGAGTGCGAAAGAAGAGTTAATTAATGGCAATTTAAAACTTGTTTTATCTATATTAAAGAAATATAACAATAGAGATAATATGGATGATTTATTTCAAGTGGGTTGTATTGGACTTATTAAAGCAATTGATAACTTCGATCTTTCACATGAAGTTAAATTTTCAACATATGCTGTACCAATGATATTAGGCGAAATTAGAAGATATTTAAGAGATAACTCATCTCTTAGAATATCTAGAAGTATTAAAGATACAGCCTATAAAGTATTAAAAGCAAGAGAAGAATTAACAAGCACACTTGGCAGAGAACCTTCAATTAGTGAAATTACTAACTTACTTAATATACCTGAGGTAGAGATAGTTGAAGCAATTGATTCTATGAAAGATACAATTAGTATGTTTGAGCCTATCTATAATGATGGTGGAGATACAATATATTTATCTGATCAGTTAAAAGATGATAAAGATTATTATGATAATGATACAAAGATAGCTTTAAACGAAGCCTTAAAAAGGCTTAAACCTAAAGAACAATATATAATTTTAGAGAGGTATATTACAGGAAAAACACAATTAGAACTCGCAAGTGAAATTGGAATAAGTCAAGCTCAAATATCAAGACTAGAAAAAAACGGTATAGAAAAGATTAAAAAATTAATCAAATAGAATATAATGAATTAGGTGGTTTTATGCGTTTGAGTAATCTGCAAGATAAAGATATAATTAATCTATCTGATGGTAAGAAAATAGGTAAAATAATAGATGCTGTAATAAGTGATACAGGGTCTATCATATCTTTTATAATTCAAAGGACAAAACTTAACTTTATTCCAAGCAGTAGTGAAGTAGAAGTTTTATTTAGCGATATTAAAACAATTGGACATGATGTAATATTAGTTGATATGAAGAATTTAAAATAGATTTTATTTTAAGTTCTTTTTTTGTTATAATATTAGTGGTGATGATATGAATAAAATAAATACTATTATTTATTCAATTTTATTTATACTTGTTGTATTTTTAATTTTAAATGGCTTTATGATGCGTGAATACACTAAAACATACAAATACTCTAATGAGACAATAATCGTTAAAATATGGGCATTATATGAACCTAAAAAAGCATTTAAGGATATCAATCAAATATATTTAGATAATAATGACTTAATAATGGATGAAAAAGAAGAATATTTAAATAATTTAGTAAAAGAATACTTAGATAAAAATCATTATAATAAATATATAATAAATATGGATAATACTATTAGGTTGAGTGATAATGAATTTAGAATAGGGCTTCCTGATGCGCTTGATGATTTAAAAGTAACAAAAGTTATAAAAGCTAAAAATAAGTGTATATCTAGTTATATAAAGGGTAAAAGTGTTGTAACTGTTATAAGTGATAAAGAATGTGAAAAAATTGCTCATACACTTCTAAGTAAAGATATTAATGAGGAATTAAAATATATAAATAGTTTAAAAAATGTAGATGCTATATTTAATATAGATGGCGAATTTATTAAATCAAATAATTTTAAAAAATATGAATAAATTTCACATAATATTCACAAATAACAGATAATATATGAAGTAATTAAGGAGGATTTTATGAAAATTTTAGTTGTAGATGATGAGGAATTAATAAGAAATGTTATAAAAGAATATTTAAATAATGATGGATATGAATGTATTGAGGCCAAAGATGGAATGGAAGCTATTGATATTGTTAAATTTAACAATGATATTGAGCTTATTATAATGGATGTAATGATGCCAAAACTTGATGGATTTTCTGCATGTCGTGAGATAAAAAAGATAAAAGATATTCCAATAATTGTATTATCGGCTAGATCTGAGGAATTTGATAAATTAACAGGTTTTGATTTAGGAATTGATGACTATTTAACAAAACCATTCTCACCTAAAGAATTAATTGCTAGAATAAAGGCTATAATGAAAAGAAAAAATGGTGAGACTGATATATTTAAGTATGAAGATTTAACTATTGATTATAAAGCTCATTCAGTAAAAATAGATGATGTTGAGTTAAAACTTACTCCAAAAGAATATGATTTATTAGTATACTTTGTTAAAAATAAAAATATTGCTTTATCAAGAGAACAATTATTAAGTAATATTTGGGGATATGATTTTTATGGTGATGATAGAACTATAGATACTCATATTAAAATGCTTAGAAATAATCTTGGAAAATACCGTGATTTAATTAAAACTGTAAGATCATTAGGATATAAATTTGAAGTCTAAAGAATCAAGCCTACGCCTAAAGATACTTAAATTTTTAATTATCTTTAGTGTAGCAATCTTAGGTTTTTTATGGTTTTTCCAAGTAATATTTTTAAATACATATTATGAATGGGTTAAGACAAAAGAAATAGCGTCTATAGCGACTAAAATATCTAAATCATATAATTCAGGAAATTATGAAACTGCACTTGATTCTATAACTTATACTGAAGGTGTATGTATTGAAATTATTGATAGTAATAATCAAGTATATTCATCTAGTATATATAATAGAGGATGCATGGGGGCTCTTTCAAATGATTCTACATATTCTTATTATAGAAATGAATTATTAAATAGTAATACAAATAAAAAAATATATAAATTAGATAGTAATCGTGGCGGCAAGATGATTATTTATGTATTAAAGCTTAATGATGGAAACTATTTAATCGTTAATGCATCTTTAATGCCACTTAATTCAACAGTTAATATCTTATCTAGACAGCTAGTATATGTTACTATAATTGTATTATTATTATCATTTATACTTGCTTATTTTATAGCAAAAAGAATATCTAAGCCAATAGTTAAGTTAAATAATACAGCAAATAAAATGGCTGGTGGTAATCATGATATAGTATTTGATACTAAATCAGATATAATTGAACTTAATTCACTTGCAGATACCCTTAACATGGCAAATACTGAGCTTGCTAAAACAGATGAATTAAGACGTGAGTTGATGGCTAATGTATCACATGATTTAAAAACACCACTAACAATGATTAAAGCTTACG
Organism: Bacilli bacterium; assembly: GCA_017940575.1. Classification (GTDB taxonomy): domain Bacteria; phylum Bacillota_I; class Bacilli_A; order RF39; family UBA660; genus CAJOJO01. The sequence goes on along the minus strand of JAGAYJ010000033.1, from coordinate 7,670 downwards.
CCGAGATGGTTCGTGATTTAACATATAATAATAAAGAAAAAAGAGATAGTAACTTAAATACTATTATTGATGAAGCAAATAGATTAAATCTTCTTGTAAATGATATACTAGAGTTATCTAAAATGCAATCTAATGTAGTTGAGTTAAACATTGAAAGATTTGATCTTGATGAATTAATTAAAACAGTTGTAGATAGATTCTCATACTTAGAAGAGACAAAAAACTTTAAATTTGAATATAAAGGTATAAAAAATGCATATGTATCTGCTGATAAAAGAAAAATAGAACAAGTTATATATAATTTAATAGGTAATGCTACTAACTATGTAAAAGATGATAAAACAGTAATAGTAAAATTAAGTCTTGAAGATAATAAGTATTTAGTTGAAGTAATAGATCATGGAACAGGTATTGAAGAAGATGAATTAGATCTTATTTGGGATAAATATTATAGAACTGATAAACTTCATAAGAGAAATACGATTGGAACAGGACTTGGTTTATCAATAGTTAAACACATATTTATGCTTCATAACTTAGAATATGGTGTTAAATCTAAGAAAAATAAAGGAACTACATTTTATTTTAAAATGGCTAAAGTTGACTAGTTTATAAAATATGTTATAATATAGCCCATAAGAAGGGGGAATTTTATGAGTAATGTTATTTCATTGAATACAAATAATAAAAGTATTTTTATAGATACAAATGAGTTATTTGATATAAATGCATTAAATAACTTAAAAGATATTGTTATAAATCGTTCAATTAAAACTAATAATTTTACATTAGGTATATATAAATATATTGGAGAAGAAAAAAATGTAAGTATTATATGTTCTTATAAAGGAGATTTATTATTTGATGATTCATTCTTGATTGATACGACAATTAATTATGATGAATTTACAAGTGATAGTTATAATAAATTAAAAAATTTACTCATAATAAAATAGAAGACTATAAATGTCTTCTTTTTTTTGATATAATTAATTAGGTGATTATATGATTTATCTATTATATGGGACAGAGGATTTTTTAATAAAAAAAGAACTTTCTAAAATTAAAAATAAATTTGATATAAATGATATTTCAGAATATGATTTAGAAGAAGTCAGTCTAAAAAACATTATCGATGATGCATCATCAATGTCGCTTTTCTCAAATCAAAGATTAATTATCTTATCTAATTGTACTATATTTACAGGAAGTTCTAAAAAAAGAGATGATATTAAATATTTAGAAGATTACTTACACAATCCAAATTCTTCAACGACACTTGTATTTATAGTTAATTCTGAATCGCTAGATAATAGAAAAAAAATAGTGTCATTAGTTAAAGAAAATGGAAAAATAATAGAGTTTAATAGTAATTTTGATATTATTAAAAATGTTAAAGAGATGTTTGGTGATTATAATATTAGTCAAACTGATATTAGACTTTTAATAGATAGAGTAGGGAATAATCTTAGTATACTTAATAATGAGATAAATAAGATTAAAACATATAAAGATAATGATTATAATATAACAAGTAGTGATATAATAACGCTTACACATAAAACAGTAGATATTGATATATTTCATTTAATAGATAATATTATAAAAAATAATAAAAAAGATGCTTTAGATAGCTATTATGAAATGATTAAAATGGGAGAAGAACCTATAAAAATAATAGTAATGTTATCAAATCAATTTAGGCTAATGTATCAAGTTAAAAAACTTTCAAGTATGAGAAATAGTATCTTTGATATGATGAAAATACTATTACAAAAGAAATATACAATTGAAAAAGCTTTAGAAAAAGCTAGAAAGTATGATGAAAAAATACTTATAAAAAAAATATATGAACTTGCCAATTTAGATTTAAAAATTAAAAGCGGTAGAATTAATAAGAATATTGCTTTAGAATTATTTATTTTAGACAAATAATACTTTTATTTGTCTTTTTATATATTTTTCACATTTAAAACATAAATATTTCATATAGGAAATATATAATTTATATTAGAAAGGAGATAAAACAACATTTAAAATAATATATATATTTAATGAAATAGAAGGTGATTAAAATGTAAGATATAGTGAGTATATTAAATATCTATAAGTAATAATATATACTCATATATAAATTAACGAACTGTCAATATTTATTGATAAATAATGTAATAATTAGGAGGATAAATGATAAATAATATAAAAGATATCTCAAATTTGAGATATCTTTCTTTTAAAATTCCATATTCATTAAATCTTCATCATCATCTATATCAGCATAAGAATATTTTTTTGAATCGTTTTTTTCTTCAACTGGTTCTTCTTTTATTTCTAACTCAGGTTCTTTGGTTATAACTGGTTCTTCTTTAATTTCAACTTCAGGCATTGACCAATCATCTTCAACTTGAGTTGTTTTTATTTCTTCTTCAATTTTTTCTTCTTTAGCTGGTTCTTCATGAATTTCTTCTTCAGCTGTTTTTTTAGGCTCTTCTTTTATTTCTAACTCAGGTTCTTTAGCTACAACTGGTTCTTCTTTAACTTCAATTTTTTCTTCATATTTTGGCATTTCTGTAAATGTTGGTTCATCACTTACAGATTCTTGAGCTATTTTAGTAAACTTAAGAGCTGATTGTAAGTTGTCATCATTTTCTTTTGGATCATCATTATCAAGTTCAATAAGTTTTAAAACTTCTTCAAATGTTGTCTCACCATTCATAACTTTCTCTAAACCATCTTGAAGTAGAGTAGTAACATCAGATCTATAAACTAAATGTCTTAATTCTTCTTTTCTCATATTAGAACTAATTGCATCTTTAATTTCTTGATTAACAAGTAATACTTCTTGTAAAGCAATACGTCCAGAATATCCATTTCCACATTCTTCGCATCCTTCAGCAGTCCATATTTCATTTACATCTTGATGAAGTACTTTTTTAAATAATTCTTTTTCATAGTCATTAGTTGCTTTTTTCTTTTTGCATTTAGGACATAATCTACGAGCTAATTTTTGTGAAATTATACCAGTTAATGCACTTGATAGTAAGTATCTTTCAACTTCCATATCTAAAAGTCTTTCAATTGTATTAAGTGAGTTATTAGTGTGGATTGTAGATAAAACAATATGTCCAGTAATTGATGCACGAACGGCAATTTTAGCAGTTTCTGTATCACGAATTTCTCCAACCATTATAACGTTAGGGTCTTGACGTAAGATAGATCTAAGTGCACTTGCAAAAGTAAGTCCAATTTCACTATTAGTTTGAACTTGGTTTACACCTTCAATGTTCATTTCTATTGGGTCCTCAACAGTTATAATATTAATATCTTCTTTGTTCATTTTTTGAAGGATAGAGTATACTGTAGTAGATTTACCTGATCCAGTAGCACCAGTAACCAATATAATACCATTTGGCATGTTAATCATTTTCATGATTTTTTCATAGTTTTTATCGCTAAATCCTAATGCTTCAAGTCCACTTGAACTCATTGAATAGTCTAAGATACGAATAACTATTTTCTCTCCATTAATAGTAGGTAAGCAAGATACACGAAGGTCTAGTGAAACATCTTGTATGTTTTGTTTAATAGCACCATCTTGTGGTAATCTTGATTCAGTTATATTCATACCAGCTAAAATTTTAACACGTGTTACTAAGTTTTTCTTAACTGCATTTGGAATTTCAGCATAGTCTTGTAAAGCTCCATCTATACGTATTCTAATTTTCATGAATTCTTCATGTGGGTCAAAGTGAATATCACTTGCACCTTTTTTGCTTGCGTCAACTAGAATATCATTAACAATCTCAACAACAGGCATTTTATCAAAGTCGTATTTTTTTAACATTTTTTTCCATCCCCTTTAGTCTTTTTTTTAAATTTGACTAGCATTTATTCTAAATCTATTATATAATAAGTTTTAGATAAAGACAATAAAAAGGAGTTAACTTTATGAAAAAAAATTCTGGTTTCATGCTTTTTGAAACATTAATAGTGTCGACTTTAGTATTAGGAACACTAGTGTTTTTATATGTTCAATTTACAAAAATAAGGAATTCTTATTATATAAGTTTTAGATATAATACAGTAGAAGGTTTATATTATGCCGGAAATATTGCCAAATATTTAGAAAAAACAGGTTATGAATCAATAAAAGAAAATATGAATGATAAAACCTATCTTGATATAACGAATTGTGCTTATTCTACTACTTTATGTAGTAAAATAATTAATATGGAAGGTGTAAAACAAGTATTATTTGTAAATAAAGATATAACTTCTTTTAAAAATCAACTGCCTAATATTAACATTGATAAAAAATTTAAAAGTTTTATTAAAAGATTGCCAGATTATAAGAATAATTATGAATATAGATTAATAGTAGCTTATAATAATGATACATATGCTTCTGTTGGAATCGGAATAGATTTATCTGTATTAACACCATATACACTTACAAATATAGCTAATAATAGTGGATTTGAAAATGGATTAAACAGTTGGAATACCGTACAAAATATGTCTAGTATAAATACTAGTTTTAAAAAGAGTGGAAATAACTCACTTGCATTTGTTCCAATTAATAATGACTCAAATTCAATATATCAATCTATAAGTTTAAAAGCAAATCACATTTATTTTGCAAGTGAATATATATATCTAGATAAAAATGAATCAGGATCTACAAATATATATTTAAATGAAGATAATAATTATGCTAATGTATCATTTAATGAATTAGAAGCAAAAAAATGGAATTATATAAGTTCTATATTTACACCAACAACACAAGGTAACTATAAATATAATATAGTTACATCAACAATACCAAATAATATTTATATTGATAATGTAATGCTTATTGACTTAACAGAAATATTTGGTTTTGGAAATGAACCTGATTTAGATTGGTGTAATTCAAATATTAAATACTTTGATACAACAACGATTATATATAAATGAGGTGAGGTATGAAAAATAAAGGTTTTATGTTGATTGAAACTTTAATTGCATCAACAATTATATTAGGGGCACTTATATTTTTATTCATTCAATTTTCAACTATTAAAAGATCATATGACAATAGTTTTAGATATAATACAATACCTGGGTTATATAGTGGTAAAGTATTAGTTGATTTTATAAGTAAAAATGGATATAGCAGTCTTGATCAAAACTTAAGTAGTTCAACAAAAGGCTATGTTTTATTAAATGGAAAATGTACATTAGGTGCATGGAATTTAACAGAGACAAAAATATGCGAAAAAATCACTTCAAAAATGGATGCAAGTCATATTTTATATGTTGGAAATAATATAAGTAATTTACAAAATGATTTAAAGAACAATAACTATGATCAAAATGTATTTAATACAGGATTTAAAAAATTTGTACTTAGTATTAATTCAATAGAAATAAATCAAAGAAGAAGAATTATTGTAGAATATAAAAACAATACTTATGCAGTAATAGCAATAAGCTAATAGGAGGATAATATGAAGAATAATAAAGGTTTTACTTTAATAGAGGTAGCTGTTTCATTTACACTTGTTGCAACTATTTCAATTGTACTTTTACAACTAGTTTTATCACTTAAGGAAGTATATTTGAGTGGTGATGTTAAAACAACTCTATTAAATAAACAAGGTATAATGACAAAATATATATATGATGATTTAAATAATAAGGAATTAGTGAGTATAACAACTTGTGGTCTTTCATGTTTAACATTTAGATATGGTGAAGGAACGGTTAAAAACTTACTTGTTGATCCTGGAAATAAAACTATTAAGTATGGAGACTATACTCTTCAAATTGATAATTCTAGTTATTTTGGTAATTTAAGTGTTGAATATGATGAAACATCAAGCGCACTTACAACTGGAGATGACTCAGTTATTTCAATTAATATACCTGTTATATCTAAATTATTAGACAATGAAAATTTTGGTTTTAATATAATAAAAACATACAATAGAAGTAACACATCCATTAATATAAGTAGTGACATAGCATCTACTCCTGTTACACTTAGTGGAATTAATACGAATATATCAATTATAGATGAAGATTCAACACATGTAAGAGGAATATTTGTTAAATTATTTAGACAGACAAAAGACAATTATTTTGGTAGTGATTATAATAATTTTATTAAAAATAATAATGCAAATACATTTTCAACTCTAACATCACTACATACCTTTAAAATGACTTTAAATCATGAAAGTATTATAAATGATATTACATCTAATGCTTCATTATCTGCTAAAGAAAAAAGAGAAATAAGTCAGTCATATCAAGATGGTTATTATTCATTATTATTAAACTATAATGATGCTGCACTTTCTTCAGGAAATTATTATTGGTGGTATCAAACTAATAATATAGCTTCTAAAGAAACTTTAAAAGGTTTTTATGTAGGATTTGAAAACGGGCAAGCACCTAATGGATTAACATATAATAAAACTGGAAATAATTGGTCTAATATAGTTGGACAAGCAACAAATATTGGCGTTAAAAATGGTAGTATTAATGATTTTAATGGAAATGCTGCTAATTCTGTTGATTTATATGCTGAGGCTAGAGAATATATATGTAAATATAGTTTATCTAATGTTACATATAATGGAACTAATATAAAGAACTTAACTTTAGCAAATGGAGAGAAAATGTGTAAATAGAAAAGATTTGTCTTTTCTTTTTTTATAGAATTAAATATATAATTAAAGATGTAATTATAGAATGTAGTATTCTAGATATTAAAAATGGTATATATAAAATATCAGTTTCTCCAATAATACTAAGTATTTGAGCATGAACACTTAATCCGCCAAATGAAATAAATGACCCCATTAACATAGCTTTAATCTTCACATCAACATCAAGTAGACTTACATATTTTAATCCTTGCGTAAACTCTAATATTCCAGCTAATATAGCATTATTTTCAGATGATAAATTAAGAATATTATTAATTAAATTAGATATTATTAAAAATATAGTCATTGTACCAAAAATTAGTAAAAGTGTATCTATTGATCCCTTAACACTTTTTGATAGGCATAGTCCAAATGAATCTCTTTTTTTACTTTTAACAATATATTCTTTATTATCCAAATAAGCATTTCTAAATATAAAACCAATTATTATATTTCCTATATAATGTGAAAATAATATAATTAAAGCTGTTTTTAAATTAATAAAGCTTTCAATTGTACCTATTACAAATAAAGGATTTGAAAAATGAGTAAACATAAGTACCTTTGTGCCTGTTAAAGAACTTATCTGATCATTATCTAATAATTCTTTCGTATATTTCGAATTACTAGGAAAACCTGTAAGCATGCTCATAATAAAAATAAAAGAAGCGTTCCCATTTATTCTAAATATTTTATTCATTATTGGATTAAATATTTTATAACAAATATCAACAAAACCATAATTGATTAAAAAGCGTGAAATAATTAAAAAAGGGAATAGATTAGGAACTATAGTATAAATAAAGATATTATATGAAAATAATATGGTTTTATTTATTAAGCTACTGTTTAAAATTATTTGTAAAATAATGTATAAAAGAATAAATATAATAGATAAATTTTTTATTTTTTTCATATTTTTCTCCTAAATGAATTAAACTATACTATAATTATATTAGAAATGGATTTGAT
>JAGAYJ010000032.1 GCA_017940575.1 Bacilli bacterium | reverse complement strand
AGCCAAGATAAAAAAATCATAGGATTATATAATGCTGAGGCAGTAGAGAGAAAAGTATATAATTCCAAGATGAAATATGCTGAGAAAATTGGTATGGAAAAAGGCATTGAAAAAGGCATTGAAAAAGGCATGAAAAAAGGTTTAGAGCAAGGTTTAGAACAAGGCATAGAACAAGGTATAGAACAAGGTATTGAAAAAGAAAAAATAAATGTTGTTAAGAATATGTTAAAAGAAAACATAGATATTAATATCATTTCAAAAGTTTCAGGAATGTCTTTAGAAGATATATCAAATATAAAAAATTCTCTTTAATTAGAGAATTTTTTTATATTACAATTGCAAATAAATTACCTGACCCTTTATTAACTAATTTAGTTAAGGTATTGTTAAGCTTTAATCTTATATTATCAGGCATTAATGATAACTTAGCTTGTATTCCCTCTTTAACAATTACATCTAAGCTTCTTCCAAATATTTCACTTTTCCATATGTTAGATGGATTAGTATCATAGTCTTTAGTTAAATAGTCAATTAATTCTTTACTTTGTATTTCAGATCCTATTATTGGTTCAAAGGTTGATTCTACATCAACTCTAATCATGTGAATTGATGGAGCTGTCGCTTTTAGTTTAACGCCATACCTAGTTCCTTGCTTTATAATCTCTGGTGTATCTAACCTCATATCTTTAAGGCTAGGTGATGCTATACCATAACCTGTTTGTTTAACCATTTTAAGAGCACTTTTGATTTGATCATATTCTTCTTTAGCTTCTCTAAAATCTTGAAACATTTTTAAAACTTCTGTTTTATTATTCATATCAACATCTATTATTTCATTTAGTATTTGATTATATAACTCTTCTTTACAATCTAAGTTTAATGTAATAATACCTGTTTTTGTGTCTACATTTGAAATATATGATTTATCAATATATTCTGAATCTGAGAAGTGATTTGTTATTCCTTCTATATCTCTTAATTTATCAACTTCGTAAACACTTTCTTTAATCTTATCTATATAATGTTTTTTAAGCCAGTTATCAGAGTTTAGACAAGTAATCCATTCTGGCATATTAACTTTTACTTCAATTACTGGAAATTCATATAACGCTTCTTTTAAAATATTATAAATATCTCGTTCTGTCATATTCTCAACACTTATAGGTAAAACTGGTACATTATATTTTTCTTTTAATGAATCAGCTAATCTTTCAGTTTCTGGTAACATTGGATGAGCAGAGTTTAATATAACTATAAATGGCTTGCCGTAAGTTTTTAACTCATCTACAATACGCTCTTCAGCTTCAACATAGCTATTTCTCTCAATTTCTCCAAATGATCCATCAGTAGTAATTACTATACCAATAGAGGAGTGATCTCTAATTACTTTTTCTGTTCCAATTTCAGCGGCTTCTACAAAGGGTATTTCTTCATTATACCATGGACTTTTTACCATACGTGGACCATTTTCATCTTCATATCCTTTAGCGCCATCTACAATATATCCAACACAATCAACTAATCTTATATTAGTTTCAAATTCATCTATTTTAATTTTAGCTGCATTAGAAGGTACGAATTTTGGTTCTGTGGTCATTATTGTTTTACCTTGGGCTGATTGTGGTATTTCATCAAGTGTTCTTTTCTTTTCATATTCATCTTCTATATTTGGAACAACAAGTGATTCGATTACTTTTTTTATAAAAGTAGATTTACCACATCTAACAGCCCCAACAACACCCAAGTATAAATCTCCACCAGTACGCTCACTAATACTTTTTATAATATCTATCTTATCCATTTAATCCCTACTTTCTAACTAACTATATGTAAAACTTAGTTTAAGTATTACACTTAAATCATTTTATCTAAATCTTTAGGTATTTTATCATCTTTAACTGCTTTAATTATTTTATCTTCTTTTTCTTTAGAAACTGGTTTTCCTGTTATTTTACTTAATTCACTTATTACTTCTCTTAGAGTATTCTCACATTTTAAATCATTTTTTTGAAGTTTTTCTGCAAGTCTTAAAATAGTATCTTTACCTACATTTGTCTTTTTTTCAACTTTATTAAAAAAACTGTCTGAAAAAGCCATATAAAACCTCCTAAAATATTATATGAAAATGTTAAATAATTGTTTTAATTATTTTGAATATGTGCTAGAATATTTGCTAGGTGATTTAAATGAGTGAAAATTTTAATATTTTTTTAGATAGTAGATTAGAAGAATTAAAAAACAAAAAAGAATCTTTAGAACTTGGAATTGAAAAGGCAGAATACAATAATTATAAGTTAGATAAAATAATAGAAGAATATAATAAAAATGTTAAAAAAAGAAAAAATTTTCATTTACTTTTAGGTGTTATTGGAACAATTATTTTAAATATTTTAGTAATTAAGATAACTAATTTATTAGATGTTGATTTATCCAAACTTGGCTTATTTACTTTTAGCTTAATAGAATCAATTCCTTTGCTTGCTGGAATACATAGTTCATTAAATTCTAAAAGTAAAATTGAAAAAAAGATGAATATAAAACTTAGTAAATTTGAGAGTGAAATAGATTTAAACAACACTTTAATTAATAATAATACTAAAAAAATATCAAAAATAGATATTATATTAAATGAGCTATCATATTTAAAGCAAGTATCTGATATATATGAAAATGGTAATATTGAAGAAATAATTAAGCAACAAAATAATATTAAAGAAAATAATAAAGAGAAGATAAAAACATTAACTAAACATTAATGTTTTTTTTATGCATATTTTTTAGTATGAGAAGAATAAAACTTAAGAAAAAAAGATATTTATCTCCATTTACTTTTATTTTATTATTAATCTTTTTTTTAATAGTATCACTTATAATATGTTTTAGATATATTGGAATTAGTTTATCTAAAAAAGTAGAGGAATATGGCAAAATTGAATCTAAAAAAATAATAAATTATATTATTAATAAATCTTTAAATGATAATGTAATAGATAATATAAGAAATAATTTGTTTATTGAAAAAAATAATACAGTTGATTTTAATACAGCTAAAATAAATGAGCTTATATTAACTATAAATAAGAATTTAAAAATTAATTTAAGCAAATTAGAAAAAGGTGAAATAGAATTAGAAGAAGTAACTATTTTAAAAGATAAATCAAAAATAAAAAAAGGAATAATTTATGAAATACCAACAGGTATTATTTTTAATAATGTATTATTATCTAATATAGGACCTAAGATACCAGTTAAACTACATTTAATTGGAGATATAATAGTTAGTGTAGATACAAAAGTAAATGATTATGGCATTAATAATGCAATTATAGAGCTTGATATTAAAATTAGTATTACGGAACAAATGATTTTACCTTTTTCAATAAAAGAGGTTAAGGTAGAAGACAGTGTTCCAATTGCTATTAAAATGATTCAAGGAAGTATTCCTAATTATTATTCATCTAACCGTGATATTCCGTTTTATTTAAATGGTTCTAGTAATTAATTTAAATAAATGTTATAATAAGTTTGGTGATTCTATGAAATATGTTATTTTAAATGATATAAAATATGAACTTATTGAAGACTTTAAAGATGCATTTAATACTGATGAGGTTGTATCAAAAGCAACAGATTATTTTAATGAATATGACTATATACTAGGTGATTGGTCATATGGAAAATTAAGACTTAAAGGATTTTGTAAAAAGGAAAACAAATTATTTAAACCACTTAATGATTTTTCTAAAAAGGAAGAGTATATTAAAAATAATTGTGCTTATGGATGCAAATATTTTGTTTTAGAAAAAATGAATGAAAAATAAAAAAGATATCAAGTTATTTCTTGATATCCATTATAACAGGAAGAATTATAGGACGTCTTCCTGTTTTTTCATATGTATAGTTTGATAATGCAGTAACGATTTCACTTTTTATTTCACCAAATCCAATTTGATTATTTATTTTATTTAATATTGCTTTTTTACTTAAGTTTTCTAACTCATGTAATAATTCTTCATTTTCATTTACTTGAACAAAACCTCTAGTAGTAATATTTACTTTTCCTAAAAGTTCTTTATCTTTCATGTTTATATTGGCTATTACTACAATAATTCCATCGTTAGCCATTATCTTTCTATCTTTCATGACAATTGATCCAGTAGATCCAATTCTGTTACCATCAACATAAGTATCACCAGCTTCAACTGTACCAGCTTTTTTAATCTCACCTTTATACATAGAAAGTACATCACCATTTTTAAGTATAAAAGTATTTTCTTTTGGAACGCCACAAAGTTGCGCTATATCAGCATGTTTTTTTAGCATTCTATATTCACCATGAAATGGCATTACATATTTAGGTTTAATAAGTCGGATCATTAGTTTAAGTTCTTCTTCATTAGCATGTCCTGATGTATGAACGTCACTAAGTGATGTATTTGTATATACTTTAACACCTTTCATATATAGTTTATTAATAGTTCTAGATATGTTAATTGCATTACCAGGTATTGCAGATGATGAGAATACAACAACATCATCAGGCATAAGTTTAATTTGTTTATGAGTTCCATCAGCGATTCTAGATAAAGCAGCTAAAGGTTCTCCTTGAGTACCTGTACAAAGTAGACATACTTTTTCGGGTGGTAAATGATTTGCTTCTTCTGGTGTTATAAAGATATCTTTATGCTTGATATATCCACCTTGAATTGATATTTCAATATTGTTATCCATTGATCTACCAAAAGTAGCAATCTTTCTTCCTGTTTTCTTACAATTATCTACAATATGTTTTAAACGATATATATTAGATGCAAATGTCGCAATAATAACACGGCTTTTTGTATTTTTAAGTATTTCATATAGAGCAACATCAACTCTAGATTCACTTTTACTAAAGCCTTCAGATAAAGCATTTGTACTATCACTTAAAAGTAGAGTTACACCATGCTCACCGATTGATGCCATTTTATGTATATTAGCCATTGTACCAATAGGCGTTAAATCAAATTTAAAGTCTCCAGTTGTTACAATTGTTCCGTTTGATGTTGTAATACATATACCATGTGAATCAGGTATAGAGTGAGTTGTTCTAAAAAATGTTACTTCAAAGTTTTTGGTTTTAACCTTAGTTGACTCATCATATGTAATTAAGTTTTTAAACTTAATATTTTTTTCTTCAAGTTTTTTTCTAATTAAACCAACTGCTTGGTTTGGAGCATATATAGCAGGTATGTTTAATGTTTGTAGAATAAACGGAATACCTCCAATATGATCCTCATGTCCGTGTGTTATAAATATAGCTTTGATTTTATTTTCATTTTTCTTTAAAAATGTAAAATCAGGTAATACGTAATCAATTCCCATTAAATCATTTCCTGGGAAAGTTATTCCGACATCAGTAATGATTATTTCATTACCATGCATCATACAATACATGTTTTTTCCGACTTCACCAAGGCCACCTAGAGCAAAAATCTTGGTATCTGTGTCTTCAAAAAATTTCAATTTAATTTCTCCTTTCCATTTAGCAATAAATAATCAACTACATAATTATAACTTTTTTTTGCTTATTTGTCTAGTTTTGGTATTACTTTATTGCAATATAAAAATTTTAGATATATAATATTTAAACGAAATGAGGGATACTTAATGTATACAAAATATGCGACTTTTAATGGTTTTGTAATAGCTTTAGATGATGATAATAATGTAAAAGCGTTTGATAATAGTGAAAATATAGATGAAATGTTAGACTTGGAAAACAGACTTGATGTTTTAGCTATTAAAAGTGATTACTTAGATTATTGCTTTAGAACTTTAGAAGATAAGTATAAAGAAAAAAAGTTCTTTAAACAAAAATTATCTAAATTATTATCCAATGTAAATATATTATTTTTAATTGTAATGACTTTTAATATAATTTCTAATTCATCCTTATTAATTTCATCTTTAGTATTTTTAACTTGTTCTGAAGTTTTAGTGTTTTCTATGATTGAATTTTTAGCTATCTTAACAAAAAAAGAGTATTTAATTGAATCAAATATTTTTAAAGATCAAATTGAAATGAATAATGAAGAGATATCTAATACACAAAAAAGATTAATGGAAATAAAGAATAATACTAAAAAATATGACTTAAAATGCAATGATGTAAATGAAGTTGAATATCTAAAAAAACTTAAAAATACATATGTATCTACATATGGGCTTGTTGATACTTTAAAGGTTAAAAAACTTAAATAATTTAAATGAGGTAAGAAAATGTATACAGAATATGGTAAATACAATGATGAATCAGTTTATTTAAATGAGGATTCAATACTTTTTGTAAAGGGTAAAAATAGTGAGAAATATGTACAATTAACTAACGAACTTGAAGTGATGGTTGAAAAAAGAAATAGTTTAAGAAGAGGAATATCATATAATAAAAATAGGCTTGCTAAAGGTAAATTTACAAAGCAAAAGATAAGTAAATTTTTATATGTTTTAGCACTATTAATTGCGATAGTAGCATCATTAATAAATCATTTTATACCTTTTATTAATATTTCACATTTGCTTGGATCTTGTATTGTACTAATTGGAATAAATAGTATAGATGATATATTACAAGAAAGTGCAAAAATAGATTGCGATAATAAAATTAAACATTTAGAAAAAGAAATTGATAGATGTAATTTAAATATAAAAATATTAGAAGACTTGATTGATAATGTAAAAAAAGAAATAACTTGTAATAACATAACTGTAAGTAAAATAAACAAGATAGATGAACTAAAAAGAATAAGAGATACTTATCAAAAAGACTATAATATTAAAAATGTAGATAAAACATATAAGAAACTTAAATAGTTTCTTTTTTAATCTAGTAATTTATCTTCAAATAGTGTAAAATTAAGTGGTAAGGTGATAATTATGGGACTATTTGATAAATTTAAAAATGCTTTTAAAAAAGAATCTGTAAAAGAAACAAAAGAATATGAAGTAGGGCTAGAAAAAACACGTAAAGAATTTACGTCTAAACTTAATTTACTTAACATGAAACATAATATCATTGATGAAGAATACTTTGAAGAATTAGAAGATATATTAATTACTTCTGATATAGGTGTTAATACTGTCATGAATTTTATGGATAAATTAAGAAAACGTGTAAAAAGTGAAAATATAACAAGTGTTAGTGATTTAAAAGAAGTTATAGTTGACGAGATGTTTATTATATATGTTCAAAATGAAATCATAGTCAATAAAATAAACTATAATGAGTCTGGTCCAACGGTTATACTATTTGTTGGAGTAAATGGTGTAGGTAAAACTACAACTATAGGAAAAATTGCCAACAAGTTGAAAAGTGAAGGTAAAAAAGTAATGCTTGTTGCAGGTGATACTTTTAGAGCAGGTGCTATTGAACAGTTACATGAGTGGGGTAATCGTATTGGGGTAGATGTTGTATCTGGAGAATCTCTTGACCCATCTAGTGTAATATTTGATGGTGTTACAAAAGCTAAGAATGAAGAATATGATGTTGTTTTAATAGATACAGCAGGAAGACTTCAAAATAAAGTTAACTTAATGAATGAATTAGATAAGATGAATAAAGTAATAGGCAAAATTATACCTAATGCTCCTCATGAGACATTACTTGTAATTGATGCAACAACAGGTCAAAATGGTATATCGCAAGCTAAAAGTTTCAAAGAAATTACAAATATAACTGGTATTGTTTTAACTAAACTTGATGGAACAGCTAAAGGTGGTATAGTCTTAGCTATTAAAGATAGTGTTGGAATACCTGTTAAATATATAGGGCTTGGAGAAGGAAAAGACGATTTAAAAGTCTTTGATATTGAAAAATATATATATGGCTTATTTAGTGAAATGGGTGAGTAATATGAAAAAAACAATGTTTTATTTACAATTTATTATATCTGTTTTACTTTTAATTGTTTTAATAACTGGAATATTCGTTAAAGGCTTAGAAAATTTATGGCTTTCTTTAATGGGAATACTTCTTTTAGTATTAAGTTATAATAACTATAAAGTATTTAAAAGAAAATATATGACACCAATTTATTTAATATTTGGTATAATAGTATTAGTAACAGTATTAGTAGGTGTTATAAATGGATAATAGACTTTATTTAATTGATTTATATGATTTATATGGAGAACTTTTAACAGATAAGCAACAAGCTTATTTCGAAGATTATTATTTTGATAACTTAACGCTTCAAGAAATAGCTGAAAATAACGATATATCTAGAAATGCAGTACATAAGCAATTAAAAGAAGCAGAAGATAAATTAAAGCATTTTGAAAGTATACTTAAAATAAATGAAAAGAATAAAAGAATAAAAGAAATATGTAATAATTTAGATGACTTTAATAAAAATAAAATATTAGATGTTTTATAAGGGGAGATAATATGTTTGAAAAAATAATTTATATAAGTAATGAAATAGCTAAGATTAAAGTAAGTGGAGAATTAGAAAGCAATGTCATGAATATGCATGTTATATTTGAAGATGGTGAAAGATCTATTTTGGGTCAAATTCAAGATATAGATGGTGATATTGTTAAAGTAAATTTTTTGGGTGAACTTAAGGGTAATAACTTTACAAGCGGTGTTACTATGAAACCTAGTTTGAAATCAAAAATTAGAATGATTACCAAAGATGAATTATCATTTATAATTGGCATCAATAAAGTTGATTCACTTTATTTAGGTAAATCACCACTTTATGATAACTCTGATGTTAGGGTAGATATTAATGATTTATTTTCTAATCATATGGCAATATTTGGTAATACTGGATCAGGTAAATCTTATGGTGTAGCAAGACTTTTACAAAATGTTTTTTCAAATCCAGAGCTTCCACCATATAAATCAAATTTCTTTATATTTGATGCATATGGAGAATATCATAGTGCATTTATGAAAATAAATGAAGTTAATCCAAATTTTCATTTTAAATACTACACAACTAATTTAAATGATGATGGTGGAGAAATTTTAAAACTTCCATTATGGCTTCTTACAGTAGATGATTATGCACTTCTTTTAGGAGCTGATTCTCATGCACAACTTCCAATAATTGAGAGAATGTTAAAACTTGTTAATATTTTTTCAGAAGATAGTGAAAAGGCTAATAATTATAAAAATCATTTGATTGCTAAAGCTATAATGAGTATTTTATATACTAATCAAACACCTCAAAGTAAAAGAAATGATATATTTGCTATAATGAATTCATGCTCAACAAATGAATTTAATATAGAAGCTCCTGTTAGAGGGTTAGGTTATACTAGAAAATTTAGAGAGTGTTTTGAAATAGATAAAAGTGGAGATTTTACGGAAAGCATTTTAGTAACAGAATATATTTCAAGTTTTATTCATGAAGAATTGGATAAATATGAAGCTAAAAAGGCTAGTTTTTATACCCTAAATGATTTAGAAAAAGCTTTAGAATTTACTTTAATTTCAGAGGGTTTACTTAGAAATGAAAAAGCATATAATGAAGCAATTACTTTAAAAGTAAGACTTCATTCGCTAGCAATTGGATCTAATGCTATATATTTCTCTTATCCAAACTTTATAACACTTGAGCAATATATATCTAGTTTAGTATCTAGCAGTGGTGGCAAAGCTCAAATAGTTAACTTTAACTTAGAGGATATTGACGATTCAGTTGCTAAAGTAATAACTAAGATATATACAAGGATGTTATTTGATTTTACAAAAAGACTTAAAGTTAGAGCCTCAATACCATTTCATATATTCTTAGAAGAAGCTCATAGATATGTAAGAGAAGATACTGATAACTATTTGCTTGGATATAATATATTTGAGAGAGTTGCTAAAGAAGGAAGAAAGTATGGACTTATTTTTAATCTTATTTCACAAAGACCTGTTGAGATAAGTGAAACTGTTATATCACAATGTAGTAACTTTCTAATATTTAAAATGACACATCCAAGAGATTTAGAGTATATTAGAAAAATGCTTCCTAATATTAGCAGTGAAATTGTTGAGATGCAAAAAACTCTTCAATCTGGTACTTGTGTTGCTTTTGGTAGAGCATTTAGAATTCCACTTTTAATTAAGATGGATTTACCAAATCCTGAACCAAATAGTACTAATGCTGATGTTGCTGGAAGATGGAAATAGATATTAGTTTTCTTTGAGATAATATTGACTTAATATTTAAATTAAATTATAATGAATATAGATAAAAATAGTAAAATGGAGGAATAATAAATGAAAAAAGTGTTATTAGTAGTTATTTCAACTTTAATGTTAACAGGACTAACAACAGGATGTGGATGTTCTAAAAAAGAAACTAAAAAAGAAGAAAATAAAGTTAAAGTAAATACAAATGAAGAAGTTATAAAAGATCAACAATTAGAAGTATTTACTTTTACAAATACTTCATTAATTTATGAAGATTCTACTTCAATTTTAACTACAGTTGTAACAAATACATCTGATAAAACTGAATTTTTAAAAGAGTTTAAAATTAATGTAAAAGATAAAGATGGAAATATTATTGTTACTTTAACTGGATTTGTTGGAGATAACATTGAAGCTAAATCATCAACTGTAATTACATCATCATATGGAGAAGATTTAACTAAAGCTGCTAGTATTGATTACGAAGTTGTTAGATAATTATAAAAACTACTTTTAAAGTAGTTTTTGTTTTCTTAAATATTTAATTGTTTTAATGAATTAATATATGTGATATAATTATATTAATATATAAGATAATAAATAAGATTAATTAATAAAAAAAGTGAGGTTTTTATGAAAAAAAGAGGTTTTACTTTAGTAGAGTTACTTGCAGTAATAATAGTGCTTGCAATTATTGCATTAATTGCTTATCCTGTACTTATAGGTGTTATTGAAAATTCACGTAAAACTGCAGTTAGGGATAGTGCATATGGATTAATTGATTCAGCAGATTTATATTTCGCATCAAAATCAAATTCTACATTTATCTGTGATGGAGATAAATGTATAAATAATAAAAATGTTATTTTATCTTTAAAAGGTTCAGTACCACTTGAAGGTGAAATAATATCTGGTAGCAATTCAGAATTACGTTATATTAAACTAGATTCTTATTGCGTATTAGGTAATAAACAAAATTTAGATATTCAAAAAAATTGTGAAGATCTAGATGTATCTGCACCTGATATTGATATATCAAACATAGGTGTTACTTCTAAAAGTATAATTTTAAATATTAATTTAGTTGATAAAGAAACAGGTATTAAATCAATTAAGTATGAAATAGATGGAAAAGAATATATTGATAATTATGATAGTAAGGATATAACTGTTACCAAAGTATTTGATAAATTAAAAGCAGGAAAAGAATATACAATAAAAGTAACAGCAACTAATGGAAAAAAATTGAGTAGAGTAAAGGAATTTAAAGTAAGCACTTTAAAATTGGGAACTTTAAAAGTTAAATTTAATAATACACCAAGTACATCACAATTGGGATATTTTAAAACTCAAGTTGCTTATCTTGATTATGATTCTAATGATGCAGAAGGATACTATATTAAAACTGAAAAAGAAGCCACTAGTAATGTAGCATCAATTAAAAGTTGTGGTTCAAATAATAGTCCATCAAATTGTATAGTTGATAGTACAAAAAGCCTACAATCAAATAAGTGGTATTATTTTGAGACTTCTCCAAAAATTACATATAATAAAACAAAAGATGAAGAAAATACAATATATGCAAGAGTAACAAATGGAGTTAGTATAACAGGAAATTCAACAGCAACTGTATCTAAGATAGACAGAACAAGTCCAACAGTTACATTGGAAAATATAACAGTAACAAGTAAGAGTATAAGTATACCTATAATTAGTTATGATGCACATTCTGGACTTGGAAAAGTTACATGTAAATATTCAACAGCCGATGGAAAATATTCAACAAATGCAAGTAGTGTAACAACTAGTAACTGTACAATAAATAATATAGTGCATAATACAACATACTATTATCAAGTATGTGTAAGTGATAAAGTAGGTAATACTTCTACTTGTAAAACTGGAAATAGTAAAACAACGGCGCTTACATTAGCTTTAAAAGCAACAAATACACCAAGTACTGCACAAAATGGATATTTAAAAACACAAGTATGGAACTTAAATATAACAGGTAATCCTAATGCATATTATGTAAAAAGTACAAGTGATGCAACTAGTAGTGTAAACTTAACAAAAAGTTGTGGAACTGATACTAATCCTGGTAGTTGTACAAGTATTACATCTACTAAAAATATGAGTTCAAATACATGGTATTATACAACAAGTAAACCAACAGTAACTTATAATAAGACAAGTGATGAAAATGCTACACTTTATGCAAGAATAAGTGATGGAAAAAATACAACAAGTAATGCATCAGCTACTGTATCTAAGATAGATGCAACAAGTCCAACGTTATCACTTGGAACAGTTATTGTAACAAGTAAGAGCATAGTAATACCTATAACAAGCAGTGATATAAATTCTGGAATAAATACAGTTACATGTAAATATTCAACAACATCAGGAAGTTATACAACTAATGCAAGTAGTGCAACAACTGATAATTGTACAATAAGTAATGTTAAACATAATACAACATATTATTATCAAGTATGTGTTAGTGATAAAGTAGGCAATAATTCTACTTGTAAAACAGGAAGTAGTAAAACAACTGCACTTACAGTAGCGCTAAAAGCTACTAATACACCTACAACTTCTCAAAATGAATATTTTAAAACACAAGTATGGAATTTAGATACAACAGGTAATCCTAATGCATATTATGTAAAAAGTACGAGTGCTGCAACAAGTAGCGTTAATTTAACAAAGAGTTGTGGAACTGATACCAATCCTGGTAGTTGTACAAATATAACAGCTACTAAATCTATGGCAGCAAATACATGGTATTATACAACAAGTAAACCAACAGTAACTTATAATTCTACAAATACAGAAACAGCAACTTTATACGCAAGAATAAGTGATGGAAAAAATACAACAACTAATGCATCAGCGACTGTATCTAAAATTGATGCTACAAGTCCAACAGCAACAATTGGTGGTGTATCTGTTACAAGTAATAGTATTGTTATACCTATAACTAGTAGTGATGAACATTCTGGCCTTGGAACAGTTACTTGCAAATATTCAACAACAGATGGAACATACTCAACAAATGCAAGTAGTGTAACAACAAGTAATTGTACAATAAGTAATATCACACATAATACAACATATTATTATCAAGTATGTGTTAGTGATAAAGTAGGCAATAATTCTACTTGTAAAACAGGAAGTAGTAAAACAACTGCGCTTACAGTCGCACTTAAAGCAACCAATACACCAAGTACTGCACAAAATGGCTATTTAAAAAGTCAGGTGTGGAATTTAACGACATCTGGAAATCCAAATGCTTATTATATAAAAAGTACGAGTGCTGCAACAAGTAGCGTTAATTTAACAAAGAGTTGTGGAACAAGTACTAATCCTGGTAGTTGTACAAATATAACAGCTACTAAATCTATGGCAGCAAATACATGGTATTATACAACAAGTAAACCAAGTATAACTTATAATAAGACAAACGCTGCAAATGCTACACTTTATGCAAGAATAAGTGATGGTAAAAATACAACAGGTAATGCTTCAGCTACCGTATCTAAGATAGATGCAACAAGCCCAACTGTAACACTTGGTAATGCAACTGTTACAAGCAAGAGCATAAGTATACCAATAACTAGTAGTGATGCAAATTCAGGATTAAATACAGTTACATGTAAGTATTCAACAACAAGTGGATCTTATACAACAAATGCAAGTAGTGTAACAACAAGTAACTGTACAATAAGTAATATCACACATAATACAACATACTATTATCAATTTTGTATTAATGACAAGGTAGGAAATGGATCAACATGTAAAACAGGAAGTGCTAAAACGACACAACTTTCAGTTGCACTTTCATCATCAAATTCACCATCATCTGCAGTTAACGGATATTATAAATCACAAGTATGGAATCTAACTACATCAGGAAATCCAACAGGATATTATGTTAGAACTACAAGAAGTGCAACAAGTAGTGTTAATTTAACAAAAAGTTGTGGAACATCTACTAATCCTGGTACTTGTTCTAATATAACGTCTACTAAATCAATGGTAGCAAATACATGGTATTATACAACAAGTAAACCAAGTATTACATATAATACAACATCTACATCTACATCTACTTTATATGCAAGAATAACAGATGGAAAAAATACAACAGGTAATGCATCGGCTACCGTATCTAAAATAGATGTAACCGCACC
Source organism: Bacilli bacterium (assembly GCA_017940575.1). GTDB lineage: Bacteria > Bacillota_I > Bacilli_A > RF39 > UBA660 > CAJOJO01. Next base: position 101,351 of record JAGAYJ010000032.1, on the reverse strand, counting down.
ATCTAAACCAAGTATTCAATTAGTTCAAAGTACAGCTAGCAATAATACAACATGGGGTAATGGTTACTCAAGTGGTGCATGGACAAATAAAAGTGTACTTACAAGATCTAAATCAACAGACACAGGTTCTGGAGTTAAGTATTATCAATATTCACATGATGGAAAGAGCTGGACTGCTGATATATCAACACTAGGATGGCAAACAGCTTTCTATGAAAATAAAACAATATTTGACTATTGGATTACATGGGAAGGACAATGGAATTTCTATATTAGAGCAGTTGACAATTTAGGTAATGCAAGTGCTGCATCTAATATGTTTACAATTAGAATTGATAAGACTAATCCAACAATTCCAGAAGTATGGCCAGTTGGAAGTTATACAACTCCATCAACTACTGACTTTAGAATATATGCGGTTGTAAAAGACGCATTATCAGGTCTTGGTTCTGTATCTATTGGTGGAAAAAATGTACCACTTTCAGATATATCAAGTGCAGGTAATGCAGGTGCAGATATTCCATATTATGGTAAAGGAAGTACCACTGTTTATATAATTGTGTATGATAAAGCAGGTAATAAAGCAGAGACTTCAACTGTACTTATTAGATCTAATTAATAATTTATAATAAAAATATAAAGAGTTACTCATAATTTGAGTAACTTTTTACAATTTATGATAAAATAATTATAGAGGTGATAAGATTGAGTAAAGTATATTATACAAAAGAAATAACAAGTGATTCATTAATTAAGATATATGAAGCGTTAAAAGTTGATTTAAAAGGAAAAGTAGGTATAAAAGTGTCTACTGGAGAAGCAGGTTCTAAAGGATATTTAAAGGCTGATTTAATAGGTCCTTTTGTAAAAAAACTTAATGGTACAATACTAGAATGTAATACAGCATATAAGGGTAAAAGAAATACATATCAAGATCATATTGAAGTTGCTCGTGAACATGGTTTTTTAAGCTTTGCTGATGTAGATATAATGGATAAAGATAGTGAATTTAAAATCCCAGTTAAAAATGGTAAACATTTAGACTATGATATAATTGGTGAGAATTTTAAAAACTATGATTCAATAGTTAATCTTGCTCATGGAAAAGGACATGCCATGGGAGGATTTGGAGCAAATTTAAAAAATCAATCAATAGGTATAGCATCAAGAAATGGTAAAGCTTATATTCATTCATGTGGACAAACAACTGATCCTGATTTATGTTGGCAAGTAGATTATGAACAAAAAGACTTTATAGAATCAATGGCAGAAGCTGCTAAAGCTGTATCTGACTATTTATCTGATAATAACAAACAAATTGTTTATATAACAGTTATGAATAATATCTCAGTTGATTGTGATTGTGACTCTAATCAAGGGGATCCTGTAATGAGTGATTTAGGAATAATTGCTAGTCTTGATCCAGTTGCTAATGATCAAGCATTTATAGATATGATATGGAATTCAACTGATCCAGGTCATAATAAAATGATTGAGAGAGTTGATAGACAAGAGGGAAGACATATTACAGAATATGCTGAAAGTTTAGGCCTAGGTTCTACAAAATATGAATTAATAGAAATTTAAAAAAAGACTACAAATGTAGTTTTTTTCATGTTATAATATTAACCCAAGGTGATATTATGCATACAGCAAGAGAACTTATTGAAATATTTATAATAGAATGTTATCCAAGTTTACTTAGTGGTATAGTTATACCAGAACTTAAATTTATTTTTAATAACGATATTTATGAAATACTTGAAGATGTTAAAAATAATCCTTTTGTTTTAGAAAATATTTGGACACCAAATATATGTAGTGAAAATATTGAATTTTTAAGAAAAAATAATAAGTTAGATAATGATGATTATGCTATATATGTAAATGATTCTAAATTATTTTTTGAAAAATTAACCAATCTTATTAATGCTTATTCAAAATATAAGGAAGAGCATTATAGTGGTGATCGTGGAAGATATTTAATGGTTAATTATTTAAAAGATGCTTTATGGCTAAAATTACTACCATGTGATTTTTCAAATATTTATGGCTTTTTAGATAGAGAAATAGCTTTTCTAGAAGATAGAACATTTGATAAGTGTGATGTTGTATTAAATGGATATTCAAATGATAACATAGTAGACACATATATGGATAATATAATAGTTACTAAAAGAGATGAAAATTCATTTTGGTTTGAAACAGTTAATAGTATGTCATTTGATTTAATAAATAGAGATAAAAAGCTTGTATATCATATGCCTAATATACACTATGGTATTGATAATGGTAAGTGTTATATATATGGTATTCAAAATACATCAATATCAGAATCAGATAAAAAGTTAGAAAGATGTTTATATAAGTTAAATAAAGGAATTGATAATCCTATAAATCATCCTTCTTTTGTTCTTGCTTTAAAAACATTTATTGATATGCTAGATAAAGAGAATATAACTGATATAGAAGTACCTTTACTAGAAGTATTAAACTATGATTATCATGCAATGACTGGTAGTAAAACTAAAGTGATGTTTGAACGAGCTTGGAGTGATTTATCTGATTTAACTGATGATGAGTTATTTCAATATGAAATAGATAAAGAAAATTATGAAAAATTTGTTGACAAAGAAGATTTAATAAGTAAAAATAAAATAGAGGGACTTACAAATTTATTTTATAGAATTGAAGAACAATTTGAAAATATTGAAATAATTCCTGATGATTTTAAATTAAATGTTAAAATAAAACAAAAAACTAAAAGGCTGTGATTAAATGGAAAAGTATCAAGAAATTGAACGAAGTATTATCAAAAAATATAGAAAAGAGATATGGTCTAGATTTGTAAAAGGTGTTTCTGACTATAATATGATTGAAGAAAATGATAATATTATGGTTTGTATAAGTGGTGGAAAAGATTCATTCTTACTAGCTAAATGTATCGAAGAGTTAATAAAACATGGTAAATTTAAATTTAATGCTCATTACGTAATAATGAATCCTGGTTATAATAAGAAAAATCTTGATTTAATATTAGAGAATGCTAAAAAGTTAAATGTTGATATAGAGATATTTGAAAGTAATATATTTGATGTTGTTAAAGATATAAAAGAATCTCCTTGCTATTTATGTGCTAGAATGAGAAGAGGATTTTTATATAATAAAGCAAAAGAACTTGGATGTAATAAAATAGCTTTAGGCCATCACTTTAACGATGTTATTGAAACAACACTTTTATCTATGTTTTATGGAAGTGAGGTTAAAACTATGATGCCTAAGCTTCATAGTGAAAACTTTGAAGGATTAGAACTCATAAGACCACTTTATTTAGTTAAAGAAGAAGATATAAAATCGTGGGCTAGATTTAATGACTTAGAGTTTATTAACTGTGCTTGTAAGTTTACGGAAGAACATTATAATAATAATGATGGTATAAGTAAGAGAAAAGAGATAAAAGAACTAATTAAAGAATTAAAAAAGGTAAATCCTAATATTGATGATCATATATTTAAAAGTATGGATAATGTTAATTTAAGTTGTGTATTGGGAACTAAAAAAGATGGGGTTTATAAAAGCTTCTTAGATGACTATGATAAGTAGTTATCTTTTTTTATTTGTAAATAAAACGTATTTTTGTTGTTTAAGTAATTTGTTTTATGATATAATAAAAATAACATAAAATAATTAAGCATAAGGGGAGATTTATATGTATCATTTTGTAGGAATAAAAGGATCTGGTATGAGTGCGTTAGCTCAAATCATGAAAAGACTTGGTTATGAAGTTCAAGGAAGTGATGTTGAAAAGCATTTTTTTACAGAAGCAGGTTTAATTGAACTAGGTATACCGATTTTTCCATTTGATGAGGCAAATATAAAAGAAGGCATGAAAATAGTTAGAGGTGCATCTTTTAATGATGATCATATTGAAATTAAAAAAGCTAAAGAAATGGGACTTCCTATATTTAACTATGAAGAGATGGTTGGTAGTTTAACACGAAAATTTAAGAGTATTACTATTGCTGGATGTCATGGAAAGACTACAACTACATCTATGATGGCTCATGTATTTAGTGAAATAAAAGGTGCGAACTATTTAATTGGAGATGGAACAGGCTTTTCAAGCAAAGAAAACGATACATTTATTTTAGAAGCATGTGAGTATAAAAGACATTTTTTAAATTATACTCCTCAATATGCAATAATAACTAATATTGATTTGGATCATGTTGATTATTATAAAGATATAGATGATGTAATAGATGCTTATAATAGTTATGCTAATAATGCTGAGAAGATGGTTATAGCATGTGGAAATGATCCTTATACACATTATCTAGATGTTAAAAAACCTATATTCTTTTATGGAATTGATGAGGATAATGATATAATTGCTAAAAATATAGATTATAAAAAAGAAGGAACAAGTTTTGAAGTTTTTGTTGAAGATAATTATTATGGTTTCTTTGATCTACCTATATATGGTAAACATATGTTATTAGATAGTCTTGCTGTAATAGCTGTATGTTATTATGAGAGATTTGATGCTAAAGTAGTTGCTAAAGCACTTAAAACATTCAAAGGAGCAAAGAGAAGATTTACAGAGACTAAAGTTAAAGATAATATTGTAATTGATGATTATGCACATCATCCAAATGAAGTTAAAGCTACAATTAAAGCAGTAAGACAAAAGTATCCAGATAAAAAGTTGATTACTATATTTCAACCACATACATTTTCTCGTACAAAAGAGTTTGCTAATCAATTTGCTAACATTATGAATTTAGCTGATTATTCTTATGTTATGGATATACATCCGGCAAGAGAATCACAAGAAGACTATCCTAATGTTACATCTAAACTAATAATTGATAATTTAGATCATGGAGAAAGTATAACTATTGATGATGCTGATAAACTAAAAGACTATCAAAACACAGTATTATTATTTATGAGTCCAAATGATATATCTAAATTAGAAAATGATACGATAGAAAAAATGCAAGAAGACTAAAAATTAGTCTTTTTTTCTTGATTTAAAATTTATTTTATATTATACTTATTATAGTTTTGATTAAACAAGGAAGAAGAGTAGTAGTAAGTTATTATTTATAAAGAGAAAATGTGGATGGTGAAAACATTTAAATAAAACTTATGAACTTGCTTTGGAGTTTAAACGTATACTCGCGTTAAGAGATAAAGAGCATAGCATTATGAAATAAGGTGGTACCGCGGGGAAACTCGTCCTTATAGATTAATGCTTTTTATATATTTTGGAGGTGTTTAATTTGATATTAATAAAAATAGTAGAAATGCTTAGTATTATAGCTATTACTTATTTAGTATACTTTTTATTTATAGCTATTAGAAAAGAGCAATTAAAGAAATTTAAAAACAATACTTTTTATAAATATTTAATTAAAGTATATAAACTAGATCCTAAGAAACATGATATGAAGAATATGGTTAAAATAATAGGATTAGCCAATGGATTTATAATAGCAATTACTTATGAGATAGTTTTATGCGTTAAGGGTCTAACATTACAGCTCTTAATGTCTTTTGCGGTATTTATACTGCTTGATTTAATAATTTATCATATTGTTGGTAAGATATTGAAAGGAAGAGAATAATATGTACAACTTTAAAGAAATTGAAAAAAAATGGCAAAAATATTGGGAAGAACATGAAACATTTAAAACTAAAAATGAAGGAGATAAACACTATTATATATTAGTAGAGTTTCCATATCCATCTGGAGCAGGACTTCATGTAGGACACGTTAGAAGTTATACTGCACAAGATGCACTTGCAAGATTAAAACGTATGCAAGGATATAATGTTTTATATCCAATGGGTTATGATGCATTTGGTGCTCCAGCAGAGGAGTATGCAATAAAAACACATCAACACCCAAAAAATGTAGTTAAAAAGAATATTGAAGTATTTGGTAATCAAATGAAATCAATTGGTTTTTCATTTGACTGGTCAAGAACATTTTCTACAACTGATCCTGAATACTATAAATGGACACAATGGCAATTTATACAATTTTATAAACATAATATGGCTTATAAAGCAGTCACTAAAGTAAATTGGTGTCCTAAATGTAAAATGGTTTTAAGTAATGAAGATGCTGCTGGTGGAGTATGTGAAAGATGTGGTACACAAGTAGAACAAAGAGAAAAGAGTCAATGGATGCTTAGAATGTCAGATTACTCTGAAGACTTACTTAAAGGACTAGATGATACTAACTTTGCTGATAAAATTAAACTTGGTCAAATTAACTGGATTGGTAAATCTACCGGTGTTGAGATGGATGTAGATATTGTAGGTGGAGGAAAATTCTCAATATTTACAACTTGTATTGAAACTGTATATGGTATTACATTCTTTGTTATCGCACCAGATGGAAAATTAATTCAAGAATTAATGCCAAGAGTTGAAAATAAAGAAGAAGTAGAAGCTTACATTAAAGAAACTTCTTTAAAATCAGCAATGGATAGAACTGAACTTAACAAAGGTAAAACTGGAGTAGAGGTTAAAGGTGTTAAAGCTATTAATCCAATTAATGGTAAAGAGGTTCCAATTTTCTTAGGTGACTTTGTACTAGGTGATTATGGAACAGGTGCTGTTATGGCAGTTCCTGCTCATGATCAAAGAGACTATGAATATGCTAAAGAGCACAACCTAGATATAGTACAGGTTATAGAAGGAGATATAACTAACCATGCATTTGAAAAGCATGATTATCTAGGAAAAAACATAAAACTAATGAATTCAGAAGAATTTACTGGCTTAACTGTTGAAGAAGCTAAAGAAAAAATTACTGATATGCTAGTTGAAAAAGGAATAGCAAGAAGAGTTAATAACTATAAGATGAGAGACTGGGTATTTGGTCGTCAAAGATTCTGGGGAGAACCAATTCCAATGATATATTGTGATGATTGTGGATGGAATCCTGTACCTGATAGTGAACTTCCAGTAGTGTTACCTGATGTTACTGAATATGAACCAACAGATACTGGTGAATCTCCTTTAGCTAAAATAGAAGAATTTGTAAACTGTAAATGTCCTAAGTGTGGTAAACCTGCTAAAAGAGAAACTGATACAATGCCACAATGGGCTGGATCTAGTTGGTATTTCTTAAGATTTATGGATCCTAAAAACGATAGCGAATTTGCTTCAATGGATGCTATGAAATATTGGAATAAAGTTGATTGGTATAATGGTGGTATGGAACATACTGCAAGACACCTTTTATATGCTAGATTCTGGGTTCAATTCTTATATAATATAGGACTTGTTCCTAATAAAGAAATGATATGGACTCGTGTATCTCATGGTATGATACTAGGTTCTGATAATCAAAAAATGAGCAAATCAAAAGGTAATGTAATTAATCCTGATGATATAGTAGCTGAATATGGTGCTGATACACTAAGACTTTATGAAATGTTTATGGGTGACTATCAAATGGATGCTCCTTGGAATATAGATTCATTAAAAGGATGTTCTAGATTTATTGATAGAATTGTTAAGATTGGTGAAAAACTAAATGAAAAGTTAGGTTATACAAACGAAATTTTAGCTAATAAAACAATTTCTAAAGTAGAGTATGACTTAACTCATTTAAAATATAATACAGCTGTATCATCACTTATGATTATGCTAAATGAATATGAAAAATTTGAAGGTGGTATAACTAGGGATGACTATAGATTACTTTTAGTTTTATTAAACCCAATCGCACCACATATAACTGAAGAGTTAAATGAGAAGTATAACTTAGGTGATACTATTTGTAACTCTACTTGGCCTAAATATGATGAGGCTAAGACAATTGACGATACATTTAAAGTAGCTGTTCAAGTTAATGGTAAAGTTAGAGGGACAATAGAAGTAAAAGGTGATACAACTAATGAAGAAATGGAGTCTATGGCTAAGAGTTTAGAGAATGTTAAAAACTTTACTGATGGACATGAAATAGTAAAAGTTATAGTAGTTCCTAAAAAAATAGTTAATATAGTAATAAGGTAAGATTAATTCTTACTTTTTTACTTATTGTTATAAAAAACATTTGACAAACATATAATTTTTATGTATAATTGATAAGGAAATTGAAAAAAGGAAAGAAGTGTATCCACACTCACCCGATTGAATATATCAATGGGTAAATGCCAAATTAAATAATTAATTAGGTAAATAGTGGATACATTGTATTCACTTTTTTTGTGGAGGTGTCTAGTATCGCAAAGGAAAGAGAAATGTACATTAACGATCAAATAAGAGCTCGTGAAGTAATGGTAATTGGTCCTAATGGAGAACAATTAGGTATTAAACCAATAGCTGATGCTAAAACATTAGCTGGTTATGCTGGTTTTGATTTAGTTTTAATCAATGATAAAGCTACACCACCAGTGTGCAAAATAATGGATTATAACAAATATAAGTACGAAAATAAAAAGCGTCTTAAAGAAAATCAAAAGAAGCAAAGAGAATCTAATTTAGAAATGAAGGAATATAGATTATCTGTTACAATTGATGTTCATGATTTTGATACACGTGTACGTAACGCTAGTAAATATTTAGAAAAAGGTCATAAGATTAAAGTTTCAATTCGCTTTAAGGGAAGAGAAATGGCTCATACTGAATTAGGTAAAGAGGTTTTACTTAGATTTGCAACTAACGTAGAAGAAATTGCAGAAATTGAACAACAACCTAAACTAGAAGGTAGATTTATGACTATGATACTAATGCCAAAAAAATAAGAGGAGGATTATTATGCCAAAATTAAAAACACATAAAGGTACTGCTAAAGTAATTAAAGCAAGAAAAAATGATTTTAAAATGGGTAGACCAGGAACAAGACATAATACTGGTTCTAAAAACGCTGCATCTAATAGAAAAGGTAGAGCAGGATCTGCTTTAGCTGCAAGCGACTTTAAAAGAATAAAAGGAATTTTAAGTAAATAATTTAGGAGGTAGAAGACATGGCAAGAGTTAAAGGTGGAAATATACATCACAATAGACGTGCTAAAGTAATGAAATTAGCTAAAGGTTACTTTGGTTCAAAACATAGATTATACAAAACTGCTAAAGAACAAGTAATGCATTCTTTAAAATATGCTTATAGAGATAGAAGACAAAAGAAAAGAGATTTCAGAAAACTTTGGATAACAAGAATTAATGCTGCATGTAGAATGAACAACATTAGCTATTCTAAATTCATCAATGGTTTAAATAAAGCTGGTGTTATTATCAACAGAAAAATGTTATCTGAACTTGCAATAGAAGATCCAAAAGCATTTGCTGAGTTAGTTAAAGTTGCTCAAGATGCATTAAATGGAAAAGTTAAAAAAGCTGAAGTTAAAGAAGAAGTTAAAGCTGAAAAAGCTGTTAAATCAGAATCAACTGATTTATCAAAAATGACAGTTGCAGAACTTAAAGAATTAGCAAAATCTAAAAAAATTGAAGGTTATACTTCAATGAAAAAAGCAGAATTAATTGATGCTTTAAAATAAGAAAATAGAAATATTTTCTTTTTTTTGCATTATTTTAATATTTGGTATATAATATACAACCATTAGGGGTGATTAAATGAGCGTTAAACCAAAGAATATTGAAGCTATTAATAAATATATAACTGGTGAGACTGATAGTTTTATTGATATATATTTAATTGGTGATACATCTTCAATTCTAAATTCATTAAAATATTATGTAAAACTACATCCAGAACATTTAAACGAAATTAATTATATAATGTCTAATCTATCTAGTTTAACCAATATAAAACTAAATAAAGAAGAAATTAAAAAAGTATTTGAAAATGAACTTAAATATAGATATGTTAAATATATAAGTGTTATAAATGATATATTATTTGTTGACGAAATTGAAGCAATTAAAATTATTAAAAGTAAAAATTATTCAGTAACTGATTTATCATCATCTATAAAAAAATTTAAAACTAATTATCCACTTCAAACGGAAGAGATAGAAAAATTAAACGATATACTTATTTCAGTTAAAAGTCAGTTAAATAAAAAAGATAAAAGAAATTGTTATTTAAATAAAAATGCTTTATTTAATATGAATAATTCAAATAAGCAAAATGAAATAGATAAAAAGTTAAAAGATTTATATTTAAGTAACTTATCTATTGAGGAATATTGCTCAAATAATGGTCTTTGGATAAATTCTATTAAATTATTATGTGAAAAAAATAGAGAATATTATAAAGAAATAATAGATGAAATATTAAAAAGAGACTGTAGTGAATTTAAAAACTACATTAAAGATGTAGGTATAAAAATTTTAGAATTAGATGAGTTTGATCGACTTGATTATTATTTATATACTAAATTAAAATATGAAGATTTTAGGGATATATTATATGAAGTTTTACCAAAAGATAAAGTTATTATGATACTTAGAAAATTTAGTAAAATGAATAAGATAAGTTATAGTACACCAATAAATAAGGAAAAAGAATTAGAAATTATTAATACTATAGGTGGTAGGGTTATTACTAAAGAGGAAAAAGAAAGAATATTTAATTATTTAGAGGATAATAGTATTCCAATAGATTTATATAGAATTGCTTTAAAAAGATATGCAAATGGTACTTTGGATTTAGGACGTCAAAAAAAGAAATGTTAATTTCTTTTTTATTTTGCTTTTTTTATTCTTTTGGTATATAATATACATCTATTAGGGGTGATATTTATGTATAAGGGGTATAATTATAGAGTTATAACTGAATATTTAGACGGCGTAACAAATGATTTTATTTATATTAGAATGATTGGAAGTAAAAGAGAAATATATATGGCTTTAAAAAAATATGCATCATATTATCCAAATAGAAAAAGTGAAATTGATGATATAATTTCTAATTTAGATGAGCTTTTAAAGTCTACTAAAAAAATGCCAGCATATGTCCAAACACTTAATGATTATTTTGATGGAAAAATAAGTTTTAGAACAGTTCGTATGTTGGGAACAAAAAAACAAGTAGTTGAAATGTTAAAAAAATATAAAGAATATAATCAAGATAGAATAAGTGATATAGATAATATTATTAATGACATAGATAACTATTTTATAGAATCAAGATTAGTCCCAAAATATATAAGATATATAAATACATATTTGGAAGGTAAAATTGATTTTAAGGAATTAAGTAGATATTTTAAAGGAAAAAGAATATTAATTGAAAATTTAGAAAAATATAAAATTAAATTTCCTGATAAGACAGATGAAATAGATAATATAATCAATAATATTGATAATTTAAAAAAAGAAGTCAAAGAAGAAGCAATGTATGTTAAGACTATAAATGCATATTTAGAAGGTAACGCTTCTTTTGATGAAGTAAGAAATTTAGGCTCTATTTCATATATAAAAAATAGATTAAATAAATTTTTAGAATTAAATCCATCAAAAGAAGATGAAATTGAGGAGATGTTTATTAAACTAGATAGTTATTATAAGGATACTAAAGTGCTTAGCTCGGATACAATAATTACAAGATATATAAATGGGTTTATAACTAATGATGAGTTATGTAGATTATATACGAAAGATATCTTTTTAACTAAATTAAAGAATTATGTAATTAAACATCCTGATAATAAAGAATATGTAATAAGCATTATTAACAATATAGATAATATATATCAGTTAAATTCTAAAGAAAAACATCTTGATAGAGATTTTATAAAAAAATCTTCTGACAGAAAATCAAAAGATAAAGATCTAATGAATGATATACTATATAGTTCATTATCTATTGAAGAATATTGTTCAAAAACAGGTGCATCTATTGAAAAAATAAAAAAATTATGTGTTAAATACATAAAATCAGAAAATTTAGATAAAAGAAATATAGGAACAAGTTTACTTGAAAGAAGTAGTTCTATATTTTTAACAAAACTTAAATATGATGTTTTAACTATATTAACAAAAGATGATGCTGATATATTTGATTACTTGAGTATTACAAGATTATCTACAAAGGATTTTAGAGAAACAATGAAAGGAATAATTTCACATGAAATGATTATAGATATTTTATCAAAAGTTGATTTATATAGAATTAATCCTTCAAGAATTGATCCTGCTGATAATCTACATACTATAGTAAACAAAGAAGCAAAAATGAATTGTAAAATTGTAATAAATGGTAGAGAAATAAGTAAAGAGGAAAAAGAAAAGGTATTTAACTTTTTAGAAGAAAACAATTATCCTTTATGCTTATTTAATTCAGCTTTAAAAAAATATGTAAATGGTAAATTGAAAATTGATGATAAAGTATTAATAAAAAAATCAAGGGGATGATGATATGAGTAAGAAAAAAAATATATCATTTGAAATAATTGAAAGATATATTAATGGATGTACATCTGATTTTTCAGAACTATATATGTTAGGTACAAATACTATTATTTTAAAATATTTAAAAGAATATTTGAAAGAAAATCCTGATAGATCATATGAAATAAATTTATTAATTGATAATTTAGATGTTTTAAGATATGAAAATTATCAAAGAGATAATTTAATTAAAGTTTTAGAAAAAAGAAATGCTGAAAAACCATGTAAATATATTGATATACTTATTAATTTACTTACTAAAGATGAAGATGCTGCACTAAAATATCTTGATAATAATAAAATAACTATGAAAAGATTAAAAAGTTCTATAGAAAAATTTAATAGTGTTTATAAAAAACAAAAAGATGAATATAACTATTTATCAAACGTTATGAGTAAATATCAAGCTTTAGTAGACAGTAAAAGCAATAAGAAAAAAGATTATATAAATGTATCATTATTTTATGACAAAGAGTGGAAAAATAACATAAATAACAGATTTGAAAGCTTATATTTAAGTAAACTATCTATTGAGGAATTCTGTTCATTAACAGGTGAATCTATTGTTAAAACAAAATCAATAGTTGAATCAAATTTAAAATGTGGTGATTATAGCGAAATGTCAAAAGAAATATTAAGTAGAACTCCTAGTGAAAAGTTTTATGATAGAATTATTTCATTAGCTTATGAAATAGATACAAATGATTCTTTTGATGCTCTTGATTATTATGAAGTTACTAGACTTAAAAATAGTGATTTTAGAGATATAATATCTAAAAAAATAGATAAAAAAAATATTGTTAGAATTGTTCAAAAACTTAATATGAAAGTTAAATTAAATATGAATATAAATAAAACAATAGAACTTAATTCAAAAAAAATTATATCAGGTAGAGAAATAACTTTTGAAGAAAAGGAAGCTCTTTTTAAATATTTAGAAGATAATAATTTACCACTAGGTTTATATAATGTTGCTTTAAAAAGATATTTAAATGATAGATTAAAAGTTTTAAAAAAATAGGAAGTGATTATATGGCAAGAGAAGCTCTATTTCAATATAAGGTTGATAAATATTTAAATAATAGAGAAAATGGTTTTTATCTTAGATTAATAGGAAGTCCATCTTATATTTGTTATATATTAAAAAGATATATTGTTTTACATCCTGATAAGGAAGAAGAAATAAATAAAATAATAAATAACATAGATGAGATTTATTATTCTAAATTAACTAAAGAACAATTGGGAGTAATAATGAAAAAAGTAATGAATGAAAAAAATACATCATATTCAAAAATTCTTTTTGATTTACTTTTTTCTGATGAAAAAATGCTTGATAAAATTATAAAAGAAAATGAAATTACAACATCTAAATTTAATAGTATTATGAAAAAATTTAAAAGATATTATCCAAATCAAGATGATGAAGTAAGATACTTATATGATATATATGATAAATATATAAAAAAAGAGACTTTAAATAATATTGATGATATAGATTATATAAATAAAACAGATAATCTTACAGAACAAGAATTAAATCTTATAGATATATATAAATCAAATTATTGTATAATTGAGTATTGTTCTCAAGAAGAATTATCATATAGTGTTGCTTCATTTATTGTGGATAAATATAAAAAAAGTAAAAATACTGTTTTAAGTCAAATGGCTAATGATATTTTATCTAGAGATTCAAGTGATATAAAAGAAAAACTAAAAAATTTTGCAAATTATATCGCACTTAATGAAGATTTTGATATATTAGATTATCTTGATATTACAAAACTTTCATTTGTTGATTTTAAAAGAATAATCGCGCCATTGGTTCCAAGAAAGGTTTCAGATATTGTTATAAATAGACTTAGAAGGCTAAATGCATTAAATAATAATATTAGTAAAAATATTGAACTTGATAGTAAATCAATAATTGGTGGAAGAGAAATTTTAAGAGAAGAAAAAGAAAAAATATTTGAATATATAGAAAATAAGAATTATCCTATAGGTGTATATCAATTTGTTTTAAGAAAATATGCGAATGGTAATTTGGATATTGATAATGTTTTAGTTAAAAAATAAGGAAATCTTTGTAATTTTCTTATTTTTTTGTTATAATTAACTAGGTGATATCATGGCAAAATATGATGAAAATTCGATTAAAGTATTAGAGGGACTTGAAGCCGTTAGAAAAAGACCTGGTATGTATATTGGTTCAACTGATAAAAGAGGTTTACATCATTTAGTATGGGAAATCGTAGATAATGGTGTCGATGAAGTTATAAATGGTTATGGTAAAAAAATAACTATTACAATACATAAAGATGATAGTATAACTGTAGAAGATGAAGGACGTGGAGTTCCAGTTGGAATGCATTCAAGTGGTATATCTACACCTGAGGTTATTTATACTGTCTTACATGCAGGTGGTAAATTTGAAGCCGGTGGGTATAAAGTATCAGGAGGACTTCATGGAGTAGGCGCTAGTGTAGTAAACGCATTATCTACTTGGATGGATGTATATATTAAAAGAGATGGGTATAATCATTATATTCGTTTTGAAGATGGCGGACATACTAAAATACCTTTAAAAAAATTAGAAAAAACTAGTAAAACAGGTACAAGTGTAACATTTAAGCCAGATCCTGAGATATTCTCAACTACAGTATTTTCTTTCTCAACTATTTGTGAGAGAATGCAGGAATGTGCATTTCTACTTAAAGGATTAACTATTGAAGTTATAAATGAAAAAGATGATAGAAAAGAGACATATCACTATGAAAATGGCTTAGAAGCATTTGTTGAATACTTAAATGAAGATAAAAAAGCTCTTCATAATGTTGTACAGTTTAATGGTTCTAAAGAAGGCATAAATGTAGATATAGCTTTTCAATATACAGATAGCTATTCAGAAAACATTATATCTTTTGTTAATAATGTTAAGACTAATGATGGTGGTACACATGAAGTTGGATTTAAAACAGCTTTAACTCGTGTATATAATGATTATGCTAAGAATAATGGATACTTAAAAGCTAAAGATAAGAATTTAGAAGGACCAGATACAAGAGAAGGTTTAACTGCAATTATTTCTCTTCAAATACCTGAGGCATTACTTCAATTTGAAGGACAAACAAAAGGAAAACTTGGTACTCCTATAGCTCGTAATGTAGTAGAATCTATAGTATCTGAAAGACTACAATTTTTCTTAGAAGAAAATAATCAAATTGCAACAGATATATTAAATAAAATGGTTAAATCTAAACAAGTTAGAGAGGCTGCTAGAAAAGCAAGAGATGAGGCTAGAGCTGGTAAAAGTAAAAATAAAAAAGAACAATCTTTATCTGATAAACTTGCTCCTGCTCAAGTAAAAGATAAGACTAAATGTGAACTTTTCTTAGTCGAAGGAGATTCAGCTGGTGGTTCTGCTAAACTAGGTAGAAATAAAAAATATCAAGCAATCTTACCTTTACGTGGAAAAGTACTTAATACTGAAAAAGCTAGTATGGAAGATATTTATAAAAATGAAGAAATAAATACAATGATTCATACTATTGGTGCTGGAGTTGGATCTGACTTTGATATAAAAGATTGTAATTATGATAAAGTAATTATTATGACCGATGCCGATGACGATGGAGCTCACATTCAAATACTTCTAATTACATTCTTCTATAGATATATGAAACCTTTAATTGAAGAAGGTAGACTTTATATTGCAATGCCACCACTATACCAAATAACAAGTGGTAAAGATGAATATTATGCATGGACTGAAGAAGATAGAAAAGAAATTACTTCATCTATGAAAAAGAGTTATTCAATTTCTAGATATAAAGGACTTGGTGAGATGGATGCTATGCAGTTAAGAGAAACTACAATGGATCCTGATAAAAGAAGTTTAATTAAAGTATCTATTATAGATGGTGCTTTAGCTGAAAAAAGAGTTAGTGTTTTAATGGGCGATAAAGTAGAACCTAGAAAAGAATGGATGGAAGAAAACGTTGACTTTACAATTACTGATAATTATATTAAATAGAAAGTTAATCTTTCTATTTTTTTTAACATTTTTCGACACAAAACGATTCTTTAATAATTTAAAATATATTTGGTGATTTTATGAAGAAATACTTAGTATCAATTATTTTATGTTTAATTACAGGTTCAATCATGTCTAGAATAATGTTTAATCAGTATAATGATGCACCTGCATCTAAAATTATAGAAAAAGCATATTTTTTTGAAGTTGGCAAGTTTAAAAAAATGGAAGATTTTAAAGAATCAGATAAATATGATAGCTATATATATGTTAAAAAAAATAATTTATATTATGTATATATAGGTATAACTAGTTCAAATTATGAAAAAGTTCAAAATTATTTTGATAGTTTAGGTTATAAAACAAGTGTTAAAGAAATAAATGTATCATCAAACTTTTTATCAAGATTAAAAGAATATGATATAAGACTAAAAGATACAGAAAATAGTCTTGATATAAAAAGAATAATAAGTGATATTTTAAAAACTTATGAGGAGATGAGCCATATTGAAGATTAAAGATATACCAGTACTTGATAGACCAATTGAAAGACTAATTACAAAAGGAGTAGACTCTTTATCCAACGAAGAGTTAATAGCTATATTACTTAGAACAGGTAGTAAATGTAAATCAGCTAAAGAACTTGCAAGTCAACTTATAAGTATAGCGGGATCTTTAAAAGATCTATCTTATATTTCATATGAACAGTTAAAGAGTATAAATGGAATAGGTAAGTCTAAAGCTTGTATATTATTATCAACTTTTGAACTAGCTAAGAGAATAAATATGCGTATTGATACCATTATAAATATGAAAGCTAATAATCCAAAGTTAATATTTGAATACTATAAGGAACTTTTAAAAGATAAAAAGCAGGAGCACTTTTATGCACTTTATCTTGACACAAGAGCTAGAGTTATAAAAGATAAGCTTTTATTTATTGGAACTATCAACTATAGTGTTGTTCATCCAAGAGAGGTATTCAAGGAAGCTTATCTAGCTGGTGCAAGTTCTATAATACTTCTTCACAACCATCCGGCTGGTAGTGTAATGCCTAGTAGTAATGATATTGATACAACAAAAAAATTAAAAGAAATAGGTGATTTGATGGGTATAAAAGTAATTGATCATATAATTATAGGTAATGATAAATACTATAGTTTCTATGAAAATAAAGACTTATGAGAAAGAATAAATACTTAATTATAATATTGATTATTTTAGTTTTTTTAATTTTATCAGTTTTTTTATTTACCTTAAAAGATGATAGAAAATTAACTTTTATAGAATCATTTATTAAAGAACCTGTTTTATATGTTGAAAAGATTACTATTAAACCTATTAATTTTTTAAAAAAAGAACTTAATGTATTTAAAAGTAAGAAAAAACTAGTTAAAAAGTTAAATGAGAAAGAAAAAATAGAAGAACAATATAAAATACTTAAAAATGATTTAGAAGAGAAAAATAAAGAAATTAATGAACTTAAAAGTGAACTTAATATAGAACCATTTAATGATTATGATATTATAAGTGCTAATATTATAAATAGAAATGTTGGACTATGGTATCAAACATTAACGCTTGATAAAGGCCTAAGTGATAATATAAAAGAAAATTTAGCTGTTATAAATAGTAGTGGTCTTATAGGTAAAACTATAAAGGTTACTAAACATACAAGCACAGTTAAATTACTTACTAGTGCAAGTGAAATGTTTCAAGTAGGTGTTTTAATTAATAATGATGGAGATAATGTATTTGGAATACTTTCTAGTTATAAAAATGGTTTATTTATTATAAGAGGATTATCTTATAATAAAGAGATAAAAAAAGACTCAATTGTTACAACATCTGGACTTGATAACAATTTTATAGAAGGAATTAAAATAGGTAAGGTAGTAGATGTAAAAAAAGATAATTTTGATTTAGAACAAATCGTTTATGTAAAACCTAGTGTAGATTTTAATTCAATAAACTATGTATCTATAATGAGGTCTAAATGATATTTATATCTTTTATAATGGACGGTGTAATATCGATTTATCTAGATAGATTAATTCCATTGTTTACAATAACTACATTTTCTATTATGTCTTACTTTAAAAGTGAAGATATATTAATTAAATACTTTATAGTTATTGGAATACTTTATGATGTTGTCTACACTAATACTGTAATTTTGAATACAATTATTTTTTATTTTTTATATTACATAATGATTAATTATAATAAAAAATATAATAAAAATTTGTTTAACCTAGTTATACTAAATATAATTATAATATTTACTTATTTAGGAATTTCTTATTTAATATTAAGTATTTTTCAGTATATAAATATAGATATTTTATATATGGTGATTTTATTATTTAAAAGCTTATTTATAAATACGATTTACCTAATTATTTTATATATAATATTTCATAAAAAAATACTTTATGCATAAGTTTAAATGGTGATAATATGAGTAAACAGAACAAAAGTAAATCTTTAAAAAAAAGTTATATTGATGTTATAAATAAGTTTTTAGTTGTTGTTGTCTTAACTTTAATCACCATGATTCTTTTAAAAAGCAATGTTGATTTTAAAGAGAAATTTCATAAATATGTGTATGAAAAGAATATAAATTTCGCATATTTTAATAATTTATATCAAAAATATTTTGGAAAACCTATACCTGATATTGATAAGTCAAGTACTAAAGAAGTCTTTAGTGAAAAAATAGAATATAGTAGTAAAAATAATTATTTAGATGGAGTAGAGTTAACTATTGATAATAATTATCCTGTTCCATCGATTAATAGTGGTATGGTTATATATAAAGGGAAAAAAGATGGATATAATGAATCAATTGTAATAGAACAAGTTGATGGTACACAGGTTTTATATGGCAATATAAAAAGTGATTTAAAAATGTATGATTATGTAGAAAAGGGTAGTATTATAGGAATATCTAATAATAAACTTTACCTAACTTTTAAACGTGATGGGAATATTTTAAATTATGAAGATTTCATTTAAAATACATCCCTTTTTTTATTTATTCGCACTTCTTTGTATTATAACTGGGTATTTTAAAAATTTTATTTTTATAACATTTATTATTTTATTTCATGAAATTGGTCATATACTTATATCTATTTATTTTAAGTGGAGAATAGATAAAGTGGTAATACTTCCTTTTGGTTGTATTACTTTATTTGATGAATATATAAATAGGCCAATTATTGAAGAGTTATTAATTACTATAACAGGCCCAATATTTCAGCTATTTTTATTTGTAATTGATAATGAATTATTTAGATTATATAACTTAAATTTACTTATATTTAACTTAATTCCTATATTTCCATTAGATGGATCTAAGATAATAAATATTTTATTTAATAAGCTTTTTTCATTTAAAATAAGTCATATATTAAGTATAATTATATCTATTATATTGATTCTTTTATTATTAACTTATAAATTTAACTTAGTCATTTATATCGCACTTTTATTTTTAAGTATAAAAACATATAAAGAATTTATTAATCATAAGTATATATTTAATAAATTTTTACTAGAAAGATACATAAATAATTTTAATTTTAAAAAGACTAAAATTATAAATAATTATCACTTTTTAAAAAGAGATTATAAACATTTAATTAAATTTAAAAATAAATACATAACTGAGAAAGCTTTTTTGCTTAAATTGTTTGACAAGTCTTAAGTTTTATAGTATAATTTCTAGGTGTGTAGAGCCTCACTCTACAACCACTCAAAAAAGGTTTTAAAACGTAAGTTGCCTTAATGGTGAGTCTTGGAATTATAAAAGGAGGTCAAATATGAAAGCTATTATTGAAAATGGTGGTAAACAATATTCTGTTGAAGAAGGAAAAGTTCTTTACATAGAAAAAATGAATGTTAACCCAGGAGACAAAGTTGTATTCGATAACGTTTTAATGGTAGATGGTAAAATTGGTACACCTTATGTTAAAGGTGCTAAAGTAACTGCTGAAGTTGTTAAATTAGGTAAAACTAAAAAAGTTTTAGTTTATAAATACAACGCTAAAAAACAATATCGTAAACTTCAAGGACATCGTCAACCATATACTCAAGTTGAAATTAAAAAAATCGAAGTTAAATAATGATTAAAATATCAAGAAAAAATGATTTAATCATCATTGATGGACATTCAGGATATAGTGAGTATGGAACTGATATTGTATGTTCAAGTGTAAGCAGTATTGCTATTACATCTGTTAATGCTATTTTAAAGTATGATGAGGATGCTTTAAAATATAAAAAGAAAGATGGTTATTTAGAAATTGAAATTCTAAGACATGATCAAACGATAGATTTAATAATTGATAATATGTTTGATATGTTAAATGATTTAGAAAAACAATATAAAAACTATGTAAAATTAATATAAGGAGGTGTTACCTAATGATGAAGTTAATGTTAGACATTCAATTATTCGCTCATAAAAAAGGTCAAGGTTCTACTAAAAACGGTCGTGATTCAGAATCTAAAAGACTTGGTGCTAAAGCAGCTGATGGTGAATATGTAACTGGTGGATCTATCATCTATCGTCAAAGAGGTACTAAAATATATCCAGGTAAAAACGTTGGTATAGGATCAGATGATACTATTTACGCAAAAGTTTCTGGTTATGTTAAATTTGAACGTGTAGGAAAAGACAGAAAACAAGCTAGTGTTTATGAAGAAAGAGTTTAATTAACTCTTTTTTTGATTTTTCTTTACAAATTATAAAAATAAGAGTATTATTAATATGTAAATTATTTGATTAGAGGAGTAATTTATACTATTTATCCAAAGAGAATTGTGAATAAGGTGAGATCACATGATAAATGTATTTATGAAGACATTAATCGTTAAATAAATCGTATACTTGCGTTAAAAGTGAAAGAGCATGGAAACATGAATTAAGGTGGTACCGCGCATAATGCGTCCTTAAATCTTGTTTTCATTTTTTATTTTTTAGGAGGATTATATGAAAAAGATATGGAATAATGATTTAACACTTAAAAATTTAAATGAGAGTGTTGAAGTATATGGATGGGTAGCTAAAAAAAGAGACTTAGGTGGACTTGTGTTTATTGACCTTAGAGATAGATCTGGTATTGTTCAATTAGTTATTAGACCAGAAAATAAATTCTATGATTTAGCCTTATCTTTAAAAAGTGAATATGTAATTAAAGCAACAGGTATAGTAGTTGAGAGAGAGTCTAAAAATGATGCTATTAACTCAGGTGAGATAGAAATAAATGTTGAATCTTTAGAGTTGTTAACTGAATCAAAAGAACTTCCTTTTGAAATTAAAGATGATACAACAGCACTTGATGATACACGCCTTAAATATAGATACTTAGATATAAGAAGAAATGAAGTTAAAAATAATTTAATTATGAGAAGTAAAATTATGCATTCTATTAGAAATTATTTTAATGAACAAGAATTTATTGAAGTAGAAACACCAGTATTCTGTAAATCTACACCTGAAGGAGCAAGAGACTATCTAGTGCCTTCTAGAACATATCCTGGTAGATTTTTCGCACTACCACAGTCACCTCAAATATTTAAACAATTACTAATGGTTGGTGGAATTGAAAGATATTTCCAAATTGCTAAATGTTTTAGAGATGAAGACTTAAGAGCAGATAGACAACCTGAGTTTACACAAGTAGATATGGAAATGAGTTTTGTTGATGAAGATGATGTAATTAGTATGACTGAAGGATTACTTAAAAAAGTATTCAAAGAGGTTAAAGGTATTGATATAAAACTTCCAATTGACAGAATGAAATATGTAGATGCTATTAAATATTATGGCTCTGATAAACCAGATTTAAGATATGGAATGAAAATAGTTGAGTTAAAAGAATTATTTAATAATACTGAAATTGAATTTTTAAAGAGTGCACATAATATTGATGCAATAGTTGTTAAAGATGCAGCTGACAAATATTCTAGAAAAGATATTGATAAATTAACTGAGTTTGTTAAAAAATATAAAGCAACAGGATTAATATTCTTAAAATATGAGGATGTTTTAACTGGTTCTATTGCATCTAAGTTAAGTGAAAATGAAAAAGAATCTATTATATCTAAATTAGGATTAGAAAAAAATGACTTGGTATTTATTATAAGTGGTGAATATAATGTAGTTAAAACATCTTTAGGTGCTCTTAGATGTGAAGTGGCTCGCCAACTTAAACTATATTCAAATAGTGACTATGCACTTACTTGGGTAGTAGATTTTCCTACATTTGAATGGAGTGAAGAAGAGGGTAGATTTATGGCTTGTCACCATCCTTTTACAGCTCCTAAGAAAGAAGATATTGATAAACTATTAACTGATAAAGAAAACTGTTATTCAAATGCTTATGACATTGTTATTAATGGTTATGAAGCAGGTGGTGGATCAATACGTATTCATGATGCATCTATTCAAGATAAGATGTTTGAAGCATTAGAACTTTCTAAAGAAGATATTGAAGAAAAATTTGGATTCTTTGTTGAAGCTTTAAAATATGGTACTCCTCCACATGGTGGACTTGCACTAGGACTAGACAGACTTACAATGCTACTTTGTGAGACAGAAAATATTAGAGATGTTATAGCATTCCCTAAAACTACTAGTGCATCTGATTTAATGAGTGAATGCCCTAATATTGTAGATAAAAAACAATTAGATGAACTTCATATAAGTATTAAAGAAAATTAAAAGAACTTGTTTAAAGTTCTTTTATTTGTTATAATATATAGCAATTTGGAGGGCTTATATGGAAGTTAAAAATAAAACAATGTATCATATTCAAAATACAGATAAGTTTAAAAATATTTGGCAAGTAGGTAATATTATTACAATAAGTGATAAATTTAATTCTAATTTATGTGAAGCTGTTAAAAAGTATTCACCTGCAGTTTATTCTGATGGTGATAATGATGAAGTTAAAAGAATATCATTTGATAGAATTATTGATCATTATATGGATGAAGATAAATTTAAAACTATAGATAAAGAATTAGCACTTAGAATGATGAATGAAGCAAGATGTATTATAAAAAACTCTAATTTATCTAGAAGAGAAAAAATAATGGAAGAATATAGATTAGAACATTGTCCAAATATACCAAGTAGATATCATTCAATATGGTTAGCTGATGAAAAATCATTAGAATTTTGGTTAAAAGAATTAAATAAACGTGATTACTTTAATTTATTTAAAGTAGAAGTAACTGGTAATTTATTTAAATCTAGTGATATGTTTATACCTGATGATATATTAACGAATGATGAAATGTATGAATATACAGAAAAATATTGGAATCCTATTTTTACTGAAGAGATAGAAGAAAAAAGAGCTGAATACTTATTTCAAGGTAAAGTAAAAATACTTTCAAAAGAGAAAATGAAGTAGTTTAAACACTACTTTTTTTACTATAAGAAAACCTGTTCGTATAAATTTGACAAATCCTTTATTTTGTATATAATAAGTAGCAATTCAAAGGGAATAAAATGTTTTTGATTTAATTTTGAAAAAATTTAAAAATATTATATAATGAAAGAGTAATGAGGGATTAGTTATGGAAAATAAAAAAATACCAACACACGAATTAAAAAGAGAGTTGCCTGAATGGGCTAAAGTTGTAAAAACTATTAATACAATTGATATTTATAATATGAGTATATTAGATAATATTATTTCTTGGACAAAAAATATACCAGATGTTCCAGCTATTGATTATTATGGTAATATAATTACTTTTGGTGAATTACCAGATAGAATTAGAGAGTATGTTAATGGATTGAATTCTATTGGAATGGCAAATGATGATGTTATTACTTTATGTATGCCAGTTTCTGTTGAAAATAATATATCTTTATTTGCAGTTAATAATATGGGAAGAATTCAAAATAGTCCTAACTTCTTATTTTTGAGAAATAATTTTAAAAGATATACTGAAGAAAAAGGCTCTAAAACATTAATAATATTGGATGCTTATTTACCATTTGTTATTGATTATTTAGAACCATGTGGTATAAAAAACGTTGTTGTAACAAACTTAAATGATTATTTACCAGAAGATAAAAAAGATAAATTTGCTGATTTAAGTTTCTTACCTAAAAAACTTCAAGAAGTATTTTGTGATTTTGAAAAACAAAAAGATTGCCAAAGAAAGATGGCAAAAATGAGAAATGTAAATTTTATTAGAATGAGTGAAGTTATTGAAGTGGGTAAGAAAGATAAAACACCACTTAAAACAGGACCGGTTGATATTGATAGGGATGTTAGTTATTCTTATACAAGTGGTACAACTGGTGATCCAAAGTGTATAGTATTTAAAGAAGCAAGTGCAAATGCTTTAATTGAGTTGCATAAAGGAGTTAATACTAAGGATTATGTTGGAGAAAGATGCTTCCAAGTTATTCCATTAACTCATGCAACTGGTGAGAGATTTTGTGGATATTTACAACTTGCTAGGGGAAAAACTATGGTTCCACAACCAATTTATAACAAAGACACATTTGGAAAAGATTTGATGGAGTCAAAATGTAATTGGATTACAGCTGCACCAAGTTTTTATACAGCAGGAGTTGCCCAAGGATTAATTGCTCCAAATGCATTTGAAAATGTTACTCGCCCAAGTTCAGGTGGTGAGCCAGTTACAAAAAGTAATGTTGAATTAATTGACAAATGGTTAGAAATGAATGGATGTAAAACAAGATTCTCAATTGGTGGTGGAGCAGCAGAAGACGGATCAAGTACAATTTGTAGTTATTTTATGGATGATAAAACAAAGACAAATGAGACTGGACATCCTGTTGAACCAGGTATAATTGCTAAAATAGTTGATAAAGATGGTAAACCTGTAAAACAAGGTGAAAGAGGATTCTTACATGTAAGTAGTGCAGCAGCAGCAGATAGATACTTAAACGATGAAGAAGCATCTGCTAAACGTTGGTATTATGATGAAAATGGCATTAGATGGGGAGTAACAGGTGATATTGCTGTTAAAAATCCAGATGGGTCATATAATATATTAGGACGTGCATCAGATTCTTGTGTAGATAAAGATGGTAATATTACATATTTATTTGATATTGAATATTCACTAGAAGCTTCAGATCCAGTTATTGAATGGGAAATCTCAGCACATAAAGATAATAATGGTAAAAATTATATTGTTGGACAAGTTGTTCCTAAAAATGAATATATAGGTAAGGAAGATGAAATTATTGAATTTATGTGTAACAAATATAATTTAGATGCTGTTAAAATATATGATAAATTTGAATCAAGTGAAGTAACAGGAAAAAGAGACTTTAAAAAATTAAAATCTGATTTAGAGGGTTTTTATAAGCCATATAATGATGAAAGCTTCTGTAAAATAACATTTGTTGAAAATGAAAAGCCTATTGTTGAACTTGTCGATAGATTAGAAGTTGTTAAAAGAAATATTTATGATAATGAAAAGACACGATAATTTTAATTATCTGTCTTTTTTTGTTTGACTTAAATCTTGTTGTGTGTTATATTTTAATAGATAATAATAGGGGTGAGCAAAATGGCTGTAAATATAGGGGTGTGTATTTCATTTTTAATTGTTTTAGTTATAATATTAACATATTATAATTCAAAAGATAAAATTAATAACTTAGATAATAGATGTTTTAAAAAGCTTGTTCCAATAACTATTTTTGGCTTAATAATTGAAGCTTTTATATATTTTTATGCAATTTTTACTGATGAAATGTATATTTTAAATATTTTTGTTAAATTATTATATATATATTATGTTTTATGGATGTATTATTTTGTTCTTTATGGTTTTGTTGTTTTTTTTGATTTTGAAGACATCGATGATAAAAAATATAAGTCTTTAAAAAAGGTTTTAACAATTTTTTATATTATATTTTTTATACTATCTTTAGTTTTACCGGTAGAAATTGAATTGAATGATACTTATATTTATCCAAAAGGAGTTGGAACTACTTTTCAATATTTAGCTTTTTCAATAGGTATGGCATGTATAATGATATGTGGAATTCTTAATAGAAAAAACTTTTTTAAAAAGCAATCTATTCCATTGATTAGTTCAATTGTCTTTGGAATTATATGTACTGTAATACAAGTCGTTCATATAGAATTTTTATTTATTGTTCCATCACATGCAATAGCAATAGTGATGATGTATTTTACAATAGAAAATCCCGATCTTGCTATGATAGAACAACTTAATATTGCTCGTGATCAAGCAGATAGAGCTAATCAATCAAAATCAGAATTCTTAAGTTCTATGTCTCATGAAATAAGAACTCCACTAAATGCAATAGTAGGTTTTTCTCAAGCTCTACAAGAAGAGAATTTGCCAGAGCAAGCTGAGGAAGAAGTTAAAGATATAGTAAGGGCAAGTGAATCATTACTTGAACTTGTTAATGGAATTTTGGATATTTCAAAAATTGAAGCAAATAAGATAGAGATAGTAAATGGCGAATATAATATATATGAAGTATTAAATGACCTAGTTGCTTTATCTAAAGCCCGTATGGGTGATAAAAAGTTGGACTTTAAACCGATTTTTGATAAGAGCATTCCGCCAATTTTATATGGTGATGCTGTTCGTGTCAAACAAATAATATTAAACTTACTTACAAATGCTATTAAGTATACTAAAGAAGGAGAAGTAATATTTAGAGTATCTTCTATTCAAAATAATAGTGTTTGTAGACTTATAATATCTGTTGAAGATACTGGAATAGGTATTAAAAAAGAAAACATAGATCAATTATTTGATAAGTTTCAAAGACTTGATTTAGAAAAAAATAAAACAATTGAAGGAACTGGACTTGGACTTGCTATTACAAAAAGATTAGTAGATTTAATGAATGGTAGAATAATGGTTCAAAGTGTATATGGTAAAGGTTCTAAATTTACTGTGGCACTTGATCAAGGAATTATACATAAAGCTCCAGAACAAATAAAAATAGAAAATGAAAATAACAGTTCAGATATTAGAGATTTAACTGGTAAAAAAGTATTAATAGTTGATGATAATAAATTAAACTTAAAAGTAGCATCACGTTTAATTGAAAAATATAACTGTGAGATTAAAACTATAGAAAGTGGATTTGAGTGTATTGATTTAATTAAATCAGGAGAACAATTTGATATAATTTTAATGGATGATATGATGTCTAATATGAGTGGTGTTGAAACATTCCATAAATTAAAAGAAATAGAAAACTTTAATATACCTGTAATAGCTTTAACTGCTAATGCTATATCTGGTATGAGAGAAAAATATCTTGAAGAAGGATTTAATGATTACTTATCTAAACCAATTGATAAAATGGAATTAAATAAAATCTTAAATACTTACATAAAGAATTAATTATTTAATTCTTTTTTTGTCTTCTTTTGTCGAATTAGTTGAATTTAATATAATTTAAAATTAATATATATCCTTAAATGAAAGGAGAAATACTATGAGTAAAATTATATTAAAAAATTCTATATTTGAAGATATTAAACATATTGATGAAGAGGAATTAGAATATTGGAGTGCGAGAGAACTTCAAAAAGTATTAGGATACAAGGAATGGAGAAAATTTAATAATATTATTGGAAAGGCTAAAACCTCATGTATAAAAAGTGGTGATAATGTTTTAAACCATTTTGTCCAATTGGACAAAATGGTTAATATAGGGTCTATGACAAAAAGAAAAATTATAGATTATAAACTATCACGCTACGCATGCTATTTGATTGCTCAAAATGGTGATTCACATTTAGAAAATATAGCTCTTGCTCAAACTTATTTTGCAATACAGGCAAGAAAGCAAGAATTATTAGAGACAAATATTGATGAACTAACTGAATTGGAACGGAGAAAATACCAAAGAGACTTAACTAAAAAAGCTAATTTATTGTTAAATAAAACTGCTAGTAAAAGTGGAGTTAAAAACTTTGATAAATTTCATAATGCTGGATATAAAGGTTTATACAATGGTGAGACTGCAAACGACATAGCAAAAAGAAAAAACTTAAGATATAGAGAGGATATACTAGATAATATGGGAAGTGTAGAACTAGCAGCTAATTTGTTTAGAATTACGCAAGCAGAATCTAAAATAAAA
Organism: Bacilli bacterium; assembly: GCA_017940575.1. GTDB lineage: Bacteria > Bacillota_I > Bacilli_A > RF39 > UBA660 > CAJOJO01. Next base: position 72,783 of record JAGAYJ010000032.1, on the reverse strand, counting down.
AATGAAAATATAATGGGTGAAAATAATTGTAATGTAGCTCATAATCAAATTGGAAAAATTGTTAGGAAGGCTATAAAAGAGGCTGGTGGTTTAATGCCTGAGAATTTACCAACTCCAAATAAAAGTTTAAAAGAACTTAAAACAAATAGAGAAACATGTAAAAAAATGAGTCAAATGTTGTAAAATAGTATAGTATTAAAAAATATATTGTGCTATAATCAAATTAGGGTGATAGAATGAGAGACGTAAATATATTAAAATCAAATGGAGTAGATGTTGATCAAAGTTTAGAACTTTTTGGAGATATGGAAACATATAATGAAACATTAGAAGAATTCTTAGCTAATGTTGATCAAAAATTATCTGATATAGAAAGATATAAAGAAGCATCTGATATGGCTAACTATGCTATATTAGTACACTCACTAAAAAGTGATTCTAAATATTTAGGATTTACTAAACTTGCTGAACTTTCTTATAATCATGAAATGGCTAGTAAAGCAAATAATGTAGAATATGTATATGTAAACTATGACATTTTAATGAATGAAGCTAAAAGAATTGTAGAAGTTGCAAGTTCATACCTTGGACGTGAAGTAAACGTTAAAGTATTTAGTGAAAATACAAGCAATGTTCAAAAAGATAAAACTATCTTAGTTGTAGATGATTCTACAATTATCTCTACATTTGTTCAAAAAATATTCAATGATACATATAATGTATTAATAGCTAACGATGGTAAAGAAGCTTTAAATATTATTGCTACAAATGATAATATTGTAGCTATGTTACTTGACTTAAATATGCCAAATGTAAATGGATTTGAAGTGTTAGATTACTTTAGAAACAATGGTTTATTTAAAAAAATTCCAGTATCAATTATAACTGGTGAAGATTCAAAAGAAAACATTGAAAGAGCATTTAATTATCCAATTGCAGATGTACTTTCAAAACCATTTAATGAAAGAGATATAAAAAGAGTAGTAGAAAAAACATTAGCAAATATCTAATGTTTTTTTTGACATATTAATATATGTGTTATAATACATATCATAAAAAAATGAAAACGTTAGAACATTTATATAAAGAGAAGGTAATTACTAAACAAGAATATAAAATGAAACAAGATTATTTAAAAGAATGTGCAAACTTCTTAAAATATGAAAAAATATGTATAAAAACAAAATAATGACTTAATAGTCATTTTTATGTTATAATGAATTAGGTGATATTATGAAAAGAATGTTAACAGGCTTGCAACCAACTGGAGAGATTACACTTGGAAACTATATAGGTGCAATAAGACAAATGGTTGAATATCAAAATAATTATGATAGTTTTATATTCGTTGCTGATATGCATGCTATAACTGTTGAACAAGATCCAAGTGAGTTAAAGAAAAATATTAGAAATTTACTAGCTATATATTTAGCTTGCGGAATAGATAAAGATAAGAATACTATCTTCTTACAATCAGAAAATGTTTATCATGCAAATGTGTCTTGGATGTTAGAGTGTTTAACTCCATATGGTGAGTTAACTCGTATGACACAATTTAAAGATAAGTCACAAAAACACAAATCATTCTCATCAGGACTTTTAACTTATCCTGTTTTAATGGCATCAGATATACTTATTTATAATACTGATTTAGTACCTGTAGGTCAAGATCAAAAACAACACGTAGAACTTGCTCGTAATATAGCAGATAGAGTAAATAAAAAATATAATAAAGAAATATTTACTATGCCTGAACCATTAATTGGAACAAATAGTAAAAAAATTATGGATTTAATAGATCCTACTCATAAAATGAGTAAATCAAGCGAGAATAAAAATGGTATTATTTATCTACTTGATAGTGAAGAAGATATTAGAAAAAAAATAATGCGTGCTACAACTGATTCTGATATGTCTATAAAATTTGACCCAGTAAATAAACCTGGAATTAGTAATTTAATAAATATTTATAGTGCTCTATCTAATCTATCAGTTAGTGAAGTAGAAGACAAATTTAAAGATTCTAATTATGGAACATTTAAAGGTGCTGTTGCTGATGTAGTAATTGATACACTAAAACCAATTCAAGAAAAATATGAGATGTATCAAAATAGTAATGAAATAGATGAAATATTAGATAATGGTCTTAATGTAACAAGTAAGATAGCTCAAGAAAAATACGCTTTATTAAAACAAACTATGGGACTTACAAGATAAAGAATTATTCTTTATCTTTTCTTATTTTCTATTTTACAAATATATATAAATTTGTTATAATCTTTTAGAAGAAACGGGTGATATTATGTTTATAGATGAAGTAACGGTTGAAGTTAACGCAGGTGATGGTGGTAACGGATGTATGGCATTTAGACGTGAAAAATTTGTTGCTATGGGAGGACCATTTGGTGGAAATGGTGGAAAAGGATCAGACATCATATTTGAAACTGATGAAGGATTAAATACATTAATTGACCTTAGATACAAAAGATTTATTAAAGGATCTAAAGGTGCTAATGGTGAAGGTAAAGCTAAAAATGGAAAAAATGCCGAAGATGTAGTTATAAAAGTTCCAGTTGGAACTGTAGTAAGTGATGCTGAGACTGGCATGATTATTGCTGATTTAACTAAAAAGGGTGAAAATGTAGTTGTTGCTTATGGTGGACGTGGAGGTAGAGGAAATATTGCTTTCGCAACTCATTCTAATCCAGCTCCTGCCTACTCAGAAAATGGTGAACCAGGAGAGATAAGAAAATTAAAAGTAGAACTTAAACTGCTTGCAGATGTTGGACTAGTAGGTCTACCTAGTGTTGGAAAATCAACATTAATTTCTAAAGTATCTTCATCTAAACCTAAGATTGCGGCTTATCACTTTACAACTCTTACTCCAAACTTAGGTGTTGTAAGTGTAAGAGAGGGTAAATCATTTGTTATGGCAGATTTGCCAGGTCTTATAGAAGGAGCATCATTAGGTTCAGGACTTGGTGATAGATTTTTAAAACACATTGAAAGAACACGTGTTATAGCTCATGTTATAGATATGAGTGGTATGGAAGGAAGAGATCCATATAATGACTATATAACTATTAGAAAAGAGTTAGAAAATTTTGATAAAAAATTAATGAATAAACCTGAGATAATAATTGCTAATAAAATGGATATGGAAACATCTAAGGAAAATCTAAAATCATTTAAAGATAAAATTAAAGATAGAAAAATATTTGAAGTATCTGCTCTAACTTCAACTGGACTTAAAGAGGTTATAAATGAGTTATCTGATATGTTAGATACAATTGAAAGAGAGCCTTTATATGAAGAAGATAAAATAGAGTCTCATGTTTTATATAAATTTAAACGTGAAAAACCGTTTACTATTGTAAAAGATGGAAATGTTTGGGTTATTAAAGGTGAGAGAGTTGAAAAACTTCTTCGTATGACTAAATTCCAAACTGATGAGGCTGTTAGAAGATTTTCAAATCAATTAAGACGTATGGGTATTGATGATGCTTTAAGAGAAGCTGGTGCTCAAGATGGTGATACAATACGTATATTAGATCTAGAACTTGAATATAAGGATTTTTAATATGGATGGAATAATTGTAATTGATAAAGAAAAAGGCATTACCTCTAGAGATGTTGTAAATGACTTAGTTCATATATTTCATACAAAAAAAGTAGGTCATACAGGAACACTTGATCCACTTGCAACTGGTGTTCTTGTTTGTACTATAGGTAAATATACAAAATTAGGTGAAATACTTACATCTACTTATAAAGAATATATAGCCGAATTTAAGCTAGGTATTAAAACTGATACATATGATATAGAAGGTGCTATATTAGAAGAAAATAATGTTGCTTTAACAAAAGAGGAAATAATAAATGCTATTATGTCTTTTAAGGGTAAATATATGCAAGAAGTACCAATATATTCTTCTGTTAAAGTAAATGGTAAAAAACTATATGATTATGCAAGAAGTAATAAAGAGGTTTTATTACCTAAAAGAGAAGTAGATATAAAAGAATTAGAAATTCTTTCTATAGAAGAAAACACTATTAAGATTAAATGCTTAGTTTCAAAAGGAACATATATCAGAAGTTTAATAAATGATATTGGTAACTATTTAAAATGTGGAGCTATAATGACTAATTTAAGAAGAATAAAACAAGGTATATTTAATATAGAAGATTCGTATCAAATAGAAGATGTAAGAAATGGTAAATATAAGTTTATAAATATCTTAGATGTAATTGATTATAAAAAAATAGAAGTTGATGATTTTTTATATTCAAAGATAAAAAATGGCTCAATTTTAGAAAATAGATATAATACTGATATAGTAGCTTTTATAAAAGATAATAAGCTCATTGCTATATATGAAGAATACGCAAAAGATAAAACTAAAATGAAACCATGGAAAATGTTATAGGTGATAAAATGGAACAAAATAGATTTAAAATAAGTAATATTGAAAAATATAGAGATAATTTAAAGTATGATGCATTTTATTATGCTAAATTAGTTGGAATATCAATTGTATATTTAAGTGCTTTCGAACTTGCTGAGACAAGAATATATGATGGAAAATTGAAAACAATTGCTCTTATTATTACAGCATTTACTGGTGTTTCTATATTTAATATTACTTTAATAAAAGGCATCAAATCATATTTAAATTATTTAAAATTAAATAAAGCTATAATGAATAAAGAATACTCAAAAGAAGTGATTGATATGCTTATTAAACATCATTTAGAGGATAAAGATGAAATAGAAAGAGAGAAAAATCTATGTTAGAAGTTAGAGATATAGTAACACTTAAAGATAATAAATATATGGTAATTAGCAAAGTTGATTTAGAAGACAAGTTTTATTTTTATATTGCTAATATTGAAAAGAATGAAGATTTTAAGTTTTGTTATTTAGAAGATGATTATTTAGTTGAAATAAATAATCAAGCCTTGATTCAAAAATTAATACCAATGTTTACAGATCAAGCTATGGCTGAACTTAATAACTATATAAAGAATAATCAAGATAGTTAAGCTATCTTTTTTGTATATTGACAAGTGTGATATAATTATTTTAAGGTGATATTATGGTATATTTAGATTATTCAGCAACCACTAAGACAAGAGATGAAGTCTTAGATACGTATATAAAATCAAGTAAGGATTATTTTGCAAATCCAAATTCATTACATAAACTAGGTGTTGATGCTAAAAAATTAATTGATGCATCAACTAATCAAATTGCTAAAATTATGGGATGTAAGAGTGAAGATATTATTTATACATCATGTGCTAGTGAATCAAATAACTTAGCTATTAAAGGATATGCACTAAGAAATAAACAAAGAGGAATGCATATTATATCAACTAACTTAGAGCACTCATCAATTTATGGACCATTAGGTTATTTATCTAATTTAGGTTTTGAGGTAGATTTTGTAAAAACTAACTCATTTGGATTAGTTGATATAGATGATTTAAAAAATCTTTTGAGAGATGATACTATATTAGTTAGTATTGGAGCTGTTAATAGTGAAACAGGTGTTAGACAAAATATAGAAGAGATAGCCAAATTATTAAAGAACTATAATTGTGCTTTTCATGTCGATGCAACACAAGCAGTAGGTAAAGTTAGAATTGACTATAGTGATATTGATTTAATTAGTTTTACTGCTCATAAATTCTATGGTCCTAAAGGTGTTGGTGTTTTAATAAAACGTGACAATATCTTAATAGAGCCTTTAATACATGGTGGAAAGTCCACAACTATTTATAGATCAGGTACACCAGCTTTACCTCTTATAACATCAATATCTAAAGCCTTAAGATTAATTGATGAAGAGTTAGATGATAATTATAAACATGTGCTTGATTTGAATAATTACATTAAAGATAATTTAAAAAAATATGAAAATGTAAGAATAAATAGTAATGAGTATTCTATACCACACATTTTAAATTTAAGTGTTATGAATGCTAAACCAGAATCTATGCAACACGCACTAGAAGAATATGATATTTATATTTCAACTCAAAGTGCATGTTCTTCTAATAATCCAGTTAGTAGAAGCGTACTTGAAGTTACAAAGGATAATGAAGCATCTAAACATAGTATAAGAATTAGTTTATCAGGATATACAACTAAAGAAGAAGTAGATTGTTTTTTAAATGCATTTGATAAATGCATAGATAAGTTTAATAGCTTAAATTAATTATGAAGTTTGTTAGAATTTCATCTACTTGGTGTGTTAGTTGTATTATAATGAATAAACTTTGGAAAAAACTAAAAGAGATATATAGTGATTTTGAATATGTTGAATTAGACTATGATATGGATGATATTGATGAATATAATGTTGGTGAAATTTTACCAGTTTTAATTATATATAAAAATAATATAGAGGTAAAAAGAATCATTGGAGAGAAATCTGAAAAAGAATTTTTTAAGGAAATTGAGGAAATTATATGAAGTATTTAAAATATATTCTATTTTCTATAATATTATTTTTAATTGCTGGATGTGTAAGTGCTAAGGAAATAACTATTAATTTATTTTATAGTGAAACTTGCCCACACTGTGCAGCAGAAGAAAAGTTTTTAAATCAATATATTAAAGAAAATAGTAATGTGAAAGTTAGAATGTTTGAAGTAACTAATAATGAGACTAATGCTAATTTACTTGATTTAGTTAAAAAGTCTATTGGAGCGCAACATAATTATGTACCTTATACTGTAATAGGTGAGATTGGTCTTACTGGTTATAGTGATTCTATTAAAGATCAAATTATTCATTTTGTAGATAAATATCAAAATGAAGATTATTACGATTTAGTATCACTTGTAGAAGAAAAAAATGAAGTTGTTGATATTAATAAAATAGATAAAGAAATAACTGATGATAATAAAACAAATACAGAAGATGATACTATTAAGCTTCCTTTGATTGGTAAGGTAAGTAAATCTAAAGTATCTATTCCAGTAGTTGCGATTATATTTGGTAGTATAGATGGTTTTAATCCATGTGCCATGTGGGTTTTAATTTTCTTAGTTAGTATGTTAATATCTGTAAAAGATAAGAAAAAGAGAATTGGCTTGGGACTAGTATTTTTAGTTGCATCAGGACTTGTATATATGCTATTTATGGGGGCTTGGATAAGCGTATTATCACTTGCTCAGTCTAAGCTTGTTTTAAAACTTGTCGGTGTTATCGCAATAGTTGGTTCTATTTGGAATTTTAATGGCTTTATTAAATCAAGGACTAGTGAAGTTGGTTGTGAGGTTGCTGATAAAGAAAAACGTAAAAAAATAATGATGCGTATTAAGAAATATATAAATGAGAAAAACTTTATAATTTCAAGTATTGGTTTAATTGGACTTGCATTTTCAATAAATGCAATTGAATTTGTATGTTCAGCAGGTTGGCCTGTAATTTATTCTGAAATATTAGCTTTACACAATTTAAATAGTATTGAATATTTCTTATATATGATTTTATATATAGTATTTTATATGTTAGATGACATTATTGTATTTTTAATTGCTATGGTAACTTTAGAGGTTACTGGTATATCTAATAAATACAATAAGTATTCTCATTTAATAGGAGGAATACTAATGTTAATACTTGGTATTTTAATGATTTTCGCACCTAATATATTAATGCTTAAGTTTTAAAAGAGTTATAAGCTCTTTTTAATTTGATTTTTTAATTTTTTTAGAATATAATAAATGTCAATTAAGGAGGGGTTACATGAATGTTAATTATCAAAAAAAATTAGAAGAATTAGTTGAATCTCTAGACTATACACCAAAGTTATTACTTCATTCTTGCTGTGCGCCTTGTTCATCTCGTTGCATTGAATATTTATCAAATTATTTTGATATAACAGTAATATATTATAATCCTAATATTTCTCCTATAACTGAATATGAAAAGAGAAAAGAAGAACAAAAGAAGTTTATTAGTGAATTTAAATCTAAAAATAAACTTGATTTTATAGAAGTTGGATATGACTATAATGATTTTTTAAAAATAGCTAAGGGATTAGAACATGCAAAAGAAGGCGGAGAAAGATGCTTTAAGTGCTATAGAATGAGACTAGAGAAAACCGCACAAGTAGCTCACGATAGAAACTATGACTATTTTGGAACAACTTTAACTGTAAGCCCTTATAAAAATAGTCAAGTATTAAATAAAATAGGAGAAGAGTTGAGTGAAAAATATAATATTAAATATTTATATTCTGATTTTAAAAAGAATAATGGATATAAGAGAAGTATAGAATTATCTAAAGTATATAACTTATATAGACAAGATTACTGTGGATGTATTTATTCTAAGATGGAAAGGGATGAGAAAATTGAAAAACTTAAAAATTTATAAAGGCATATTAATGATTGTTCCAAGTTCAATTATATTAATGACATCATGTGGAGAGACCAGAGAAGTTGAGTATAAAAGTGAACCTAAAATTGAAGAAGAAACTGTTTTTGATGAAAAAATTGATTTAGATCATATTGAACCAGATAATAATCAAACTGATGAATATGTTATTACAATTATTGATGAATCTGGTAATGATGTAACTAATGAATCAAATGCAATTTTAGAAGAACAAAATACTACTGATTTAAATAGTGAAAATAATGCTCAAACAAATGATGAGATTATTGTTACTTATTTTAATGATTTAAAGAATGATTTAAAAAATACATCAAGTTTAGATGAATTTAAGGAAAAAGCAATTGACTTATTTATAACAATTACTGATTTTATTTTTTATGATACAGAAATTTATGGAATTAGGTATAATGATTTAAAAGAAGAAACAAAAAAAACAATATTAAATGATTTTGCTGAGATAGATAGTATAATATCAATTAAATATCCGACATATAAAGAAGATATAAAAAATAAATATAATAAAGCTGCAGATTGGACTTTTGACCAATATAATGGAATTATCAATAATATAAAAGAGAATTTAAGTGATGAGACACTTGATAGTATAGATAATCTACATGATAATTTGAAAGATACTGGCAAATCTTTAAAAGATACTACATCAAATATATATGAAGAAGAAAAAGTAAAAGTTAAATCTTGGTATGAAAATTACAAAAACAATCATTAAAAAAAATATAGCTTATAAGCTATATTTTTCTGTATAATCCGATTGCTATACCTAGTATTTTCACATTTTTAAATATAAATGGTTCCATTGAATCATTTTCAGGTTGAAGTCTTATATGATCTTTTTCTTTATAGAATGTTTTAAGTGTTACTTCTTTTTCGTCTGTCATTGCAACTACTATCTGACCGTTTCTTGCAGTATTAGATTTTTCAACAATTACGATATCACCATCAAGAATTCCTGCATTTATCATACTTTCACCATGTACATTTAGTGTAAATACATCTTTTCCTTTTGGAATTAAATATGATGGAATTGGAAAAAACTCATCAGGATGTTCAATTGCTTCAATTGGATTTCCTGCAGTGATTTTACCAAGTAAAGGAACTTCTATAGTTAATTCATCTTTAACATCATATTCATTATCAACAAGTAATTCTAATGTTCTATTTTTAGAATCTTGTTTTTTAATAAAACCTTTTTTTTCTAGATTAGCAAGATGTGCATGTATTGTTGCTGGACTAGATAAATCAAGAGCTGCACCTATTTCTCTAATAGTAGGTGGAAATCCATGAGCAACAATATATTTTTTTATATAGTCTAAAATATCTTCTTGTCTTTTAGTTAATTTTTCCATATAAACCTCCTTTTTTAACTTACATGTATATAATATCATAAAAAAAATGTAAAGTCAAACTTTTGTTCGTTAAAACTGTTGACACGAAGTTTTGTTCGTGTTATTATTAATTTAACGAAAGGGATGATAGTATGGTATGTGTATTAAGAGATTTAGTAGAAAGTAAAACAATGATTATAGCTATGTTTTTTATAATTATGGTTGCTTATATGGCATAGTGTTAATATAAAATATTGATTAATATGTCTAAAATAGTACAACTAGACAATTAATTGTTTATATTAACTTTTTTTTTTGCTATAATATTATTAGGTGATTTTATGTTTAAAAAGGTAAAAAATAAAGAAGATTTAGATATTGAAAAAGTAAATGAAGCAATCAATTTACTTGATAATATTTTAAAGATTGCATATATCTTTATAATTATAGTTGCATTATTCTTTATAATTAAGGTGTTTAAAGAATTACAAATCAAATACTTAATATTAGTAATTTTAAAAATATTGGCACCACTTTTTATTGGTTTATTTATTGCATGGTTATTTGCGCCAATGGTAAAAAAACTTCAAAAGAAAGGTATTAAAAGATCAATTGGTACAGCAATTGTATATATTGTATTTATTGGACTACTTGCTTTATTAGTAGGATCAATTATTCCAATATTAAGAGATCAAATAAATGACTTTATTCAAACACTTCCATCTATATTTGATAGTGTTAAAGAATGGGTGTCAGATATATTATCTAAAATGAGTAAAATAGATGGATTTAATGCTGATGTTGTTAAGTCTAATATATTTACTAAAATGGAAGATTTTTCAACTTCTATCACAACAATACTTCCTGATAAAGCAGTAGGTTTAGTAAAAACATTTATATCTGGTATGGGTTCATTTGTGGTAGGATTAATTATTGGATTTTATTTACTTATGGGATTTGATAATGCAGGAGAATTACTTATTACTTTGCTTCCTAAAAAATACCAAAAAGATACAAGAGAACTTGGCGATGAAATTAATAATTCACTTAGAAAATTTATTAATGGTGCCATAATTGATGCATTCTTTGTATTTGTAATTACATCAATAGCATTTATGTTAGTTGGACTTAGAGCACCACTTTTGTTTGGGTTATTCTGTGGTATTACAAATGTTATACCATATGCAGGACCTTATATTGGAGGCATACCTGCTGTAATAGTTGGATTTGCTAAAAGTCCAATTACAGGTATTTTAACGCTTATTTCAATTGTTGTTATTCAGTTCTTAGAAGGAAATTTTATGCAACCAGTTATAATGAGTAAGACTACAAAATTACACCCAGTAACAATTATTGTAGGTCTACTTATATTTGGTCATTTCCTTGGTATAATTGGTATGGTTATATCAACACCTTTAATAGCTGTTTTAAAATCAATTGTAGTATTCTTTATGGATAAATTAAATATAGATTTATTTGAAAATGTATAGGAGTTGATTATTTTGGAAAGTAGAAATCCTAAAATATTTTTAATAAGTGGTAAAGCAAGAGCTGGAAAAGATACAACTGCTAAGTTTATAAAACATGAATATGAAAAAAAGAATATGAGAGTTATTAATCTTCAATATTCTTCTTATATTAAAGAATATGCTAAAGTAATAACTAATTGGGATGGCTCTGAAGATAATAAGCCAAGAGAATTATTACAAGTACTTGGAACAGATATCATTAGAAATAAACTTGGAGCTGATTTCTTTGTAAAAAAATTAGTAGAAGATATTAAAGTTTATTCATTCTTTTATGATATTATTACAATTAGTGATGTTAGATTAAAAATAGAGATTGACATTCCAAGAAATAAGTTTGATAATATATATGCTCTTCGTCTTATTAGACCAAATTTTGATAATGGTTTAACTGAAGAACAAAAGAATCATCCAACGGAAATTGATTTGGATGACTATGAAAATTTTGATTATGTACTTATTAATGATGGTACAATTCCTGATTTAGGTGAAAAAGTTAGTAATATGATAGAGGAGGTACAACATGAATCTTAAAGACTTATATATAAATTATTTCGTAAGTAAAGGACATAAACAAATACCAAGTAGTCCTGTAGTTCCTGAAAATGATCCTTCAGTATTATTTAATACTGCTGGTATGCAACCATTAATTCCATATTTATTAGGTGCTAAACATCCATATGGAACAAGACTTACAGATTATCAAAAATGTGTTAGAACAAATGACCTAGAAAATATTGGTGATACATATCATCATACATTCTTTGAAATGCTTGGTAACTGGTCACTTGGAGATTATTTTAAAAAAGAAGCAATTACTTGGAGTTTTGAATTTTTAACTAAAGTATTAAATATTCCAGTTGAGAGACTTGGTGTTACTATATTTGCTGGTAATGATGAGATTCCATTTGATAAGGAAGCTCATGATATATGGATTTCTCTTGGAATTCCAGAAGATAGAATCGCACCAACTAGTAATGATAACTTTTGGATAGCAGGTGAAACTGGACCTTGTGGACCAGACTCTGAAATGTTTTATTTTAGAAGCGATGATGAAATACCAGCTAAATTTGATCCAGAGGATGAAAGATGGGTTGAAATTTGGAATGACGTATTTATGCAATATGAAAAACACGCTGATGGTACATATACAGAACTTCCTAATAAAAATGTAGATACTGGTATGGGAGTTGAAAGAACTACTGCAATATTAGAAGGAAAACTTGATAACTATGAATCTTCTATTTGGACTCCAGTTATTAATTTAATTGAAGAAATATCAGGCCTTACATATATTGGACATGAACGTGAAATGAGAATTATAGCTGATCACATTAGAACAAGTGTATTTATATCTGCTGATCCTGCAGGTATAAAGCCATCTAATACAGATCAAGGCTATATCTTAAGAAGACTAATTAGAAGAACAATTAGAACAGCTAAAAAATTAAACATTGATATTAATTCTGATTGGGAACAAATACTTGCTAATAAAATAATAGAATTATATTCTAAATATTATAGTGAGTTAGAACAAAATAAAGAAGTAGTACTTGAAGTGTTAAAAAATGAAAAAATTAAATTCAATAGAACTTTAGAAAAAGGTTTAAGAGAATTTGAAAAAATAGCAAGTAAAGCAAATAGTATAGATGCAACTCAAGCATTCCATTTATATGATACATATGGATTTCCTATTGAGTTAACTATAGAAGAAGCTAAAGATAGAGGCCTTTCTGTTGATGTCCAAGGATTTAAAACAAAATTTAGAGAACATCAAGAATTATCTAGAGGTGCATCTCAAGGTAAATTTAAAGGTGGACTTGCTGGTAATAGTGAGATTGAAACTAAATATCATACAGCAACACACTTACTTAATGCAGCATTAAAAGTAGTAGTAGATCCTGATACTCATCAAAGGGGGTCTAATATAACAGAAGAGAGAATGCGTTTTGACTTTAACTGTGATCATAAATTAACTGATGAAGAGAAAAACAAAGTAGAAGAATTAGTTAATGAATGGATTAAAGAAGGGCTTGATGTAAGAGTTGATTCTATGTCAAAACAAGAGGCAATAGACAGTGGTGCTGAATGTATGTTTATAGAAAAATATCCAGATCAAGTAACCGTATATTCAATTGGTGATGTATCAAAAGAATTATGCGGTGGACCACATGTTAAAAATACAAGTGAACTAGGTCACTTTAAAATAAAAAAAGAAGAAGCATCTTCAGCAGGTGTTAGAAGAATTAAAGCAGTATTAGAATAATACTTGCTTTTTTTTATATAATTGTATATACTTTAATTATAAGATAGGAGTGAATTAAATGACAAAAAAAGGTTTTACACTAATTGAGTTACTTGCGGTTATTGTAATACTTGCAATTATAGCATTAATTACTACAGTTGCTCTTAGAAGTGTAATTGAAAAAGCTAAAAAAGGATCAGCTGAGGCTAGTGCAATAGGATATATTGATGCCGTTGAAAAAGCAATGCTTTTAAATCAAGTTAAAGGTGAAAATGAAATTCCTACTGGTGAATTAGAACTTCCACTAGAAAGCAAGTATAATGTATCAGTAAAAGGTAAAAAACCTACAAGCGGAACAATAGTAATTTCAAGCAATAAAGTTGAAAGTGCATCTATGTGTATTAGTAATTATACTGTTGAATATAGTAATGGATTAGCAAAAGCTATTAAAAAATGTGAAGAAGAGATTACTGATGCTAGTCAAGTAGAATATAAAGATGGAAAATCTGTAGCAGATGCTTTAGATGATTTAAGAGGTTAATATGAAAAAGACAATTTTAACTATAATTATAGGTGTATTAATTGGAACAATGGCTAATGTACTAGCTTCTAGTTTACTAGCAAGCAATATAGAGTATCATCCAAAAGATTCTAAATGGAATGTTAGTAATGTAGAAGCCGCAATAGATAGCTTATATTATTATGACACTATTAAAACTCCAGTAGGTGAGATAATAAATTATATGGGTACAATTGTACCAGAACATTATTTAGAGTGTGATGGTAAAACTTATAAAATAAGTGATTATCCAATTTTAGCAGAACATATAAAGACAAATTTTGGATCTTATAATAAATTTGGTGGGGATGGAACTACAACATTTGCAGTACCTGATTTAAGAGGGGAATTCTTAAGAGGAACTGGAACTAATAGTCATGCTAATCAAGGTAGTGGTGCAGATGTAGGTGTGCATCAAGATGGTACAGCGTTTGCACATATTTTTAATGCAAATAAAGGTGGATTATATTCTTATAGAAGTCTTAGTACAAATGATTCATCATGGACTGACCCACAATATGCTGATAAAACATATGGAACTGTTTTATCACAAGCAACATTTAGTGGTAATATTACGAGTGCATCTGGAAGTTATGCTAAATATACATCACGTCCAACAAACACATCTGTAATGTATGCAATTAGATATGAATAAAATTAGTATTAATTTACTAATTTTTTTATTTTTCTTGACATACGTACAAGCGTTCGCTATAATAAAAATGCAGTATGTTGTAAATATTCTTTTTTCTATTAGGTAATGTAAAACTAACAAATTAGATCTTTAAGAATGTATATCGTAGAAAGGAGCAATATGAATTATTATAATGAGATAAAGAATAAACTAATAGATAACGAAGTATATTCGAGAGTTAAAGATTATTCAAAAGAAAGACATAAAGTTATGACATATTTTGAAATTGGCAAATTATTAAATGAAGCTGGTGGAAAATATGGAGATAATATAATAGAAGAATATTCTAAAAAATTAGTTTTAGAAGTTGGTAAAAAATATAATCGAAGAACTTTATTTAGAATGAAACAATTTTATAATATGTTTAAAAATAGAAAAGTGTCGCCAGTGGCGACACAATTGACATGGAGTCATTATTCGGAGTTATTACCATTAAAAGACATAAATGAAATAAACTATTATTTTGAACAATGTGTTAAAAGAAACTTAAGTAGAAATAAGCTTAGAGAGATTATTAAAAATAGGGAATATGAAAGATTACCTATTGAAACAAAGAATAAACTTATAAACGACGAAAAGATTGAACTACAAGATTTAGTTCCAAATCCTATATTAATTAGGAATAGGAATAGTACAGAAATAACTAATGAAAAAGCCTTACATCAGTTAATATTAGAAGATATAGAATCATTTATGAAAGGTCTTGGTAACTCGATTAGCTTCATAGGTGGTGAATACAAGATAAAAATAGGTGATAAAAATCATTATATTGATTTTTTACTATTTAATATAAAGTATAATTCTTATGTTGTAGTAGAACTTAAAGTAACTGAATTTAAAGTAGAATATATATCACAAGTTCAAAAGTATATGAATTATATAGATAAAAATATTAAAGAATATGGAAATAATAATACAATGGGAATATTAATTTGTAAAAGAGAAAATAAATTTGTTATTGAATACTGTTCAGATGAAAGAATAGTGGTTAGAGAATATCAATTAATATAAAAATATGATTTCTTTTATTAGAAAAGAGATTTATAAAAAACTTATTATTAAAATGTAGTATGTAGTATGTTGTAAATAGTTTTTAAATTTAAAAAATAGGAGGTTTTATATGAAAGACAAATTAGAAACTATTTCAAACTTATTTGAAGGCAGTGAAATCAGAAGTATTTGGGATAATGAAAAGGAAGAGTATTATTTCAGTGTAGTTGATGTGATTAAAGCATTAACTAATAGTTCGAATCCAAGACGATATTGGAGCGATTTAAAGAATGAATTAAATAACGAAGGAAGTCAACTGTACGATAATATCGTACAGTTAAAAATGATAGCTAAAGATGGGAAATATAGAGAAACTGATACGCTTGATACTGAGGGAATATTTAGACTTATCGAATCAGTTTTAGTTTTAAAGAAGAGTGTTTTATATAAAATGATATAGTTTTATTAATGTTGAATTAATAAGACACTATAAAATTTTTTTATCAATATTGGCATTATAAATATAGTAAAAAAAAGAAAGGAGAATTAATTATATGAATGATAGAATTACAACTATTATGAATGTAAATGAAAGTGAAATTAGAGTAATGAGAATTAATGATGAGGATTATATTTCATTAACAGATTTAGCAAGATATAAAAATCCAAATGATCCATCAGATGTAATAAAAAAATGGCTAAGTAATTATGATACAATAGAATTTCTAGGATTATGGGAAGAATTAAGTAATGAAAATTTTAATTCGGCGGAATTCAGCCTAATTAAAAACGAAGCACCTAAAAGGTCTTTTACAATGACACCAAGTCAATGGTGTACAAGAGTTAATGCTATTGGTATGACATATAGTAAAGGTAAATATAGTGTTGGAACATTTGCACATGCTGACATAGCATTAGAATTTGCTTCATGGATTGACAATTTATTTAAAATATATTTAATAAAGGAATTTAAAAGATTAAAATATAATGAAAGTTATCAAGAAAAAATAGAATGGTCTGTTAGAAGAAGTCTATCTAAAACTAATTATAGAATACATACAGATAGTATTAAGGGAAATATTGTACCTAAGCTTACTGAGAAACAAAAACAATTTGTTTATGCAAATGAAGCTGATGTAATAAATGTTGCATTGTTTGGTATGACTGCGGGAGAATGGAGAAAAAATAATCCCAATTTAGAGGGTAATATAAGAGATTATGCAGATATACTTTATTTAATAGTTTTAAGTAATTTAGAAGTGTTAAATGCTAACATGATTGATAATAACATAAAACAAAGTGAAAGGCTTGAAAAATTAAATGTTGCTGCAAGAAAAGAACTTAGTATTTTATCAAAAGACAAAAATGTACTTGGTATTGAAAAATTAGATAAAAAATTATTAGATACAAAAAAATAAAAATAATGTTGTTTATATATTAATAGAGAATCATTTAAGTTATGATTAATAAAAATAGGTGGAAAAAAAGTAGATAAAAGTTTTTGATTCATCTATTGGAATTGATGAAATTGCAACCCGTGATATTGCTAAGATAGAACAACCTACTGGATTAAGTGATGATTTAAAAGTCACTAAAAGAGGTGGAAGTGTAGCAAGAGGTACAAGAGACCTATACGAAAAAGGAACTAAAATATCAGCTATTTCAAATAATAATAATATGAATTATAAATATATTGATGATTATAAAGAGATAGAAAATTAATAATTGTTCTTTATGTTATTTTAAAAAAATGCTATAATTTAAGAGGTGATAATATGGATACTAAATCAAGAATGTTAAAATATGAAAATACTTATTCAGAATATGCTACAAAAGATTCAGATGCAATTCACTTAAAACCTTATGAAGAAGATATTAGACCAAGTTATTTTAGAGATGTAGATAGAATAATTTATTCTCTATCTTATACAAGATATATTGATAAGACACAAGTCTATAGTTTAGAAGAAAATGATAATATATCTAAACGTATGGTACATGTTCAATTTGTATCAAAAATAGCTCGTACAATAGGTAGAGCTTTAAACTTAAATGAAGACTTGATTGAAGCAATTGCACTAGGTCATGATTTAGGTCATGTTCCATTTGGACATACAGGAGAATCTATATTAAATGAGTTATCTTTAAAATATGATAATACCTATTTTAATCATAATGTTCAAAGTGCTAGACTATTGATGGATGTTGAAAATAATGGTAAAGGTAGCAATTTAACTCTTCAAACATTAGATGGAATATTATGCCATAATGGTGAATTTGTAATGGGTGAATATAAACCTAGAGAAAAAACAAAAGAAGAATTTTTAAAAGAATATAGTGATTGCTACACTAATCCTGATGCAATAAAAAAATTAGTACCAATGACTTTAGAAGGATGTATTGTAAGACTATCTGATGTTATTGCTTATGTTGGAAGAGATATAGAAGATGCTATTAGACTAGGTAGATTTGATAGGACTGAAATACCTGATGGTATTACATCTATCTTAGGTTCTGATAATAGTACAATAATAAATAATATTATTTTAGATATTATTAAAAATAGTAAAGATAAACCATATATTAAAATGTCTGATGAAGTTTATAAAGCACTTAGAGATTTAAAAAAATTCAATTATGAAAATATATATAGTAAAGCAAATACTAAAGCAATGATTGATGAATATAAATTGATGTTTAAGACTTTATTTGAATCATATATGGATCAACTTGAAAGTGAAGATTATAGCGCTGATATATATAATGCTTTTTTAAATAAAATGAGTGATGAATATATTGAAAGTACTAACAATGCTAGAAAAGTAATTGATTATATTGCAGGTATGACAGATAATTATTTTATTAATCAATTTAATAAATATAAAAAAAGAAGTAAAAAAAGATAAATCTTTAAGTTTAAATTGAATTATATTAAATATATTGATAAAATAATAATAGGTGATAATATGAAACGAGGTTTTACGCTTATAGAAATGATGGCTGCATCAATTATATTTATTGGTATACTATTAATTGCAATCCCATCAATAACGAATCAAATAAATGAAAAGAAAAATGATATTAGCACATCTACACTTGATATTATATATAACGCTGCTAAATTATATATGGATGATTATGGAATAAATAAAAGTATTGATGTAGGAAGTAGCTATTGTATATCACTTGATAAGCTTGTAAATGATGAATACTTAGATAGTCCAATAATGGATCCAGTATCTAGAAAAGAGATATCTTTAACTAAGTATGTTAAAGCAACTTTAAACCCTAATAAAGAGTTTACGGATTTTGAATTAGTTGATACTAATTGTAATAATCAATAATATATTGACTTTTAAAGACAAAAGTGATATTATCTAATTGAACACGAAAAAGTGTTTTTTTAGTGGAAAAAAGTATGAAAGGTGATTTAATGAAAAAAATAGCTAGATTTTTGGTAGGTGTTAAATCTGAAATGAAAAAAGTAAGATGGCCTGAAAAAAAACAAATGGTAAAAAATTCAGCAGCAACTTTATCATTTGTAATAATATTTGCTGTATTCTTTGCAGTTCTTGACTTAGTTCTTTCATTAATCAAAACGGTGATTTAATGGAAAAAGAATGGTATGTAGTTAATACTTATTCAGGACACGAGAATAAGGTAAAAGAAAAATTAGAGATGCGTGCATCTACTATGGGGATGGAAGACTATATCTTAAGAGTAGTAGTTCCAGAACAAACAGAAGTAGAAGTAAATAAAGATGGAAAAGAAAAAACTAAAGTTAAGAAAATGTTTCCCGGTTATATCTTAGTTGAAATGGTTATGACTGATGAAGCATGGTTTATCGTTCGTAACACACCAGGTGTTACAGGATTTATCGGATCATCAGGTAAAGGTGCTAAACCATTCCCATTAACTCCAATGGAAGTAGATAAGATACTTGGTTCTATGGGTATGAGTAGGTTAGAGATTGGAAATGACTTAAACGTTGATGATACAGTTAAAGTTATATCTGGACCATTTGCTAATATGTTAGGTAAAATTAGATCAATTAATATGGAAGCTCAATCTGTTGAGGTTGCATTAGACTTATTTGGACAAGAGACAATCGTTGAATTACAACTTAGTGAAATAGCTAAGGACTAACATGGATAAAAATTTATCTCAAGAAGAAATTAATGCATTATTTAATCAAATAAATGATTCAAGTAGTGTAGATATACCTAAAGAAACAAATATCGATGAAAAATTAGAATCATTATTAGATTATAAATATAATGAAAACGCTAAAATGATTCAGGATTTATTTAAGGAAAACAATAAAACGGATAATAATGAGCAAACTAATAGTGAAGATATTGCTTATCAAAATAGTCCATATTATCCAATGTATCTGAATATAGTTGGTAATATGAAAAGTATGCTTGCACCTATGATTATGCAAATAGAGGCTGAATATAGATTTATGGAAAGTAGAAATTATTTATCCGATTTAGTTCTTAAGAAAATGGGTAAAGAAATCCTTCTTCCCAATTTTATACTTGCAAAAGTAAAATATGATGAATTTATGAATTTTATTGTTGATGCTATAAATGAACTTAAAACAATAGATGATATTGATTATAATATAGATATAAGAAGAGCTGAATATATTAAAAATCCATCAAATGAAAATGTATTGAAAAAAATTGATGGATATAAAATTGTAATCAATATTAAAAGACATCAAAAATTAAAATAAATATTTACAAACATTTAAAAATATGATATATTAAACTAGCTATATATAAATTTATATAGATTAAACAAGTGGGAGATAACAAGCGGAATCATTAGAACCACTCGCGAAAAAAATTTATAGGAGGTGTTTTTCGTGGCAAAGAACGTAACAAAAGTAATCAAAATTCAAATTCAAGCTGGAAAAGCTACACCAGCTCCACCAGTTGGTACTGCACTTGGACCTGCAGGAATTAATATTCAAGAATTTTGTACAAAATATAATGATATGACAAGAGATAGAATGGGAGATATTCTTCCAGTTGAAATCTCAGTATATGAAGATAGAACTTTTGATTTTGTAATCAAAACTCCACCAGCAGCTTCATTAATTAAAAAGCTTACTGGTATTAAAAAAGGAGCTAGTAAAGGTGCAAATGAAAATGTTGCAACTTTAACAAAAGATCAATTAAGAGAAATCGCTGAAATTAAATTGCCAGACTTAAACGCTTATACAGTTGAAGAAGCAATGAAAATCGTTGCTGGAACAGCTAAAAATATGGGCGTTAAAGTTGAAGACTAATTAAACGCAAAAAAAGTATTCCCTGTGGGAGGAATAAAGTCCGCTTAAAACCACATAAGGAGGTTAAAAAATGAAAAGAAGTAAAAAATATGTAGAAGCTTTAAATAAAATTGATAAAACTAAAGCATATACTTTAGAAGAAGCAATTAAATTAGTTAAAGAAACTTCTATAGCTAAATTTGATTCTTCAGTTGAACTTGCATTAAGATTAAATCTTGATACAAAAAAAGCTGATCAACAATTAAGAGGAGCTGTAGTATTACCTAATGGTACTGGTAAAACTAAAAGAGTTTTAGTTTTAGCTAAAGGTGCTCAAGCTGAAGCTGCAAAAGCTGCTGGAGCTGACTATGTTGGAGATATGGATTACATCGAAAAAATCGAAAAAGAAAATTGGTTCGAATTCGATACTATGATTGCAACACCAGACATGATGCCTGCTTTAGGTAAAATTGGACGTGTTTTAGGACCAAAAGGATTAATGCCAAACCCTAAAACAGGAACAGTTACTATGGATACTAAAACAGCAGTTGAAGATGTTAAAAAAGGACGTGTTGAATACAGAACTGATTCATACGGTAATGTTCACGTTTTAGTTGGTAAATCTTCATTTGATGCTGATAAATTAGTTGAAAATGTTAAAGCTTTCGTTTCATTAATTCAAAAATCAAAACCAGCAACTGTTAAAGGAAAATACTTACTAAATGTATCAGTATCTTCAACAATGGGACCTGGTGTTAAAATTGATGTAACAGACTTTGACATGTAATTAAAAGTATGATATAATTAATATGTTTTTGAGAAATATTGTACCGTAGACAGTAGGGGCGTATGCTTAATATCCTACCGAGGAACTTATATATAAGTCTTTTCGGCCCTTACTATGTTTAGTAGGGGCTTTTTACGGAATTCATAAGGAGGTGTAATAGTGGCTAATCAAAAAATCATTGAGAAAAAACAAGAAGTTGTTAATGAGATAGCTAGTAAACTTAAAGATTCAGCAAGCTACGTATTATTTGAATATCGTGGACTTACAGTTAGTGAAACTAATGAACTTAGAAGAGCTTTAAGAGAATCTGACTCTGAATTCAAAGTATACAAAAATACATTAACAAAAAGAGCACTTGAATCAATTAATATTGATTTAAATGAACACTTAAATGGACCTAAGGCTATTGCTTTTGGTAAAGATGAAATCGCTCCTGTTAAAATCTTAAGCGATTTCGCTAAAAAGCATAAAGCATTAGAAATAAAAGCTGGTGTTGTTAACGGTGACGTTGTTGACTCAGCAAAACTTGCTGAACTTGCTTCAATTCCATCAAGAGAAGGATTACTTACAATGCTTGCTGGTGGACTTATGGGTACAGTTCGCGACTTATCAATTTGTTTAGACCTATATGGTAAACAACTAGAAGAAAAATAATTAAGTTAAATTTTATAAATTATGAAGGAGGAATATAAAATGGCAAAATTTACAAAAGATGAATTTATTAGTGGATTAAAAGAAATGACTATATTAGAAATTAAAGAATTAGTAGATGCAATGAAAGAAGAATTTGGTGTTGATCCAAGTGCTGTAGCTGTTGCTGCTGCTCCTGCTCAAGCTGCTGCTGAAGAAGGACCTTCTACAGTTACTGTAACTTTAGTTAATGCTGGTGCAAACAAACTTCCAGTTATTAAATTAGTTAGAGAAGCTACTGGATTAGGATTAAAAGAAGCTAAAGACATCGCTGATAACGGTGGAGTTATCAAAGAAAACATTTCTACTGATGAAGCTAATGAATTAAAAGCTAAATTCGAAGAAGCTGGCGCTACTATCGAAGTTAAATAATTTATGACGCTTTAGCCTATACATGAACTGTATGGGCTTTCGTCGTATTTAGAAAAGGACATATTATGGCACATTATTTTGAATATGATAAAGATTTGAAAAGTAAGGAAAAAGAAATAATTGTTGATATAAATGGAACAAAACTTAAATTAATCACTGATAACGGGGTATTTTCAAAAAATAAACTAGATTTCGGAACAAGGACACTCTTAAGTAGTTTAGATTTAGAAAATATAAAAGGTGATATATTAGATTTTGGATGTGGATATGGTCCTATTGGTATATATATAAAAAAAGTAACTAATGCATCAGTTACTATGATAGATATTAATAAAAGAAGTGTTGATTTAGCGCTTAAAAATGCTAAATTAAATAATGTTGATGTTGATATAAGAGAAAGTAATTTATATGAAAATGTTGATAAATCATTTGACTATATTATATCCAATCCACCAATTAGAGTTGGTAAAAAAATATTATATGAAATATTATTTAAAGCAAAAGATTATTTAAAAGAAAATGGTCAACTTTGGATTGTTATAAATAAAGATCAAGGGGCTAAAAGTGTGGCTAAAGATCTAGAGTTAGAATATAAAGTTGAAATAGTAAATAAAAATAAAGGTTTTTACATTATTTGTGCTTCTAAACATTGACTTATTGCTTAGTGTTTGATAAAATTATATATTGACGCATACACTTTGCATTTAAGTTATGTTCCGATGAAAAATTTAGTACATAGGGGTGAAAGAGTGGCTTATACAGTTAAAAAATTTGGCGATTATCGTGAAAGAAGAAACTACGCAAAAACAAAAAATGCAATTGAATTAGGAAACTTACTTGAGATTCAAAAAAAATCATATGATTTATTTTTAACAGAAGGAATTGAAGAAGTTTTCAAAGATATTTTTCCAGTTGAAAGCTTTACTGGAAATTTATCACTTGATTTTGGTGAATATCATTTTGAACAACCAAGATATTCTATCAAAGACTGTAAAGACAGATATGCGACTTATGCAGCACCTTTAAAGGTTGAAGCAAGACTATTTAATCATGAAACAGGTGAAGTTAAAGAACAAGAAATTTATCTTGGAGATATGCCTGTCATGACTGAATCAGGTACATTTGTTATCAATGGTGCTGAGAGAGTTATCGTATCTCAATTAGTTAGATCACCATCTGTTTATTTTGGTAGTGAAATAGACAAAAATGGTCGTAAAGTTATTACAAGTCAAATAATACCTACACGTGGTACTTGGCTTGAATATGAATTAGACGCTAGAAATGTAATTCATGTTAGAATTGACCGTACTAGAAAAGTACCTATCACAACACTACTTAGAGCACTAGGATTATCAAGTGATGAGGATATTCTAGATTTATTTGGTGATAATGAATATATTAAAAACACTATTGCTAAAGATGCAAATAAAAATACTGACGAGGCTTTAATTGAAATTCATTCAAAATTAAGACCTGGTGAACCATCTACACTAGATTCAGCTAAAAACCAATTAATCACAAGATTTTTTGATGCATTTAGATATGATTTAGCTAAAGTAGGTAGATATAAATTTAACCGTAAACTTAATGTTACAGATAGACTTCTTGGATGTACACTTGCTGAAGATATTAAAGTTGGAAGCGAAGTTGTAGCATCTATTGGTGACGTTGTAACTAAAGAGTTACTAGAAAAATTAAAACCAGTATTCAATGATGGATATGGTGTAAAAGAAGTATTAATCAATAATGAACTTGATACTTATAATAAAGTTCAAATGGTTAAAGTATATTCTAAATTAGATCCAACAAAAGTTGTTAGAGTTATAGGTAATGATTATACAACTGATATAAAAAGACTTACTATCTCAGATGTATATGCATCAGTATCTTATTACTTAAACTTACTTGAAGGAATTGGTTCATTTGATGAAATTGACCACTTATCTAATAGACGTGTACGTCAAGTTGGTGAATTATTACAAAATCAATTTAGAATTGGTATTTCAAGAATTGAAAGAGTTATTCGTGACCGTATGAGTACTCAAGAAATAACTGAAGTAACACCTAAGACATTAATCAACATTAGACCACTTACTGCTTCAATTAAAGAGTTCTTTGGTTCATCACAACTTTCACAATTCATGGATCAAATTAACCCAGTTGCAGAACTTTCAAATAAAAGAAGACTTTCTTCTTTAGGACCTGGAGGACTTTCTCGTGATAGAGCAGGAATCGACGTACGTGACGTTAACGTTTCACACTACGGAAGACTTTGTCCAGTAGAATCTCCAGAAGGACCTAATATCGGTCTTATTACTCAGTTATCAAGTTATGCTAAAATAGATGAATATGGATTTATTATGACTCCATATAGAAAAATTGATAATAAGAAATTAACTGATGAAGTTGTTTATATGACAGCTGATGAAGAAGCAGATTATTATATTTCACAAGCTGCTGTTAACATTAAAGATGATGTAATAGTAGATGAAGAAGTTCCAGTTAGATATCGTGGAGAAAATATCATGATTGAATCAGAAAAAGTTGATTACATGGATGTTTCACCACAACAAGTTGTATCAATCGCAACTCAAGGTATTCCATTCCTTGAACACGATGATGGTAAACGTGCTCTAATGGGTGCTAACATGCAACGTCAAGCAATCCCACTTTTAAAAGCAGAAGCTCCACTTGTAGGAACTGGAGTTGAGGCTATTGCAGCACGTGATTCAGGAGCAGTAGTTATATCTAATGCTGATGGTATAGTTGATTATGTAGATGCTAAAAAGATTGTTGTTAAAACTAAAGGTGGTATGGATACATATTACTTAAATGGTTTTGAACGTTCAAATGCAGGTACATGTTATCATCAAGTTCCAATCGTTAGAAAAAATGATGCTGTTAAAGCTGGACAAGTTATTGCTGATGGTCCATCAACTGATAAAGGTGAAATGGCTTTAGGTAAAAACGTTACTGTCGCATTCATGAACTTTAATGGTTATAACTATGAGGATGCTGTTATCCTAAATGAAAGATTAGTTAAAGATGATGTTTATACATCAATTCATATAGAAGACTATCAAATCGAATGCCGTGATACTAAACTAGGTACAGAAGAGTTTACTCGTGATATTCCAAATGTTGGTGAAGAAGCTCGTAAAAACTTAGATGAAAACGGTATTGTAAGAATTGGTACAGAAGTAAAACCAGATGATATCTTAGTAGGTAAAGTTACTCCAAAAGGAATGGCTGAACTTACTTCAGAAGAAAAATTATTACATGCAATATTCGGCGAAAAAACTCGTGAAGTTAGAGATACATCACTTCGTGTTCCAAATGGTGGAGCAGGAATTGTTCACGATGTTAAAATATTCACTAAAGAAGATTCTGATGAACTTCCAGCTGGTGTATCTAAAATAGTTCGTGTATATATCGCACAAAAACGTAAGATCACAGTTGGAGATAAGATGGCTGGACGTCATGGTAACAAAGGTGTTGTATCTTTAGTACTTCCTGAAGAAGATATGCCATACTTACCAAATGGTAAACCAGTTGATATCTTACTTAACCCACTTGGAGTTCCATCTCGTATGAACTTAGGACAAATCTTAGAAATGCACTTAGGTATGGCTGCTAAAGAGTTAGGCGTATATATGGCAACACCAGTATTTGATGGTGCTAATGTAGATGAAATCGTTGATGCTCTAAAAGAAGCAGGTGTATCTGAAGATGGTAAATCTGTATTATATGATGGTAGAACAGGATTACCTTTCGATAATAGAATAAGTGTTGGTGTTATGTACTTTATCAAACTTAACCACATGGTTGATGATAAATTACATGCAAGATCAACAGGTCCTTATTCACTTGTTACACAACAACCTCTTGGTGGTAAAGCACAATTTGGTGGTCAAAGATTCGGTGAAATGGAAGTTTGGGCACTTTATGCATATGGTGCTGCTCATATCCTACAAGAGATGATGACTATTAAATCAGATGACGTTGTTGGACGTGTACGTGCTTATGAAGCTTTAGTTAAAGGTGTACCACTTCCAAAATCTGGCGTACCTGAAAGCTTTAGAGTATTAATTAAAGAATTCCAAGCATTAGGTCTTGATATAACAGTACTTAATTCAGAAGGTGAATTTGTAGACTTTAAAGAAGTGGAAGAAGAGGAAGATGAAGCATTATTAGCTGATGCTCCTACTGATTTAGAAGTTGAGGAACCAACTGAAGAAGTTACTGAAGATGAAAGTGATGAATTTGATAATGATTTAGATAGCATTGAAGATGCACCACTTGATGAATTAGAAGCAATGGAAGGAGAGGAATAATATGGACGTAAATAATATTGAAGGTTTAAGAATATCAATAGCCTCTCCTGAAAAAATCCGTGAATGGTCACATGGAGAAGTTAAAAAAGCAGAAACAATAAACTATCGTACTTTAAAACCAGAAAGAGATGGTTTATTCTGTGAAAAAATCTTTGGACCTACTAAAGACTATGAATGTAGCTGTGGTAAGTACAAGAGACTTAGATATAAAAATATCGTTTGTGATAGATGTGGAGTAGAAGTAACTAGAGCTAAAGTTCGTCGTGAACGTATGGGTCACATCGAACTTGCTACTCCAGTATCACACATTTGGTTCTTTAAAGGAATTCCTTCACGTATGGGATTTGTACTAGATATGTCTCCAAGAGACTTAGAGGAAGTTTTATACTTCGTATCTTACGTAGTACTAGATCCAGGTAGTGCTCCTCTAGAGAAAAAACAAACTATTTCTGATAAAGAATACCGTGCTTATTATGAAAAATATGGAAACACATTTAGAGTAGGTATGGGTGCTGAGGCTATTAAAGAGTTATTACAACAAGTTGATCTAGAAAAAGAAGTAGCTGAAATTAAAAAAGAAATAGATGAAATTAAAGATTCTTCAAGTCAAAAAAGAATTCGTTTAATTAAACGTTTAGATGTACTTGATGCATTCTTAGAATCTGGTAATAAACCTGAATGGATGATTATGGATGTACTTCCAGTTATTCCACCAGAGTTAAGACCAATGATTCAACTTGATGGTGGTAGATTTGCATCATCTGATTTAAATGACTTATATAGAAGAGTTATTAACCGTAATAACCGTCTTAAAAAGTTAATGGAATTAGGTGCTCCATCTATTATTATTCAAAATGAAAAACGTATGCTTCAAGAAGCAGTAGATGCATTATTTGATAATGGTAGACGTGGTAGAAATGTTACTGGTGCTGGAAATAGACCTTTAAAATCATTATCTAGCATGTTAAAAGGTAAACAAGGACGTTTCCGTCAAAACTTACTTGGTAAACGTGTTGACTACTCAGGTCGTTCAGTTATCGTTGTTGGACCAAACTTAAAAATGTATGAGTGTGGTATTCCAAGAGAGATGGCTGTAGAACTATTTAAACCATATATTATTAATGGTTTAGTATCAAAAGAAATAGCATCTAATATTAAAGCTGCAAAACGTATGATTGAAAATCAAGATCCAAGAGTTTGGGATATTGTTGAGGAAAAAATAAAAGAACATCCAGTTATGTTAAACCGTGCTCCAACACTTCATAGACTTGGTATTCAAGCATTTGAACCAAAATTAGTTAATGGACGTGCAATCAGACTTCATCCACTTGTATGTACAGCATTCAATGCCGACTTCGATGGAGACCAAATGGCAGTACACGTTCCAATTAGTGAAGAAGCACAAGCAGAAGCTAGAATACTTATGTTAGGTGCTAACAACATCCTAAAACCATCTGATGGTAATCCAATTGTTACTCCAGGACAAGATATGATCTTAGGTAACTATTATATTACTATTGAAAAAGCTGGAGATAAAGGTGAAGGTAGAGTATTTAAAGATCCTAACGAAGCATTAATGGCTTTAGAAAGACGTGAAATTACTCAACATGCAAGAATTGCAATCCCAGTTAGAGGATTTAAACATAAATTATTTACAGAAGAACAAAAAGATAAATATTTAGTAACTACAGTTGGTAAGTTAAAATTCAATGAAATTTTCCCTGATACATTCCAATATATCAATGAAGGTGAAAAAGAAAACATTGAAGGTGTAACACCTAGCAAATATTTCTTACCTATGGGAACTGATATTAAAGCTGCAATAGCTGAAATGCCTATAGTTAAACCATTCGGTAAGAAAGTATTAACTAAGTTAATCGCTCAAATCTATAAACGTTATCAAACAACTGAAACATCAATTATGCTTGATAAAATGAAAGATTTAGGATTTAATGAATCTACATTATCTGGTATTTCAATTGGTATTGGAGACATTATTATGTCAAAAGATAAACCTGAGATACTTGCTAAAGCTAGAGAAAAAGTTGCTAAAATTAATAAACAATATAAACGTGGTATTATCACTGAAGATGAAAGATACGAAAATGTTATTGCATCATGGAATGAAGCAAGAACTAAAATCGCAGATGAACTTTCAGATATTATTAAAAATAATAAAGATAATCCAATTTCAATGATGATTGATTCTGGTGCCCGTGGTAACATGTCAAACTACAACCAAATGGCTGGTATGCGTGGTTTAATGAACAAACCAAATGGTAAACCAGATGAAGTTCCAATCACATCTTCATTTACTGAAGGTGCAAGAGTATCAGAATTCTTCTTAGGTACTCACTCAATCAGAAAAGGTTTCGTTGATACAGCCCTTAAAACAGCAGATGCTGGTTACTTAACTCGTAGACTTGTTGATGTAGCACAAGAAATCATCGTTAAAGAAGAAGATTGTGGTACTGATGAAGGTGTTGTTGTATCAGCATTCTTAAATACTGATGGTACAGTTATTGAGTCACTTAGAGACCGTATCGTTGGTAGATATACAAATAAAAAAGTAATTAACCCTGAGACTAAAGAAGTTATTGCAGATAGAAATGTATACATTACTGAAGTTTTAGCTGACAAGATAATTGCTGCTGGAATTGAAAAAGTATCTATTAGAACTGCTTTAACTTGTAAATCTAAAGACGGTGTTTGTAAACATTGTTATGGACGTAACTTAGCTACAGGATTTGAGGTTGAAATAGGTGAGGCTGTTGGTATTATGGCTGCTCAATCAATTGGTGAACCTGGTACCCAACTTACAATGCGTACTATCAACTCAGGTGGTGTTGCCGGAGACGATATTACTCAAGGTCTTCCACGTGTTCAAGAGTTATTCGAAGCACGTAATCCAAAAGGTAAAGCTACAATCTCAGAAATTAATGGTGTTGTATCTGATATTACTGAAGATAATGGTAAATTTATTATTTCAGTTAAAAATGATGTTGAAGTTAAAAAACATACATCTAACTATGGCGCTAAACTTGCTGTAGAAAAGGGTGACGAAGTAGTTTCAGGTCAAAGACTTACTCATGGTGCTATTTCACCAAAAGAGTTATTAGTTGTAACTGACCCAATTACTGTTCAACAATATATTTTATCTGAAATTCAAAAAGTTTATCGTTCTCAAGGTGTTGATATCTCAGATAAACACGTTGAAATTATAGCTAAACGTATGATTTCAAGAATTAAGATTGTTAACTCTGGTGATTCTCTATTCTTACCAGGAACTATGGTAAATATAAATCACTTTAGAGAAATCAATAAAGAATTAATCCTTCAAGGTAAAAATCCAGCTACTGGACGTCTAGTACTTCTTGGTATTACTAAAGCGTCACTAGAGACTGATTCATTCTTATCAGCTGCATCATTCCAAGAGACAACTAGAATCTTAACTGATGCTGCAATTCATGGTAAAGTAGATCACTTAAATGGTCTAAAAGAAAACGTTATTATTGGTAAACTAATACCTGCTGGTACTGGTGCAAGAATATATCGTAATCATGAATATGAATTAGAAGAAGAGACAATTAATCAAGAGCCACTAGATGTACTTGAAGAAGAATTTATGAACTAAGAGAGTTATTAACTCTCTTTTTTATTTTCTATTTCTTTTAAACTATGCTTTGGAGTAGGTAAGTTCTCAGGCATAGTTCCTCCATTATTTTTTATAAATTCTCTAATATTATGTCCCATATCATAGTGTGTTTTACTACAATTATCTTCTCCAATAATTTTTTCATTTCTAATCTTAGATTCTGTTTGAACTATTCTAAATAAATTATCAGCTAACTCTTCGCTTCCCATATGGTCAAGTATTTCTTCTCTATAATGAAGATTCTTTCTTTTTGCAATATCATCAGCAGTTTCTCCATTATATAAACCTTTATATCCAACGTTTCGGAATTTACCAAAGTTTCTAACGCCTGCTTTTAAAGCCGTTTGATTAAGTTCATAGTTTCCTTTTTTAGTTAATTTTCTATTAAATATTCTTTTATCTTCTTCAGTAAGCATATTATAGTTTTGTTCTAATAGTTCCTGTTTTCTTGTTTGATAAGCAAAGTATGTTTGAGCGAAAGCTACAACTTTTTTTCTTGAATCAGCATTTTGAGCAATAAGATAACAGGCATATCTTGATAACTTGTAATCTTTTATTGTTCTAGATGTATTGGAACCAATATTGACCATTTTGTTGACATCAACAAAATGGTTATTTTTATTATGATTAATGTTTTCGCAAGATATAATTGCTTTATTAATTACTGGTAGAAATTTTCTATATTCAGTATATTCTAAAGCTTTCATTAACTTTCTTGCATTCCAATATTCTAATCCATTTTCATCAATATGTTTAATATTTAGAAATTTGAATTTGTTATTTTTAAATTATTCATTATATTCCTTCTTTCTTGGAGGTGTATTATATATCTTATATATGTCGATATTTGACTAAATAGGGTGTAAAGTAAAAAAATTTTTGTTGCATATATAAGGTATTTTTTATATAATTAATTTAGTAAAATATAGGAGGTAATTTATGAAAAAAGGTTTTACACTTATAGAATTACTTGCAGTAATAGTAATACTAGCAATCATTGCTTTAATTGCTGTTCCAACTATTTCAGGTATTGTTGAGAAAGCAAGAAAAGGAGGAGCAGAATCATCTGCTTTAGGATGGATTGACGCTGTAGAAAAACAAGCTATGTTAAATGAACTAACTGAGGCAAATAAAATTGATTTAAATAGTAGATATAATGTATCAGAACTAATTAGTAAAGGAGTTAAAGTAAAAGGACAAACTCCTAGTAGTGGATATGTTGCCTTATCAAATGGTAAAGTATCATCATCTACTTTATGTATAGGAAAATATAAAGTAGTAGTAGAGAATAATAAAATTAAAAGTTCTACTAAAGAAAATAACTGTGTTGTAGATAATAGTTATCCAAACGTTGTATATAGCAGAGTAAATGGAGCAACACATGTAGGATACCCAATTGATGCAAATCAAGATATGGGAAGTAAATATGTATTTACTACATATAATAATATAGATATTCCATTTAATACAGAAGAGGAATGTCATAATTCAAATCTACCTGGTGAATGTGTTGCATCAAATTTTACAACACCAAATCTAGATTATAAGACAAGTCCAGATGCAAGTTGGAACGTCTATTTAAAACATACATTAAATTCAAATGAGATAATAGAAGAAATTGATGTATGTGGTAATAATGGACAAGAATTTTGCTTAGAGAGAAGTGCAGATGTTTCTAAATTTGAGCAAAATAAAACATTATTATTAAATACATTTGGAAACGATAGCTGCGGTGTTGATTCTAACGGTGTCCGCTGCTATGGCGACTCTGTCTATGCGTATGCGAGTTCTGATGGCACTGTGACCGTCTATGCTTACGATGTTGGTGGATGCGATGTCCTTGGCGGTGGTGCAGCTGTATGCTCTTAGGTATTGCTGCTCCCGAAGGCGAATCATCAGGTAGTGACCAACATAATAACTAGATAATAATAAGATGATTCGCATATCTTCTAATCTTGAATCCCTATCCCCCTCATCTAATGATGAGGGGGATATTGGTGCCGAACGGTAGTGTAGGCACAGGGTAGAAAATTAAAAAATGTATAAAAATCTGTTTGACTAAATAATAATTTAGAGTATAATTTAATTAGAGACACACCTTATTATGTGTGCTCAGATACTTGTGTATTGAACACAACTATTACAGTGTAATATGTTGTGTTCTTTTATTATTTTTACTATCTAACAAGTAGAATAATAATTATTAATAGAAGAATGATTACTTCAGTATGTAAGAATTTTTTATTTCGCTTCATACTTATCACTCCTTTCTAAGAAAGAAGCACAACAATAATAAAATGTGTCAAAGTAAATACTAATATATTTTAAGAATTATTACAAATGACTAATTTTGAAAAATGAATAGAAAATGTTTTTGATTTCTAAAAATTGACTTAGCGAATTTTATAAATAGAACTATGAAAAATATATGAATTATTAAAATTAATAGATATTAAAAAAATATTAAACATATATCTAATATATGTTTTTTCTTTATATTCTTTGACAAAATATGTATATTTATATATAATTATTATGGTGATATATATGGATATAGATAGAAGATATATAAATCAAATAGAAGTTTTAACAAACGTATTTACAATAGATAAGAATAGTTTAAAAGTATATTTAATAAGAAGATTGGAAGAACCATTTAAAGGTTATTGGATGCTTCCTAGTAATTTACTTATGACTAGTGAAACTATTGAAGAATGTGCACTTGCTACTATAGAAGAATATGTTGGACTTAAAGATATCCATATAGAACAATGTAATATATTTAGTAAAGTTGATAGACTACCTAATGATAGAATACTTGGTAACTCAGTAATAGGTATTATTGATGAGGAATCACTTTTAATGCATAAGAAAAAAACTCCTTATGAAGGTGTTTGGTTTAATGTAGATGAAATACCAAAAATGATATTTGATCATGCTGATATATTAAAGGATGCTATTAATCATTTAAAGAGATATTTAACTAATCCTATTATGTTAAAAATATTCTTTCCAAGTGATTTTACTTTACCTGAACTACAAGTTGTATATGAACAAATATTAGGTAAAAAACTAGATAGAAGAAACTTTAGAAAAATGATACTTAATTTAAATATATTAGAAGATACTAATTATAAAACAAATAATAAAATGGGTAGACCAGCAAAACTATATAGATTTAAAGATAGTGAGGTAATAACATATGAATAATAAAGGATTCACACTTCAAGATTTACTATTCTTTATTTCTTTTTTCTTGATTATACTTGTTATATGTGTTATTGTTATTGATAGAAATTTTATGAATATTAATAGTGAAGTAGATGATATAAAACATGTAAGTGAAGTTAAAAAGTTAGAAAATGTAGAAATAATAGAGGATAAAAATAAAGAAGAGAGTAAAGAAGATAATAAAAAAATAACAGGATATGATATTTTACTTGAAAAAATGGTTAGTACTGCTAAAGTTTATGTAACAACTAACTATACAGGAAAAACTGATAGAATAATTATTAAAACATCTAAATTAGTAAGTGATGAATATATGGAAGATTTATATGATCCAAAAGATAAAGAAAATAAATGCATTGGTTATATAGTTTACGATGGAAATAATACTTATAGTCCATATTTAAGATGTGGTGAAAACTATAAAAGTGAGAATTATGATGAATCTTTTGAATAAAATAGACTTGACATAAAAAGCGATATAATGTAAAATTATATTCGTAGTCTGGAGTAGTACTCAAGAGGCTGAAGAGGCGCCCCTGCTAAGGGTGTAGGTCGGGCAACTGGCGCGCGAGTTCAAATCTCGCCTACTCCGCCATTAAGAAATTAACCGTTATTATAACGGTTTTTTTGTACTTAAAAAAACAAACTATTTAGTTTGTTTATAAAGCAATGTCTAAAATCATCATTATAGAAAAACCTATAATTGTAAACATTGCCATTAAATCTTTTCTTTCGTTTGTTTGACTTTCAGGAATTATCTCTTCAACTACAACATATATCATAGCACCTGCAGCAAATGAAAGTAAAAAGGGTAGAAGTGTTTTAATTTTTAAAACAAGTAAAGCTCCAATTACACCACTAATAGGTTCTACTATTCCGCTCATTGAACCATATATAAAAGCTTTAAACCTAGACATTCCTTCACGTCTTAAAGGAACACTTACAGCTGTTCCTTCAGGAAAATTTTGAATACCAATTCCAAGAGCTAAAAGTAGGGCAGAAGTAATAGTAGTCTCATTATAGATTAATGATCCAAATGCTACACCTACAACTAAACCTTCAGGAATATTATGAAGAGTAATTGAAGATATTAGCATTGATATTCTTTTTATACCCGATTCTTTATCCATGTAGTGATCAAATATTTTATCACCAATAAAAAGTAATAATCCACCTGATGCGAAGCCTAAAAATATAATTAACCAAACAGTCATATTTAAAGTTTTAGCCATTTCTATTCCAGGGTTTAAAAGTGACCAAAAAGAAGCAGCAATCATAATGCCTCCAGCAAATCCTAACATAGCATCCATAATATTTTTATTTGTCTTTTTAAATATAAAAACTAAAGCTGATCCAAGAACTGTTACACTAAATGTAAATAGAGTTGCAAGTAATGCTTGTATAATAGGATTTAACTCAATAAAAAAACTATACATAAAAAACCACCTATAGTATATTATGAATATATATTTTTTATGTCACAAAAAAATGAATTAATTATATA
This sequence comes from Bacilli bacterium, assembly GCA_017940575.1. Classification (GTDB taxonomy): domain Bacteria; phylum Bacillota_I; class Bacilli_A; order RF39; family UBA660; genus CAJOJO01. Next base: position 37,159 of record JAGAYJ010000032.1, on the reverse strand, counting down.
ATTCATCTTTTAACATATCAATATTTTCATTTAATAGAGTAATATATGATTCTTTATTTTTTCTCATTTCATCTGTTAAGTTATCAATTGTATATAGTTCTTTAATACTAATTCCAGTTTCTTCTTTAATATTCTTAACTATATTATTTAAATTATTTTCATCAAATGTAAATATATAATTAACTTGCTTACTATTGATTAGGTTTTTAACTTCTAAAATAGTTTTATCAGTTAACTCTTTATCATCAAGTACTATAACATTAAATCCATATTTTTCTAAAAACTTTAAAGCACTATTATCTACTACTATAGTTTTATATGTAGCATTTTCATACATTAATTTTAAATTAGCGTCTATTTTTGATATTTCAATTTTTAAATTATTATAGTTTTCTTCAATTTTTTCATTTAAATAATGATTAGTAGTATACTCTAAAATACCATTTTTAATATTAAGGGCCATCATTAAGAAATTTGATGGATCTAACCAAAGTTCTAATTCATTATAGTTATATTCCATAGTATTAGTAGCATCTATTATTTTTAGGTTTTTATTATATTTAAATATTGATGTTACATAATTAGATTCTTTATCATTATTTCCATTAAACACATATAAATGCATATTACTATAATCTTTTATTTGCTTATTAGTTAACTCATAAGTACTTACATTAACACCATTTGGATAAATACTAGAAATGCTGCTATATTCACCATATAAATAATTTGTAATATATTCAATAGGGTATATTGTGGAATAAATTTTTACATTTTCAAAATCATCTTGTTTAAAACATCCAGTCATCAAAAAAGTAAGTCCTATAATTAATATTATTTTTATTTTTTTCACTTCAATCTTCCTTTCACAGGATCATAACCCTTTTTTCCAAAAGGTCTACACCTTATTATTCTTTTAATTGCCATAAATGTTCCTTTAAAACTTCCATATTCATTAATTGCTTCAATTGCATAATTAGAGCATGTTGGATAGAACCTACAATGATTATGGAAATCTCCTGGAATATTTTGATACATTCTTATTATTTTTATTAATATATATTTCATAAATCATCATATTAATTATACTAGATAATGACTCTTTTGTAAATTGATATTTCTTTTTTAAGTAAATTGAGTTATAATTAACTTGGTGATTTTATGGAAATACTTGATGATTTAAATATAAAAACAACTAATATGGAATTATATAAGACTGCATTTACGCATACATCTTTTGCGAATGAACATGGTAAAGTTTCATATGAGAGATTAGAGTACTTGGGAGATGCTGTCTTAGAACTTGTTGTTAGTGATTTTTTATACAATAATACAGGATATCCTGAAGGTAAAATGACAAAAATAAGAGCTCACTATGTATGTGAGAATGCAAACTATGAATACTCTATGAAATTAGGTTTAAATAAATATTTAAACTTAGGTCACGGTGAAGAGTTAAGTGGTGGTAGAGATAGAAAAGCAATTGTTGCAGATATTTTTGAATCATTTATAGGAGCTGTTTATTTAGATCAAGGATACCTAAAAGCAAAAGAAATTATATATAAAACAACTATAGAGTTTATGAAAGAACATAAACTAGATTATTTTGATGATTATAAGTCTGAACTTCAAGAATTAGTTCAAACAGATAAAAGAAGCTTAGAATATGTAATTGTAGATGAAGTAGGTCCTGCGCATAATAAAACATTTAAAGCAATTGTTAAAATTGATGATGTGATATATGGAGAGGGAATTGCTCATACAAAAAAGGAAGCAGAACAAATGGCTGCTAAAAGTGCTTTGGAAAAAAGTGTAAAATAGTGTTTACATTAATGTAAAAAATATGATATAATTAACAGGCTGCGTAAAGCAACTTGTTTTTTTTTAGGAGGTAGTTATGAAAAAAATAGATTTAGGAAAAGATAGTATTAATAAATTATTATTATCATTTTCAATACCATGTATTATAAGTATGTTAATTAATTCAGTTTATAATATAGTTGATCAAATATTTATTGGACAAGGTGTTGGGACACTTGGTAATGCTGCAACTAATGTAATTTTTCCACTTGTAATGCTTTGCAGTGCATCTGCAAGCTTAATTGGAAATGGAGCAGCAGCTAATCTTAGTTTAAGACTTGGCGAAGGTGATAGTAAATCTGCAGCTAAAGGTATCGGAACAAGCTTATTTTTACTATTTACATCTTCAATTATATTACTTATTTTAGGAGAAGCTTTTCTTCCTATATTAGTTAGATTATTTGGATGTACAGATAATGTATATAGTTATGCAATCGAATATGGAAGAATAATATTACTAGGTATTCCTTTTATGATTATTTATTCTGGTTTATCATCTTTGATTAGAGCAGATGGTTCTCCAAATTATTCAATGGTATGTTTAGTGGTTGGAGCTATTATTAACTTAATATTAGATCCAGTCTTTATATTTGGACTTAATATGGGAGTTAAAGGAGGAGCACTTGCAACTATATTAGGTCAAGCAGTGTCATTTATAATAGCAATTCTATATATTGCTAAAATGAAATCTATTAAATTAACTAAAAAAGATATTAAAATTAATAGTGAAACTACAAAGGTACTTAGTCTTGGTGTTTCAAGTTTTATAACACAAATGACTGTTTTAGCTGTATTTGTTGTTATGAATAACTTAATGACTAAATATGGAAGTTCTAGTAAATATGGTGCTGATATACCACTTTCAGTTTACGGAGTTTTATCTAAGATAAATAGTATTTATATTTCACTAATTTTAGGTATAGCAATTGGAGCACAACCTATAATTGGTTTTAATTATGGAGCACATAATTATGATAGAGTAAAGGAAACTTTAAGAAAAGTTGTTTTAACAGGATTTATAGTTGGTATTATATATAATATAATAATATTATTATTTCCTAGTGAATTAGCAAGTATTTTCATTAAGAAAAATGATCCAACATATGATTTATTTATTGAATTTGCTGTTAAGTTTTCTCGTATATTCTTTATGTTAGTAGGTATTAACTCACTTGAAATGTCAACAAGTATATCAGTTCAATCACTTGGTAATGTAAAGAAGTCAACAATACTATCATTTACAAGACAAATAATATTATTTATTCCACTTTCAATTATATTATGTCATGTAATGGGTATCGATGGAGCCTTAATTGCAGAACCTATAGCTGATATATTATGTTTTGTTTTAGCTATTTATATATTTATGTCTGAATATAAAAAATTATCAAATAGTGTTTTAGGAGAAATAGCAGTTGATGATATTCAATATAAGAAACCTGTTTTAAAGAATAATATAGTTATTACCATTTCACGTGAATATGGTAGTGGTGGAAGATACGTTGGTAAACTACTTGCTGAGGAATTAGGAATTCAATATTATGATAGAGATTTAATAGCGCTTGCATCATTAGAATCAGGGTTAGATAGTGAATATATAAAAGATAATGAACAAACAAAAAACACAAAATATTTCTATAGTAATGATGATGCAATATTTATAGCTGAGGAAAAAGTTATAAAAAATTTATCTAAGGAATCATGCATTATTATTGGTAGATGTGCTGATTATATTTTAAGAGGTAAAAAAAATGTATTTAAAGTTTTCTTATATAGTAATGACTCTGATAAAGTTAAGAGAGCTGTTAAATATTATGGTTTAAAGAAAGATACAGCTTTAAAAGAAATAAATAAAATAAATAAACAAAGAGCTAAACATTATAAATATTATACAAATCAAAATTGGATGAATTTTAATAATTATGATATAGCAATCAACACAGATAAACTTGGAACTTTAAAAACTGCAGAATTGATTAAAGATATTATTTTAAAGGAACAATAGTTCCTTTTTTTATAAATTTACAAAAATATAAAAAAAATATATAATTTAAGAAGGAAATTAGAAATTTTTCTCGTATAATATTAGTAGGAGGAGATAAAATGCTAGAATTAAAAAATATCAAAAAAAGTTATAAAACTGGTGATTTTGTACAACATGCATTAAAAGGTATTAACATTAAATTTAGAAAAAATGAGTTTGTATCTATATTAGGACCAAGTGGTTCTGGTAAAACAACTTTATTAAATATTATAGGTGGTTTGGATAGATATGATAGTGGTGATTTAATTATTAATAATAAAAGTACTAAGAAGTTTAAAGATATTAATTGGGACTTTTATAGAAATAACTGTGTAGGATTTATATTTCAAAGTTATAATTTAATATCTCATATAAGTGTAATAGATAATGTTATTATGTCTACGACATTAAGTGGTTATAAAAGATCTAAAAGAAAAAAATTAGCTCTTGATGCATTAACTAAAGTAGGCTTAAAAGAACATGCTCATAAAAGACCAAATCAATTATCAGGTGGTCAGATGCAGAGGGTTGCAATAGCGCGTGCTTTAGTAAATAATCCTGATATAATACTTGCAGATGAACCAACTGGTGCACTTGACTCTAAAACAAGTAAACAAATTATGGATTTGATTAAAGAAATATCTAAAGATAAATTAGTTATAATGGTTACACATAATCCAGAACTTGCTAATACTTATTCTAATAGAATAATTGAGTTTAAAGATGGAGAAGTAGTAAATGATACTAACCCATATGAAGAGATAGATAAAAATGATAAATTAACTATTAAGAAAACTAAGATGAGTTATATGAGTGCAATTAGTCTTTCTTTTAACAATTTAAAAACTAAGTTTGGAAGAACATTTATTACATCATTTGCCTCATCTATAGGTATAATTGGTATTGCTTTAATACTAGCTTTATCTAATGGATTTAAAATTAAAATTGATGAGTTTGAAAAAGATACGTTATCACAAGCACCTATTTTAATAAGTGAGTCAACTATTGATCTTACAAATGTTACTAATACTCATGATGAATACACTGAATATTCAAGTGATAAAGTAATACATCCTTTAAAGATAAATGTAACATCTGAACATAAGAATAATATAGATAGTAACTATTTAAATTATATAGAGTCTATTGATAAAAATTTAGTTGGTGGTATACAGTATACAATGATTAGTAAAATAAATATGTATACTAAGGTTAATGATAAAGTAAAAGAGATTGATACTAATTCTATTATGTCATCTATTCCAAGTTCAATGGATAATGATATATCAAGTATAATGCGTGATAACTTTGATGTTATAGAAGGCACATTCACAAATGATCCATATGCTTTATATATACTAGTTGACTCTAAAAATAGAATAAATGAAGAGATTTTAAAAACTCTAGGTTATGATAATACTAATATTAGTTTTGAAGATATAATGGATAAAGAATTTAAAGTTGTTTTAAATGATACACTTTATTCTAAAATAGGAGCAAACTATATACCTAATACAAACTTAGAAGAGTTATATAATAATGAATCTAATATAACACTTAAGATTAAAGGAATTATTAGAGGTAAGAAAGATAATGATTTTGCGACCTTATCTGGAACTGGTATTTTATATAATCAATCTTTAATAAGTACTATAATAGATAAAAATAATGAATCAAGTATTGTTAAAGAACAAATAAATAGTGATTTTAATATATTAACTAAGGTTCCTTTTGATAAAGAAAATATAAATACTGAAAAGAATATGATGCTTACAATGCTTGGTGCATATAAAGTTCCTGCAGCAATTTCTATTTATCCAAAAGACTTTGATAGTAAAGATGAAATTCTTAAATACTTAGATAAATATAATAAAGATAAGAAAGACGCTGATAAGATTATTTATATGGATCAAGCTAAAATGATTACATCATTATCTGGTGGTATAATGGATGCTATTACTATAGTACTTATTGCTTTTTCATCAATATCATTAATAGTATCAAGTATAATGGTTGGAATAATTACATATACATCAGTACTAGAACGTACTAAAGAAATAGGTATCTTAAGAGCAATAGGAGCACGTAAAAAAGATATAACGCGTGTATTTAATGCAGAGACTTTAATAATTGGTTTATTTAGTGGTATTTTAGGTATTATAATTGCAAATATCTTAATAGTTCCAATAAATAATATAATATATGAGTTATCTAAACTAGAAGGTGTTGCAAACCTTAATCCAATTCATGCTATAATACTTATTATAATAAGTATGACTTTAACTTTAATTGGAGGATTTATACCAGCTAAAATAGCTTCTAAAAAAGATCCTGTAATAGCGCTTAGAACAGAATAATTCTGTTCTTTTTTCATATAATTAACTGGTGATACTATGTTCTATAAAAATATACATATTAGAATTAAACTAGTATTTGTAGGAATAATACTTTTGTTTTTTTTAATCATTTTTAAAGTATTTTATATACAGGTATTTAACTATAAAAAATTAAATAAACTTGCTGATTTACTTTGGAATAGAAACTTACCAATAGAAGCAGATAGAGGAAAAATATACGATAGTAAAGGAGTTGTTTTAGCTGATAATAAAACAACTGTATCTTTAGTACTTATTCCAAATCAAATAAAAGACAAGGAAAAAACAGCTAAGGAATTATCAAATATTTTAAATACATCATATAAAGATATGTTAGCTCATGTATCTAAAAAAACATCTATTGAAAGAGTACATCCAGAAGGTAGAAGATTATCATTTGATATAGCAGATAAGATAAATAGTCTAAAATTAGATGGTGTATATTTAGTAAAAGAATCTAAAAGATTTTATCCAAATGATAAGATGCTTGCTCATACACTTGGTTATGTTGGAATAGATAATCAAGGTTTAAGTGGGCTAGAGTTAATGTATGATAAATACTTAACTGGTGAATATGGAGCTATTAAATATATAAGTGATGCTAAAGGAGGAAAGTTAGAGTTAGAAGAGACGTACTTGGAGCCACAAGATGGAATGAATTTAACTCTTACTATAAATGCAGAGCTTCAAAAAGTATTAGAAAGAGAAATAGATAATGCATGGGGCAAATATAATCCAGATCAAGCAATAGGAATTATAATGAATCCGAATAATGGTGAAATTTTAGCTATTACAGCACGTCCTAATTTTTCACCTTCAAATTATCAAAAATATAATGTAGAAGAACTAAATAGAAATCTACCTATTTGGGCAACATATGAACCTGGAAGTACTTTTAAAATAATTACTTTAGCAACCGCACTTGATGAAAATTTAATAGACTTAGAGAATGATCACTACTATGATTCTGGTAGAATAAGTGTTGAAAATGCAAGAATAAAATGTTGGAAAGCAGGAGGACATGGCGAAGAGACTTTCCTTCAAGTAGTAGAAAACTCTTGTAATCCAGGATTTGTTGTAATGGGACAAAAGATAGGTAAAGAAAAACTATTTGAATATATTAAAAAGTTTGGATTCGGTAATAAAACAGGTGTTGATTTAAATGGTGAGGCTAAAGGAATTCTTTTTAACTTAGATAAAGTAGGTCCAGTTGAACTTGCAACTACATCTTTTGGACAAGGTGTAAGTGTAACGCCAATTCAACAAATTACAGCCGTATCAGCAGCTATTAATGGTGGTATTTTATATAAGCCATATATAGTAAAAAGTATAAATGAACCTGAGACTAATACTGTTATAAAACAAAATAGTCCTAAAATAGTTAGAAAAGTTATATCAGAGTCTACTAGTGAGAAGGTTAGATATGCACTAGAAAGTGTTGTTACAAATGGTACAGGTAGAAATGCATTTATAGATGGTTATAGAGTAGGTGGTAAGACTGGTACTGCTCAGAAAGTTAAAGACGGACATTATATGAGTGGCAACTATATAGTTTCATTTATGGGCTTTATGCCAGCTAATAAACCTGAGATAGTAGTTTATGTTGCAATTGATAATGCTAAAGGAATTACACAGTACGGAGGTACTATAGCAGCTCCAATAGTTAGAAATATATTAAAAGATTCAATTGATATTTTAAACATAAAAAAACCAAGTGGTGCAAGTGAAAAGAATTATAACTTTAATGAAAAAAAATATGTAACAGTTCCTAATGTTGTTGGCAAAACTCTAAAAGAAGCAATAACGGAACTAAAACCCTTTAAAGTAGAATACTCAGGTGCTGGTAATAGCGTAATTTATCAAACACCTAAAAGTGGTGAGAGAATATATGAAGGTGAAGTTGTAAAATTAATGCTTAAGTGAGGTGCAAAGTTGAGAACATTAATACTTTTATTGATAGGTTTCTTATCAGCATTTATCTTTTCTATAGTACTTGGATTTATAATAATTCCTTTCTTACACCATTTTAATATAAATCAAAATTTGAGCATTTATTTAAGTGAAAGACACAAAACAAAAAAGCATACACCAACCATGGGTGGCATTATATTTATTATATCTTCAATTGTTATCTTAACATTCTTTTATATATTAAAAAAAATAGATTTATCATATAATTTATTTATTGTTTTATTTACCTTTCTTGGTTACTTTTTAATAGGATTTATAGATGATTATTTAATAATAAAAAGACATAATAATGATGGGCTTAGTGAGACACAAAAACTTCTTTATCAAGCAATAATAGCAGTTGTTTTCTTTCTTCTTTTTTTAAGAGCTGATAATGAACCATTACTATGGATACATTCACTTCATATAAAATTAGATATTGGATGGTTTTATGGATTATTTATTCTTTTTGTTTTAGTTGCAAGTTCAAATGCTGTTAATTTAACAGATGGCTTGGATGGGCTTGCTGGAGGTTTATCTTTTATAGCGTTTTTAACATTTGGTGTTTTAAGCTTAAATACAGGTTGGTTAGAAGGATATTTAGAAATTAGTTTGTTTTGTTTTGTACTAGCTGGATCCATCTTAGGTTTTCTATTTTATAATGTAAATCCAGCTAAAATATTTATGGGTGATACTGGTTCTTTAACTTTGGGTGCAACCTTAGGTAGTATTGCAATTTTAACTCGTCATGAACTTTTACTTGTTTTAATTGGCATTGTATTTGTAATTGAGACTATGTCTTGTATTATTCAAAGATATTATTATAAATTAACTAAAAAAAGACTTTTTCCAATGGCACCTATTCATCACTCATTAGAAAAAATGGGTTGGAAAGAAAGAGATATAGTAAAACTATTTTGGACAATTGGTTTAATTGCAGCCATAGTTGCACTTATTTATGGAGTGTGGCTATGAGAAAGTTTGATAAAACACTTTTTATAACAGTTATACTTGCATCTATCTTTGGTATAATTATGATTTATTCAGCCTCAAATATATGGGCCGAATATAAGTTTAATGATCAATTTAAGTTTGTTAAACATCAATTGTTATTCTTTATATTAGGAATATTTTTAATGATTATAATTAGTAAAATTGATTATAAAAAAATATATGATAATTCAAATAAATTACTACTTGCTATAATTGTTTTATTAATACTTGTACTTATACCAGGTATAGGAACCGTTAGAAATGGATCACGTAGTTGGTTTGGAATAGGTCCTTTAGGAATCCAGCCTAGTGAAGCAGCTAAATTAATACTTATTATTTATGCCTCTAAATATTTATCACTTAATCAAAAAAATATAAAAAAATTAAAAGAGTGTGTTCTTCCTATATTAGGTGTTACTATGTTTATATTTTTACTTATTATGTTACAACCTGACTTTGGTACTGGTGTAATAATTGTAATGTCTATTATAGGGCTTTTGTTTGTTGCAGGCGCAAATCTAAAGTTTTTTATAAAACTTGGATTAATTGGAGTTGCAGGAATAATTGGTTTAATTATTATGGCTCCATATAGACTAAAGAGAATAATATCTTTTATAAATCCATGGAGTGATCCTTTAGGTAGTGGATTTCAAATAATACAGAGTTTATATGCTATAGGTCCATCAGGTTTATTTGGATATGGTTTTCTAAATTCAAGACAAAAACATTTTTATCTTCCTGAACCTCAAACTGATTTTATATTCTCTATAATAGCTGAGGAATTTGGCTTTATGGGAATAATAATTGTATCTACTTTATTCTTAATAATTATTTATAAAGGCTTTAAAATAGCTATAAATTCACAAGATCTATTTAGAAAGTATTTAGCTTTTGGAATAACATTTGAACTATCTTTTCAAGCAATACTTAATTTAATGGTGGTAGTAGGTCTTATTCCAGTTACAGGAGTAACACTCCCATTTTTCTCATATGGTGGCTCTAGTTTACTTATTACACTTTGTTCTATGGGAATACTTTTAAATATTTCTAGAAATAGTTCATAATATGATATAATTACTATTGAGGTGTAAATATGGAAAAAGATGATTTATTTGAAGAACTAGAAACAGAAAGATTAATTTTAAGAAAAGTTGTAGACGAAGACGCAGAGATGTTATATCAAAATATATATAATAATTTTGATTATTTTAAGTATTATTATCAATTGCCATTTGATTCATTTGAGTCATATAAACCATTAGTAGAAAAATATAAAGAATGGTATGCAAATGGAAATCATTTTAGATGGGGAGTTGTATTAAAAGAGACTAATGAAATTATTGGGCTTGTTCAATTACACACAAAGGATATTCTAAATAATAATTGCAAAATTGGGTATATCATTAGTTATAAATATAATAATAGAGGTTACGGAAAAGAAGCGGTTACAAAAGTAATTGATTTTGGATTTAATAAATTAAAATTTCATAGAATTGATGCTAATATTGTTGTAGAAAATGAAGCGTCAATAAAACTTGCTGAAAGTATTGGCATGCATTTTGAATCAGAAAGAAAAGATAGCTATAAACTAGGTGAAAATTATTATAATCAAAAAGTTTATACTATAATAAATAAATGACTTTTTAGGTAATGCAGTTTACAAAAAACATTTATAGTGTATTTGTTACCTGATAAATTTCAGTTGTGAGTGTAATGCTTATGGAGTAACACTCCCATTTTTTTCATATGGTGGCTCTAGTTTACTTATTACACTTTGTTCTATGGGAATATTACTTAATATATCAAGAAAACAAATTGATGTTTAAATAGTTTATTTTTATTCATAAAAAACATTAACACGTGAACAAATGTTTATTATATTGTAGTTGACAAATTGATAATTCATATTCAACTTTGTTATTAAATCGGGAGGTTTTATGAATAATATAGTGCTTAAAGAAGAAACAAATATAGAAAATATGATTTATGAAATAAGAGGACGTCAAGTTATGCTTGACAGTGATTTAGCTAAATTATATAAGTGTAAAAATGGAACTAAAACTCTTAACTTAGCAGTAAAAAGACATATAAATAGATTTCCAGAAAGATTTATGTTTAAATTAACTAGAGAAGAATATTATGAAATTCTAAGGTTTCAATCTGAAACCTTAGAATTAGAACAAGGTAAATATTCTAAGTATTTGCCATATGTTTTTACAGAACAAGGTGTTGCCATGCTTGCAACAGTATTAAAAACAGAAGTCGCAGAAGAAATAAGTATTAAAATAATGGATGCATTTATTGCTTTAAGACGCTATATTAGTGATAATTTAATAGAACAAAAATTTGTAAATAAACAAGTTTTAAAAAATACAGAAGATATAAAATTATTGAAAGAATCATTTCAGAAGTTTGAAGAAAAAAGAAAAGTTAATGAAATTTATTTTAATGGTAAAATATATGATGCATATTCTAAAATTATAGATATTTTTAGTGAAGCAAAAAAGGAATTAATAATAGTTGACAGGTATACAGATAAAACAATTCTAGATATGATCAAGAATTTAAAAAGTAAAGTTATATTAATTACAAGTGCAAAGTCTAAACTAACTAGTTTAGATATAGAAAAATATAATGATACATATAGTAATTTAATGGTTATATTTAACGATACTTTTCATGATAGGTATATTATAATTGATAAAAATAAAATATATCATTCTGGCAATTCTATTAATCATATTGGATATAGAAAATCTAGTATTAATGTGTTAGAGGATAGAAATATAAAAGAAACTATTTTGAATGATATAAAAAGAATAATAATTAATTATAATATCAAATAAAAAACTATTATATGTATTTATAACATGATTAGTTCTTGATAATTCTATTTAAAGATATGTAAACTAAAATTGACAAATAAGTGTTAAATAATTATAATCTTTAATAGAAAGGAAGTGTAAAAATGTATTGTAGTGAATGCGGTAAAAAAATAAAAAAAGGATCAAAATTTTGTGGTGAATGTGGAGCAAAAGTAAAAAAAGAAAAAACTAAATTTGATTTTAAAAACAATAAATTAGCTATAATTATTAGTGCTGTTGTTGCACTATTAGTTATATGTTTAGTAACACTAAATATCTTAACTAGTCCAAAACATGTAGCTAGTAAATATATTAAAGCTAGTATAAATAAAGATAGTAATGCTTTATATAGTTTACTTGACTTAGATGGTGATAAAACATTTATATCTAAAAAAACATTTAAAAAAATAATTGAAAGTAATACTAAAGACTCTAATATTGAAAACTATAAAATAGGTGAAGTTATATATGGTACTAGTAATTTAAGTGCTAAAGTTAAATTCACATATACAACAAAAGGTGGAAGTAGTGAAAATAATCGCTATATAATTCTTAATAAAGATAAAGATAAAAAATTCTTATTTTTTGATAAGTGGACTATTAGTGATTATAATGCTACTAATATTATTTTAAAAGATTATAAAATAATAGTTCCAAAAGATACTAAAGTTACTTATGGAGGAATTAATGTATCAAGTAAATACTTAGATAAAGATTCTTCATACGAAAAAATTGATGTATATAAATTACCTCAAGTATTTATAGCAAAAACTGATATAGAAGTTACTTTAAAAAATGGAATAAAAGTAAAAGAAGAGGTAAGACCAAGTATAATTCTTAAACAATATCAATTAAAATTAACTGGAAAGAATTTAAGTGAAGAAGATGCTAAAAAAATAACTAAAGCATCAAAAGAATCATTAGAGATAGTTTATAAAAGTGCAATTGAAAGTAAATCATTTGATGAAATCAAATCTAACTTCAAGGCAAAAGATTTAACAAATTTAGAGAAAAGTTATACAAGTTTTTCTAAAAATTTAAATAATCACTCAAGTGTTAAATTAACTAGTATTACATTTGATGATATAGATATTTATAATGCAACAATTGATAATGATGGAAATTTAGTTGTATCACTTAAAACTAAATTTACATACAAAGTTACTTATCCAACACTTGATGTTTCAGAAGAAGTAGAACCAAAGACAAATACTAATTATTTTACACTAGTATTTGATATTAGTTCTAAAAATTATAATTTGGTTGATGTTAAAAATTTAAAAACATATTTTTATTAGGAGGTAATTAAATGTCAAAATTTTGTACAAACTGTGGTAAAGAATTAAAAGATGGAAGATGTGATTGTGTAAAAGTTAAGGAAAATAATCAAGTATCTAATTTTTGTAATAAGTATATTGAAATTTTAAAAAGTATATTTTTAAAACCAGTAGATACAATTAAGGAAAACTCAAATGAAGATAACTTTTTATTTGGACTTATATCACTTTGCATAGTATCAATATTATCTGGACTATTTACATATTTAATATTAAGTGAGGGTGTTAGTAAATTAAGTACTGGCTTTATGTTTAGTATGCGTTCTATGTATAAAGTTCCATTTTTAAAAACATTTATATCTGGATTTTTAGTATCAGTTATATGGTATGCAGTATTAGCATTTATAATTTATTTAATTGCTAATAAATTATTTAAAGATAAATTAACTGTTAAAGAAACAATTGCATTTATAGGTGTTTTATCAGTATTTATGGCACCAGTTGTTTTAGCATCAATTTTATTAATCTTTGTATCAATGAAATTAATGTTACTTGTATTAGTTATTGCATCAATGTTCTATATGGTATATTTTATTCAAGGATTAATGGAAATTACTAAAATAGATAAAAATAAAATTGCATGTTTATATGTTCCAGCACTTTTATTAACATTCTTTATTGTATATTATGTTTTACCAAAATTATTAAGTTTATAATAAATAAAATACTAAGTATAATGCTTAGTATTTTTGTTTCTTTTTTTAAATATTTATTATATAATTTAAATAGGTGATAGTATGAAATGCCCAAACTGTAATATAAAGCTAGTTGATAAGTGTTGCCCTAGATGCGGATATTTAGAAAATGGTAATAAAGTTAGTTTAAAAGAAAAACCTGAAAAATACATAGATGAAAAAAATATAAATGGTAACTTTGATAAGTTAAATAGAAATGAAAATAGTATTGTACCAATGTTTTTAGGCGGGATATATTTGGCTTATTATAAATGTATTTTTACATCTCTTTTTATAAATTTAATTGAGTTTTTAATATTTATGCTTACCAATTATTATATAGGTAGAATACCTTATTTTAATGCTTATGTACCTGTTATAATTGTTTTATTATTTATTGCATTTAGATTTATTATGGGATCCATTTCAAATACTATAATATTATTTTATGATAAGTTAAAAATAAAGTATTATAAAAAAATACATCCTCATGATTATCAAAAATACTTATTTAAATATAAAAATACTAGTATAATTGATGTTGTTTTTTATATAATCCTTTTTATGTCTATGTTTTTATATCTTTTTACAGATACATTCAAATAAAACCAAGGTTATGTTTCCTTGGTTTTTAATTTTATTTTATGTCCTTTTCCAATATTATTTAAATCAATATCATTTATATCATATTCTTTTATATCTAAATTATATGATTCTATTAATTCATTAGTCATATCTTTATATTTACTAATTGCACTAGTATATTCTTTATCATCAAGTAATTTACAAATAGGTTTAATATAAAGCTCTAATAACATTAAACTTTTAATATCTTTAAATATATCATTTTTTAAATTATAAGCTATAACAGGCCCAACTATATCATATTCAATAAGTAGGGGAATTAATGTAGTATCATATCTCATATAATCTTCTCTAAAACTTCTAAGTTTATTTAAATAAATATTATCATCACTTAGATTTAATATATCACAAAGCGCTGTTGTAATAAAACAGTCACTTCGTTTTAATGATTCATTGTAAACAAAGTATTTAGAACAAGCTCTATCATTTTTATTTACATACATTCTATATTCAGGACAATAGTATTTATTAGAATCATATTTACTTTGATCAGATAAATTTATCTTTAAACATTCATAGCAATAACATACACTATATGAATAACTCATTAAATCACCTTTTTTCTAGGTATTATAATAGTTAAAAAGATATAAAAAGTCAAGAAAAAAGAAAAGTTACCTTTTCTTAATTCTTATTATTAATTTCTTTAACATTCTTATAGATTAATATAACAAGTAGTGAAAATTCATATAAAACACGCATCATTAAATTACCAAGTGTTATAAATAAAATGAATGCTAGAAAACTTGTTGTAATAAATCCAAATGATAAAAGTGTTATAAAGATTGCAGTAATTAAATAGCAAATTTTAAGTAATCCTTCAATTGTAAGAGTATTGAAATTTAAAAAGTCATATAGTGTTTTTGTAAAACCTGTATAAGCATTTTCATTTTCTTTAGATAAGAAAGTAAAGTAAAAAATTATACCTCCAACAATTGCAGCAATAAATGATATTATTACCCAAACTCCTAATTCTTCACCACCTGTTAAATTGTAATTATAAGTAATCATTAAAACATCCTCCTTCTAATTTAATTATAACACTTTTAAATTTATTTAATAGACTTAATTTAATAAATTCGGTATAATATTAAATGGTGGTAGTATGAATAGACAAGATGTAGACATAAATAAAGTTACGCCAATGATGAGACAATATCTTGAAATAAAGAAGAATAATGAAGATGTAATTATTTTTTTTAGATTAGGTGATTTTTATGAGATGTTCTTTGAGGATGCTATTAAAGTATCTAGAGAACTAGAACTTACCTTAACTGGTAAAAGTGCGGGATTAGATGAAAAAATCCCAATGTGTGGTATTCCTCATCATGCAGCAAATCTTTACATAGAAAAACTAGTTGATAAAGGATATAAAATTGGTATATGCGAACAATTAGAAGATCCTAAGAATGTAGCTAAAGGTATAGTTAAAAGAGATATCGTTCAAATTATAAGTAAGGGTACAATAGTAGATGAATCTTTAGTTGAATTTGAAAATAACTATATAGGAAATATAATTGATTTTAATCATGCATATGTTATATCTTATATAGATATCTCAACAGGTGAAGTGTATGCTAGTATAATGGAACACAATATCTCAAAACTTGTTAGTGAGATAGTTAGTATTGGTATTAAAGAAGTAGTAATTAAAAGTACACTTGATAAAACAATTATGTCTCTTTTAAAAAATCAATTCAAAATAGCAATCTCTATATCAGATGATGTAGATAACTTAAATGAATATAACTATATTTATGAAGATATAGGTGATATAAGATATATAGAGACTATTAAACATTTACTAACATATATAAATAAAACACAAAAAAGAGAATTATCTCACCTTCAAAAAGCTGTTATTAAAGAGAATAAAGACTATTTAAAGATGAGTGTTCATACTAAAAGAAATTTAGAGCTAACTGAAACTTTAAGACTTAAGCAAAGAAACTATTCACTTATTTGGTTACTTGATAAGACTAAAACAGCAATGGGTTCTCGTATGCTCAAATCAATGATTGAAAGTCCTTTAGTTAATAAAGATGAAATAGAAAAAAGATATGATATGGTAGATACTCTTTTAAATGAATTTATTTTAAAAGAAGATTTAACTAATTTACTTTTTGATGTATATGACTTAGAACGTTTAAGTGGTCGTGTTGCATTTGGAAACGCTAATGCTAAAGACTTACTTCAACTTAAAGCATCACTTAAAGTACTTCCTGGAATAAAAGATATTTTAACTAAAATTAAGTTTTATAAAAATATAGATACATTATCAGAACTATATGATTTATTAGAAGAAAGTATTTATGAAAATCCACCTTTATCTATAAAAGAAGGATATATTATAAAAGATGGATATAATAGTGAACTTGATGAATTAAAAGATTTAAGAAAAGGTGGTAAAGACTTTGTAGCGCGTTTTGAAGCAGAAGAAAGAGAACGTACTGGAATTAAAAACTTAAAAGTAGGTTACAATAGAGTATTTGGATACTATATAGAAGTATCAAAAGGAAATGTAAAAGAAATCAAACCAGAATATGGATATGAAAGAAGACAAACACTTGCTAACTGTGAAAGATATATAAGTCCAATTCTAAAAGAAAAAGAAGCATTAATATTAAATGCTGAAGAAAAAATAATTGATTTAGAATATAACTTATTCATTGAAATTCGTGATAAAGTTAAAGAATATATTCCAAAACTACAAAGCGTTGCTAAAACTATTAGTGAGATAGATGTCTTACAATCATTCGCAACAGTTACAGAAGAAAACAATTATATAAGACCAACATTAACTGAAAAAAGAGAGATAAAACTTATAGATAATAGACATCCAGTAGTTGAAAAAGTAATTGATACAGAATATGTACCTAATGATATTATAATGGATGAAAATACAAATATATTACTTATAACTGGACCTAATATGGCAGGTAAATCAACATATATGAGACAACTTGCTATAACAGTTATTATGGCTCAAATAGGTTGTTTTGTACCAGCACGAGAAGCAATTCTTCCAATATTTGATTCTATATTTACAAGAATTGGTGCAAGTGATGATTTAGTAAGTGGTGAGTCTACATTTATGGTTGAGATGAATGAAGCAGAATATGCTATTTCTAATGCAACAGAAAATAGTTTAGTTTTATTTGATGAGTTAGGTCGTGGTACAGCTACATTTGATGGTATGGCACTTGCTCAATCAATTATTGAATATATTGAAAAAAATATTAAATGTAAAACACTTTTCTCAACACATTATCATGAGTTAACTGATCTATCTGATACACTAGATACTTTAAGAAATGTACATGTTAGTGCCGTTGAAGAAGATGGAAATATAACATTTATTCATAAAGTAAATGATGGCTCTATTGATAAGAGTTATGGTATACATGTAGCTAAACTTGCAAATCTACCTGATGCTTTAATTAAAAGAGCAAATGAAATATTAAAAGTATATGAAAATAAAGAAGCAAAAAGAGATGTTATAGTTCAAAATAGTCTTCCACTTGATGATTTAATGAAAGAAGAGTCACAAGTTGAAAAAGAATTAAAAGAGTTAGATATTTTATCAATAACTCCAATAGATGCTTTAAATATACTTTATAAACTTAAAAGTGAAATAAAATAGAGGGTGATGATATGTTATTATATAATTTATTATTTGTACTTATACTAGCTGATTTACTATTTATCTTTAAAAGTTGCAAGAATTATAATCTATATGATAAAGCTGCTTGGTATTATAAATGGCAATATTGGACATTTGCTACTTTATATTTAGTATTTCCAGTATTTGTTTTATTTACAATATTTATGATTCAAATGCTTTGTAAATTAGCGTCTCACTTAAAAGTATCAGGAAGTACAATTTATAATACTCCTTATAGTTGGATACTTTGTATGATTATTCCAATAGTTGGTTGGATTATGTTTATTGTAATGTTTATATATATAAATGTATTTAGTATTATAAAATCAGTTAGGAAGTAAATATGAGTGTGACATTAGTTATTCTAGCTGCAGGAATTGGCTCTAGATTTAAAGGTTCATTAAAACAACTTGCTAAGATAAATGAAAATAATGATACCATTATGGAATTATCTATTAAAAATGCTAAGAAAGCAGGTTTTAATAAAGTTGTATTTATTATAAGAGAAGAGTTAAAAGAAGACTTTTTAAAACAAATAATACCAAGAATTGATATAGATTATAGTTTTGCTTATCAAAAGATAGATGAATCTCGTACAAAACCATGGGGAACGGGTGAGGCTATACTTAATATTGAAGGGTTAATAAGCGATAAGTTTTGTTTAATAAATTCAGATGACTTTTATTCATATGAAGCTTTAAAAGAAGTATATGACTTTTTATCTAATAATTCTGACAATATGCTTGTTGGCTACAAATTAAAAAATACTATATTTACAAATCAACCTGTTAATAGAGGGCTTTGTAAAGTAGAAGATAATAAGCTTATATCTATAGAAGAAAAGTTTAATATAAAAAAATTAAATGATTCATATATAGCTGATACTATTCTTGATCCAAATGCTTTAACATCAATGAATCTATGGGGCTTTAATTTTAATATATTAGCTTTATTTAAAGAAGAATTTAAATTGTTTATAGAAAATATAAAAGACTATAAAACAGATGAATTCTTA
The DNA here is from genome assembly GCA_017940575.1 of Bacilli bacterium. Lineage (GTDB taxonomy): Bacteria > Bacillota_I > Bacilli_A > RF39 > UBA660 > CAJOJO01. The sequence continues at coordinate 17,759 of JAGAYJ010000032.1, read as the reverse complement.
ATAACAGAAGTTATAAATAAGTTAATTAAAGCTAAAAAAATAAATGTATTTGTAAAAGAAACTGATTCAATTTCTATAGGCGTTACATATAGTGAAGATGTTAGTCTATTTAATAAAATAATTAATGAATAAAGAAGTTTAAAAAACTTCTTTTTTTGACACTTTTTTTGACACAATTATATTTACAAATGATAAATAAAATAGTAAAATAGTGGTAGCAAGTGGATGAAAGTGGCAAAAAGTGGGTGATTATTATGTTTATGGGGGAATATAATTACACAATTGATGATAAAGGAAGACTTACAATTCCATCTAAATTTAGAGAGAAATTAGGTTCTAACTTTATTGTTACGCGTGGTTTAGATAAATGTTTATTTGTCTATCCTAAAGAAGAATGGGATAATGTTATTTCTAAATATAAAGAATTACCTAATACTAAAGATGCCAGAGCATTCATGAGATTCTTCTTATCAGGAGCAGATCAAAATGATTTTGATAAACAAGGAAGAATCAATATAGTATCATCACTAAAAAGTTATGCTAATTTAACTAAAGACTGCGTTATCATAGGTGTTAATGAAAGAATTGAAATCTGGGATAAAGAATCTTGGAATAAATTTATTACAGATAATGAAGAAAATCTTTCAGACATTGCTGAGAAACTATTCACTGTAGAATATAATGCATAAATCAGTGTTATTAGATGAATGTATAGAAAACTTAAACTTAAAGGAAGATAGTGTAATAGTAGATGCAACACTTGGTTATGCAGGACATAGTAGTGAGATATTAAAAAGAATAAAAAATGGTAGATTGATATCATTTGATCAAGATGATGAAGCTATCAAAAGTAGTCGTGAAAGACTAAATAGCATTGGAAGTAATTTCACAATTGTCAGAAGCAATTTTAAAAATATGAAAAGTGAATTATCTAAACTAGGTATTGAAAAAGTTGATGGAATATTATTTGACTTAGGTGTTTCATCTCCCCAATTAGATGAAGACTATAGAGGATTTTCCTTTCATAAAGATGCTAAGTTAGATATGCGTATGGATCAAACACAAAGTCTATCTGCTTATAACGTTGTAAATGAATACTCTAAAGAAGATTTAATTCGTATATTTAGAGAATTTGGTGAGGAAAAGTATTCATCTAAAATTGCTGATAAAATTGTTGAATATAGAAAAAATAAAAATATTGAAACTACATTAGAATTAGTTGATGTAGTTAAAAGCGCAGTACCAGAAAAGTACAAAAGAGAAAAACATCCAGCAAGAAAAGTATTTCAAGCAATACGTATTGAAGTAAATAAAGAGTTAGATGTTTTAAAAATAGCGCTATCTGATGCTTTAACTCTCTTAAATAAAAATGGAAGAATATGTGTAATAACATTCCATTCTCTAGAAGATAAGATAGTAAAAAATATGTTTAATGAGGTATCTAAGATAGATGATGCATTTAAGAATCTACCTTTCATACCAGAGGAATATCAAAAAGAATTTAAAGCATTAAATGTTATAAAACCAAGTCGTGAAGAACTAGAAGATAATCCAAGAGCTCGTTCTTCTAAACTAAGAGTAATAGAAAAAATAAAATAAAAAGGGATGATTAATATGGTAAAGAAAAGAAAAACAAGAATTACAAAAGGTGAAGTCTTATTATATAGTGTGGCATTCCTTTCTTTATTTATGACAGTTGTATCACGTATTTTCTTTAGTGCTGGTATAACTAATTTAAGTATGAATATTGAATCACAAGCAAATGATATCGAAGCACAAAAGAAAGTTAATGAAAGTTTAACTATGAAAGTTAATGAATTAACTGCTTATGATAAAGTTAAAGATGTTGCATCTGATATGGGTTTAGCGTATAATAATGATAGTATAGTAATAATTGACGACTAAGAGGTGTAATAATGAATGCATTAGGGAAAACAAAAAATTGGCAATTACCAAAATTCTTATTTTTAGTTTTTTCTATTTGCATTTTTTTATTATATATTAAATTTGCTTATCTATCTTTATCGCCAACAATATATGGAAAAAATATGACGGAATTTGCATCTAGTCGTAATACTGTTAAAAAAACAATTAAAGCAAAAAGAGGAACTATTTATGATAGCGAAGGAAATAGTTTAGCTTTAAATGTTAGTTCATATACCATTATTGCATCACTAGAAAAAAGTAAAGTATATACAAAAGAAGACTATGTACATGATGTTGATAAAACAGCTGAATTACTTGCGCCTATCTTAGGTTGTGAGAAAGATTATCTAGTAGAAAAATTGAGTCAAGATAAATACCAAGTTGAATTAGGAAGTTTCGGTAGAGGTTTAACTGAGATTGTAAAAGATGAGATAATTGCTTTAAACTTGCCAGGAATTAGTTTTACAGAAAGTCAAAAGAGATTTTATCCAAATGGTAATTTTGCTTCATATTTAATTGGGTATGCTAAGAATACAGAAGTTAAAACCTATGATGAGGAAGATAACGAAATAATCACTAATGAAATAGTTGGTGAGATGGGTATTGAATCAGAATACAATAAAAAACTATCTGGTACTGATGGATACTCAGAATATCAAGTAAATAAATATGGATATAAAATAAGTGGTACAAAAGAAAAATCAATACCAGCAAAAAATGGTGAAGATATATATCTAACTATTGATTCAGGTATTCAAAGATTTACAGAATCAGCAGTTAAAAATATAGAAGATAATTATCACCCTGAATGGGCACTTATAAGTGTAATGGACGCTAAAACAGGAGATATTTTAGCTTCATCTTCAACTCCTTCATTTAATCCAAACTTAAGAGATATAACTGACTATGAAAATCCACTTATAACTAAAACATATGAACCAGGTTCAGTTATGAAAACTTTCACTTATATGTGCGCTATGGAAAATGGAAAATATAATGGAAATGAAACTTTCTTATCTGGTAGTTATACAATAGGAGAAGATATTATATTTGACTGGTATCATCCTGGATGGGGCAATATTTCATATGATAAAGGATTAGAATACTCTAGTAATGTTGGTATAGCTAACTTACTTTCTAAAAATGATTCAATAAGTAAAAAACAATTAAAAGAGTGCTTTAAAAAGTATGGTTTTGGCGCTTTAACAGGAATTGAGTTATCTAATGAATCAAAAGGAAATATCAAGTTTACATATGATGTAGAATTTTTAAATGCAGGATTTGGTCAAGGTATATCTACAACTGCTATTCAACAACTTCAAGCATTAACTATTATTTCAAATAATGGTAAAATGTTAAAACCACATATAGTAAGTAAAATAGTTGATTCTGATACTAATGAAGTTATTTATAAAAGAAAAGTAGAGGAAACTGATGCAGTAAGTGTTGATACTGTAAATAAGATAAAAGATTTAATGTATAATGTAATTCATGGAACTGATCCAGGATCAACTGGATATCCATATAAAATTGAAGGCTTCAATATAATTGGAAAAACAGGAACAAGTCAGATTTATAATGTTCAAACAGGTACATATTCAACTGGAGATAACGATTATATATTCTCATTTTCTGGAATGTTTCCTAAAGATGATCCAGAGATAATTATATATGCTGCTATGAAAAAACCAAGTTGGGGTAAATCATCAGGCTTATATACAAATGTTAAATCGTTGATGCAAAATATAGCTAAATATAAAAATATGTTTACAGAAATTACAGAGAAGCAAACTACAAGTTATATTGTTAAATCATATATTAGTAAAAATACAAGCGATGTAAAGTCAGAGTTAGAAGCAAATGGTATTAAAACAATTATAATAGGTAATGGCGATAAAATAACTAAACAATCAGTTATAAAAGGCACTGAACTCGCACCTGGTGAGAAAATAATACTTCTTACAAATGTAAGTGAATATAAAATGCCAAATATAACAGGATTTAGTAGAAATGATGTTATAACACTTTCAAAAATGTTAAATATTAAGTATAATATAGAAGGATACGGATATGTTACAGAACAAAGTATTGTAGCAGATTCAACAGTTACAAATGATATGACATTAAGCGTTATATTAAATAATAAATATAATATTGGAACATAGGAGGTTATTTATGAAAAAAGGATTTACTTTAATAGAATTACTTTCAGTAATAATAATTCTTTCAATTACATCATTAATAATATTTCCAAATATTGCTAAGGTTATTAATGATTCAAAGGAAGACTTATATAATTCCCAAATTTTAGATATACAATTAGCTAGTGAAAAATGGGCAAGTAATAATATAGATTTATTAGATAATACACATGCTAATGATATATATATAAGCTTAGAGTCTCTAAGATTTTCTGGCTATTTAGAACCTGATCCAATTAAAAATCCACGCGATAGATCAACAATGAATGGTTGTATTAGAATAAGATATAATCAAGATAATAAAAAATATAACTATATTTATGATGAAAAGACATGCTCTACATATGCAAATGAATCAAATATTGATGAAGAATTTGGTTATATCATTTATTCCTACGATAGATCAGCAAAGACATTTATAAAAGAATCATCTTCTAAAGAAGCAGTATCAACAGGATATGCTATATATGAAATGAATAAAAAAAATATAAAAGTTTCTGGTCAAACTGATAGTGGATTATATGATTTAGAAAGTGAATATGTATTTAGAGGAACAAGTCCTAATAACTATGTTACTTTAACGGGAAAAGATTCTAGTGGTAACTCTAAAAATACATCATGGAGAATACTTAGTATAGATAAGAAAAACTATAAAGTTAAACTAATTAGTACAACACCAATTGCAACTAATACATGGAATAAGGATGAACAAATTACATTTAAAGAGTCATCATTAAATGAACTATTGATGAAAAAAATAGATGATGATGGAATAGCTTATGACACAAACAAAATAATAAATGCTGATTATTTGATTGGCAAAGTTGAATCTAATGAATTCTCAATTGATGCTTTAAAATCAACTTTAAATAGTAATAATATAGATAATTTATCAAGTCAAAAGGTTGGTACGATATCAATACTTGATTATGTAAATGCATCAGCATCCACTTGTGATTCTAACTTTTTATCAAGTGCATGTAGTGAAAATAATTATTTAAAAGAAATGTTTGGTTCATCTAGTACTACATGGACACTTAATAATAATGGCACACAAATTTGGTTTGTTAATAGTGATGGTACTCTAGCTCTTACTGGACCAGTTAATAATAAACAAATATATGCAGTAGTTACACTTGATTCAAATACTCATATATCAAATATTGATACAGCAACAGGAACTTCTACAAATCCATTCATAATTAAATAAAAAAGTGGTATTCTATATACCATTTTTTTTATATTTTTGGTATAATTAAATTTAGGTGATAGTATGAAGAGTATCTATGGTATAACACTTGAAGCTTTAGAAGAGTATTTTGTCTCTAAGGGTGAGAAAAAATTTAAGGCTAGTCAAACATTTGAGTGGATATATAAAAAAAGAATAAAGAGTTTTGATGAATTTTCAAATGTAAAAAAAGATACTATTGAATTACTAAAAAAAGAGTTTGTTTTTTCAAAAATAAAACTGGTTGCTAAAACGTCTGATACAGATGTTTCAAAATACTTATTTGAGTTAGATGATTCTAATAAAATAGAAGCAGTACTAATGAATCATGATTATGGATATAGTTTGTGTGTTTCAACTCAAGTAGGTTGTAATATGGGATGTAAGTTTTGTGAAAGTGGTAGACTAAAAAAAGTTAGAAACTTATATACTCATGAGATGGTTGAACAAATACTTGCAATAGAGGAGTTAGAGAATTTAAGAATTTCTCATGTCGTTTTAATGGGAATAGGTGAGCCTTTTGATAATTATGATAATGTAATTGATTTTATAGATATAATAAACTGTCCAAAAGGTATAGATATAGGAGCACGTCATATAACTGTATCAACAAGTGGCCTAGTTCCTAGAATAAAAGATTTCATGAATCATGGAAAACAAGTTAATTTAGCTATCTCTCTACATGCACCTAATAATACTTTAAGAGATTCCTTAATGCCTATTAATAGAGCATATAACTTAGATATGTTATTTGAAGTATTAAGAGAATATATTAAAAAGACAAATAGAAGAGTAACATTTGAATATATTTTATTAGATGGTGTGAATGATTCTAAAGAGTGTGCTATAGAACTTGCTAATTTAGTAAAAGGAATGAATGCATATATAAATTTAATTCCTTATAATGAAACAAGTCATATAGAGTTTAGAAGAACACCACAAGATAGAATAATGGCATTCTATGATACATTAAAAAAGAATAAAATAAATGTAACTATCAGAAGAGAGTTTGGCCGTGATGTTAAAGCAGCATGTGGACAGTTACGTTCAAATTATGAGGAGGCTAGATAATGGATTATTATTACATGACTGATACTGGAAAAGTTAGAGACCATAATGAAGATAGTGTTGTAATAACTGAGAATATGTCTGGTGAAGTATTAATGACTGTAGCTGATGGTATGGGTGGACATAATGCTGGTGAAGTCGCATCAAGCTTAGCTATTACAAATATTGGTAAAAGATTTAGAAGTTTAAGTAGTGTTGGTAATAAAGAAGATGCTATAAACTGGCTAAAAGAGACAGTAGCTGAGACTAATTTAATACTTTATAATTACACACTAGAGCATCCTGAGAGTAAAGGTATGGGTACAACTTTAGTACTCGCACTTTTAACTAAAGATTTCTTGCTTTTTGGAAACATTGGTGATTCATCTGGTTTTGTTGTTAAAAATAAAACAATTCATAAGATAACTAATGACCATACATTAGTTAATATGCTTGTTAAGTCAGGTGAACTTACAGAAGCAGAAGCAAAAGATCATCCAAGAAAGAACGTGCTTATGAGAGCCTTAGGAAATGAGACTAGTGTAGATTTAGATATCTTTGATGTAGAAACTGATATAGAAGGTATATTCTTATGTAGTGATGGATTAACTAATATGCTTGATAAAGAACAAATAGAGCGTGTATTAAATGAGAATTTAACTATTGAAGAGAAAGTTATAAAATTAATTTATAAATGTAATAACAGGGGTGGAACAGATAATATAAGCGTTGCTTATTTAGAAAAGAGTGGTAAGTTATGATACAAAAAGGACAAAAAATAAACGATCGTTATGAAATTATTAGATCAATCGGTGAAGGTGGTATGGCTAATGTATATTTAGCATATGACACAATCTTAAACCGTAATGTAGCAGTTAAAATACTAAGAGGAGATTTAGCAAATGATGAGAAATTTGTAAGACGTTTTCAAAGAGAAGCAATATCAGCATCTAGTCTAAATCATCCAAATATTGTTGAGATGTATGATGTAGGTGAAGATGAAGGAAAATACTTTATCGTAATGGAATACTTAGAAGGAGAAACACTAAAGACACTTATTAAAAGAAGAGGTGCTTTAACTCTAACTGAGGTAATAGATATAATGCTTCAACTTACAAGCGGTCTTGCATGTGCTCATGAATCTTATATAATTCATAGAGATATAAAACCACAAAACGTTGTAATATTAGAAGATGGTACAGTAAAAATAACAGACTTTGGAATTGCAATGGCATTAAATAGTAATGAGCTTACTCAAACAAACTCAGTTATGGGATCAGTTCATTATCTACCACCTGAACAAGCTAATGGGACAGGTGCTACTATTCAAAGTGATATATATTCAGCAGGTATATTAATGTATGAACTTCTTACTGGTAAGATTCCTTTTAAAGGTGAAAATGCAGTAGAAATTGCTATAAAACATATGAAAGAAAAAATCCCATCAGTAGTAGAATTTAATCCAGAAATACCACAAAGTGTTGAAAATGTTATTTTAAAAGCATGCGCTAAAAATCCAAAAAATAGATATGCTAGTGCAATGGATATGTATAATGATTTAAAAACTTGTTTAGATAAAAATAGACTAGATGAAGTTAAAGTTACATATCAATTTCCTGAGACAGAAGAATTTGAAATAAAGGAAACAAGAGAAAAAAAATATGAAGATAAAGAACAAATCGAAAAAGATAAAAAGAATGAAAAAAAATTAAATAAAGTATTAATAATAACTGGTATATTTACAAGCATTCTAGCGCTTATTGCCTTAATTATTCTATTTGTTGTTCCTAAATTTAATAATAAAGAAGTGGAAGTTCCTGATGTAGCAAACATGACTGTTGAAAAAGCAGAAGATACTTTAGAAGAAAAGGGCTTTAAAGTTAATGATGAGACAAAAGAAGTAGTAGATGATAATATAGAAGAAGGAAATGTTGTTAGAACAAATCCTGCAAGTGGTAGAACTGTTAAAAAAGGAGCTTTAATAACACTTTATGTATCTAGTGGTAAAGATAAAGTTAAAATTGAAGATTATAAAGATAAAGAACTTGCTTTAGTTAAACCTTTACTTGAACAACAAGGATTAATAGTAGAAGTGGAAGAAAAAGAATTTACTAAAGATGATAATATAAAAGAAAATATTATAGTTGAGCAAAGCATAAAAGCAAAAGAAGAAATAGAAAAAGGTTCTATTATTAAACTTACAGTATCAAAAATTGTAGTAACATATCCTGATTTTGTAAATGAAAATTATACTATTTCAGCAGTTGAAGATTTCTGTACTGAAAATAACATTACTTTAATTAAAAATGCTAAAGAGACAAATGAAGCAAAAGAAAATACAATTATCTATCAAAGTAGACCTGCAGGTCAAAAAGTTATATCAGGAGTAACTTTAAAAGTAACATATGCTATAAAAAAAGAAGAAGTTACTAAAACTACAGAAACAGATAAAACGTCTAGTACTTCTACGGATAAAAAGACTACTGATAGTACTTCAGAGAATAATTAAATATGATAGGAAAAATAGTAAAAAATATTAGTAATGATTATACAGTAGAGGCTAACTCGAAATTATATGTTTGTAAAGTAAGAGGAAAAATCAGAACTCTTGATATAAAACCGGTTGTTGGCGATAATGTTTTATTTGATGAAGTTAATAACTATATTTTAGAAATAAAGACAAGAAAGAATTCACTTAGAAGACCGCCAATTAGTAATGTTGATCAAGCATTCGTTATAACAAGTGTTAAAGAACCTGATTTTTCTTCTAATTTGCTTGATAAACTAATTAATATAATCGAATTTAATAATATTGAACCCATTATATGCTTTACAAAATTAGATTTATTAAATAAGGAAGAAAAAAAGGAAATAGATAAGTATATAGCTTATTACAAAAAAATTGGATATAAAGTTTTTCTTAATACAGAACTTGATAAAATAAATAGTTTATTTAAAGATAAGGTAAGTGTTTTTACAGGACAAAGTGGTGCTGGAAAATCGACTTTACTAAATAATTTAGATAAAAAATTAAATATTAAAACAAATGAAATATCAAAAGCCTTAGGACGTGGTAAACATACAACACGTCATACAGAATTACTTAAAATATCAGGTGGACTTGTTGCTGATACACCAGGTTTCTCTTCACTTGATATGAGAGAAATGACTAAAACTGATATAAGAGATAATATGATTGAATTTAATGATTATAAAGACTTGTGTGAATATAAAGACTGCATGCATATTAATGAAGAAAATTGTGAAATAAAAAGGCAAGTAGGTATTAATATAATTAAAAGTAGATACGATAATTATATAAAGTTTATTGAAGGTGATAATAATGAAAACATCGGTTTCAATTCTAAGTTTAAAAGAAAAAGATAGAATAAAAGAAATAGAATCATATAAACCTGATTATATTCATATTGATGTTATGGATGGATTATTTGTACCTAATGTATCTTTTCCATATCATGAGATTAAGCCTTATTTAAATAGTTATAACTATGATGTTCATTTAATGGTACAAGATCCTATAAAATATATAGATTGTTTTAAAAATATAGATCCTAAATATATTACTTTTCATATAGAAGTAGGTAATACTCTAGATTATATTAATTATTTAAAAGATTTAAATATAAAAGTAGGACTTGCAATCAATCCTAAAACTGATATAAAAGAATTATATCCATATTTAGATAAAGTAGATTTGGTACTTGTTATGAGTGTTGAACCTGGGCTTGGTGGTCAAGAATTTATAATGAATAGTATAGATAAAATTAATGATTTATATAATTATAGATTAAATAATAATTTAAACTTTATTATTTCAGTTGATGGTGGCGTTAATGATTTAACTATTAAATATTTAAAAGAATGCGATATGGTTGTATCAGGAAGTTATGTAGTTTTAAATGAAAACATAAAACATGCATTAGATATATTAAGAGGTGTAGAGTGAAAAAAGTATTATTATTTATTATTTCTTTATTATTTATTACCGGATGTTCATCCAAAGATAATCATATTAATGCAAAAGTAAATAATAATGAACTTATATTAAAAGAACAAGTTATTGACAGTTTAAAATTTAGTGATATATCACTTATGTATGAAAAAGGTACATCTACATTTAGAGTAACTATTACAAATACAGGTGAAAAAATAAGTCCTGAATCTTTAAATATTATATTTAAGAGTAAAAGTGACAGTGTCATAACTATATTAGATGGTACGTTTGGTGAAATAGATAAAGGTACTTCTATTGACTTGACTTTAACATCAGATGTTGATTTATCCGATGCATATAAAATCGAATATGAAATTAAATAAGCATTTTACATTTGGTAAAATGTTTTTTTATTGATAAATTTAGTGAAATAAGTTATACTTAATATAGAATAAAATAGGTGAGACAAATGAATAGATTTATTAATGAAAAAAGTGGATTTACATTATTTGAGTTTTTTATGTCACTTGTTATATTAGCTGTTATTTTTGGTATTGCAGTTCCAATCATTCTATATGTTATAAGTATGGTTAGAATTAATGCATTTAAAAATGATGCTTATAATGTTCTTGAAGCAGTTAAAATACATGTGGCAACTACTAATTTTGATACAATTCCAGATGAAGGAATTGAAATAAGCAAATTAAATATAGAACTTAAAAATAATAATTTTGATGGTGGTATTGTAAAAAAAATTGGTACAGATAAATTTGAAATAGTGAATTTAAGAAAAGCTAATTATTGTGCTTATGGCACAACAGACAATATGAAAGCAACTGATAAAGGTTGTGGAGCCCTTGATCAAACAAAACCTTTATCACCTCATATCTATATAAAAAGTGTTGATGAAGGTCTAACTTTAATAGCAACCGCTACTGATTTAGAATCTAATATAGTAGGTTATGAATTTAGTATTGATAATTCTAAATATACAACAAAATCTAGTAGTAATGAATATACATTTAAAAATATAAAAAATGGTACTCATAAAGTTAAAGTTAGAGTTACAAATGAAGCTGGTCTTAAGACATCATCTTCAATAGTTGAGATAAATATTGATACATATAAAAATATTACATGTTATGAAAAAAATGACTTAGAATTATATCAATCAAAAAAGAATATTGTTTGTAAATATCCAAGTGGTAAAGATTATATTTATGAATATAGTATAGATAATAAAAACTGGACTAAAATTGATTTAAAAAACAACTTATACAAATTTAATTTTACAGATAATAAAACAATATATACAAGAGTAGTTTTTAAAGATAAAGTGATATCATTTAATACTATAAATGTATTAAATATTGATAATACATTAAATGATGCTTATCCTATTCTTTTAGATAATATGATTCCTGTTATATATGATAGTGATAAAAAAGTATGGCTTAAAGCAGATTCAAGATTAAAGTACTTTGACTATGATAATAAAATATGGGCTAATGCTGTATTTGTTAGAAGAGTAAAAGATACTGATGATGCTTTAAGTAATAATAGAGATTATTATTTAAGTGATAAGGCAATAGGTAAAGAAATATATAGTAAAGATATAGTAGCGCATTTTGTTTGGATACCTAGATTCAAATATAATATATTTAATTTAAGTAACATAAAGAAAGACCCAATTTTAATTGATGTTATGTTTGAAAATAAAAATACTGAAGTATCAGATGGTAAGAAAGTTGGAGAATTCATTACTCATAAAGCATTTATGTATAATGATGGCGTTAATGGATTTTGGGTAAGTAAATATCAAACGAGTGTTGCTGAAACGTCAAGTTGCTATAATGATATAAATTCATGTAATAAAGATGATTTGATTCTATATGGAGTAGAAAGTAATAAAAAATTAACTAATATATCTATTTCTAATGCTCATTTAAATGCCAAAAATATGAATCAAGCAAATAATATATATGGTATGTCTAAAGATGTTGATTCGCATGTTTTAACTAATTTAGAGTACGGAGCTATTTTATATTTAACTAATAGTAAATATGGTATTGGTAATAATTATTATTTATCATCAACAACTGGTAATATGACAGGAGTCTTTGATCTAAATAGTACTTATCCAGAGATGGTTATGGGTAACTATAATAAAGATTCTGGAAAATCAAAAACTGATAACTCAGGATTTGAAAGCTATGGAAGTGTTAAATGGCCTGATGTTATTGACTATTATAATGGAATAACTTCTAAAAATAGAATTATTGGAGATGCAACAGGCGAGACTAATAATTGGTATGGTAGTTATGCTAAATTCGTAAACGGAGAAAATCCATTCTTTATTAGAGGTGGAGTTATGGATAATAAATCAAGTATTTATAATTATTCTAGTTTTACTGGAAATAAAAATGAACTATATACTTTTAGAACCGTTTTAACAAAGTAGAAATTTTTCTACTTTTTTTCTTAAAAAAAAGGAAATTTAAAAAATTTAGTGTATGTTATTAGTGAGGAGATAAAAGTTATGGACAATTTAAAATCAATTTGTTAAAATAACTAAAGAAGGTGTTTATATGATAAAAGAAAAAGTACTTCCAGCTGATACATTTGTGGTTGTTAATAGAACTATTTTAAATAATGAAGATAGAAAATTACTTATAATGCTTTATCAACCAATAATTGGATATAAAGCAATAAGTTTATATTTTACCTTATGGTCTGATTTAGATAAAAGAGAGATTACATCAATTGAATATACGCATCATCACTTAATGACCAGTATGCAACTTAGACTTACTGAAATAATTGAGGCAAGAGAAAAATTAGAAGCTATTGGACTTATTAAAACATATATTAAAAAACAAAATATAAATAATTTTGTATATGAACTATATTCTCCAATAAGTGCGAGTGAATTTTTAAATAATCCAATTCTATCTACATCTTTATTTAATAATGTTGGTAAATTTGAATATGAAAAAATAATTGATTATTTTAAAGTTCCTAGAATTAACTTAAAAGAATATCAAGAAATTACTTGCAACTTTGATGAAGTATTCGCACAATCTAATATAAATGAATTTGAAATAGTAAATTCAAACTTACAAAAGTTTTCTTCTAATAAACTTAATATAACACCTAAAATAGATATTGATAATATAGTATCAATGATACCAGATGATATGTTAAATATAAGAAGTCTAACTAAAGATACAAAAGACTTAATATATAAAATTTCATTTATATATAATTATGATGATGCTACTATGAGTGAGTTAATTAGAAATTCACTAAATGATAAAAAAATGATTGATAAAAAAGCTTTAAGACTTGCAAGCCGTAAGTTATATCAATTTGATAATAGTGGTAAACTACCAAGTATTATATATAGAAATCAACCTGAATACTTAAGAAAGCCAGTAGGTGATGTATCTAAAAAAGCAAAAATTATCTATCAATTTGAAACAACTAGCCCATATGATTTTTTAATGAGTAAATATAATGGCTCAAAGCCTTCGAAAAGCGATTTAGGAATACTAGAGTTTCTACTTCTTGATATGAATTTAAATCCTGGTGTTGTTAATGTACTTATTGATTTTACTTTAAAGATAAATAATAATAAATTAACTAAAGCTTATATTGATAAAATAGCAAGTCAATGGGCTAAAAGTAAAATTGAAACTGTAGAAGATGCTATGAATATAGCAAGCACTGAATATAAAACTAGAACAAATTTTAAAAAGACAACAAAAATAGATACTAAGCCAGATTGGTTTGATAAAGAATTTAAAGAAGAAAGTGCAACAGAAAAAGAAGTTGAAGAATTAGAAAAATTATTGAATGTGTAGGTGAATTATGAAAGAGTTAAAAGAAATGGTTAAAAAGAATAATATAAAAGATAAACTTTTAATTAATTTTAATAAAGCCTTAAAAGATGAGGAGTTTAAATCATTTGTAGATTTACTTGGACTTTCTTATGAAGAATTATCTAAGTATACTTCAATTTTAGAAGAATCAAAATGTGAATATGTAAATTGTAAGAATTGTAAGTCTTTACTTGAATGTAAAAACAAAGTAGATGGATATTGTTATCTACCTGATGTTAAAAACAATTCACTATCATTTTGTTATAAGAAATGTCGATTCAAAAAAGAAATTGATGAAAAAAATAAATACTTAGAAAATGTATATACATATGATATACCTGAAGATATAAGAAAAGCAGATTTAAAAGAAATATATAAATCGGATAAAAATAGATTTGAAGTAATTAAATATATTGGAACATTTATGAAAGAGTATCAAAAAGGTAATATTCAAAAAGGATTATACTTACATGGTAACTTTGGATGTGGTAAAACATATTTAATAAGTGCTATGTTAAATGAACTAGCCAAAAAAAATATAAAAAGTACAATTATATTTTGGCCTGAATATTTAAGAATGTTGAAGTCAACTTTTAATGAAACAGACGCATTTAAAATTAATTTTGAAAAAGTTAAATCTTCACCTATTTTATTAATTGATGATATTGGAGCTGAGAATGTAACGCCTTGGGGTAGAGATGAGATATTATGTTCAATTTTACAATATCGTATGGAAGAGCATCTACCAACATTTTTTACATCTAATTTAACTATTACAGAGTTAGAACATCATCTATCATCATCTAAGGAAGGCGCTAGTGATGTTAAAGCAAGAAGAATAATTGAAAGAGTAAAACAACTTACAACGGATTTAGAAATGATTAGTAAAAATTTACGTAATTAGTTGATATTGAAAATTAATTGTGCTAAAATGGATTTAGTGATTGTGATTAGGACACGATAGTTAGATCTATTCATTAAAGAGAGTAGGAATTGCTGAGAACCTATATGAATAACTAATTTACCACTACCTATGAATCGGACTTGAAAGAGATTCCCGTATTCCTGCGTTAAAGGTTAATTAAGTTAAACATGAGGATGGTACCGTGTTATAAGCACTCCTGATATATTTATATATCAGGTTTTTTTATGGGGAGGATTTATGAGCAAAAGAAATAAGACAAAATTATATGTTAGTAAAAAACAAATATTAGATATTAAAGAGTTTATGGAACTTTATGTTGGAAAAGAATATACATGGAGTGAACAACTGACCCATAATAAAATGACCGAATTTTTAAATATAAAAAAAATTCATGCACCAAATAGAGTATGTTTTGATCATATGGAAAAAGAAGATTTACTTAATGGTAACTATTTAGTCGTAAAAGATGAAGTAGGACAAACAATGATTTATGAAAATCCAAGACGTTCACTTGTTAAATTACAAGTAGAACTTAATATGAGTTATAACGAGGAAGAAATGGAAAAAAGAAGAAAGTTCGCACTTGACTCATATTACGATGAATTAGAGAATTCAGAAAAACAAAAAATATTAATTAAAAAATAAGGAGATAATTATATGATAAATATTAAAGAAGATGAACGTTTAAGTAGATTAAACCATAGTTGTGCACATTTACTCGCACAAGCTATTAAACATTTATATCCTGAAGCTAAATTTTGGGTAGGACCTGTAGTTGAAGAAGGATTTTACTATGATATAGATTTAGGTGATAAAACTATTACTGAAGATGATCTACCAATAATAGAAAAAGAAATGAAGAAAATTTCTAAAGATGGTAAGAGAATTGTTAGACATGAAATAACTAAGAGTGAAGCATTAGATATGTTTAAAGAGGATCCATATAAAATAGATTTAATATCTAGAATGGATGAGAGTTCAGTTATATCTTGCTATACACAAGGTGATTTTACTGACCTTTGTCGTGGACCACATGTTGATACAGTAAAAGAGTTAAAGA
The DNA here is from genome assembly GCA_017940575.1 of Bacilli bacterium. Taxonomy (GTDB): domain Bacteria; phylum Bacillota_I; class Bacilli_A; order RF39; family UBA660; genus CAJOJO01. Next base: position 1,536 of record JAGAYJ010000032.1, on the reverse strand, counting down.
ATTTTAAACTATTAAAGATTGCTGGAGCATACTGGAAAGGTGACTCTAACAATCAAATGTTAACTCGTATATATGGTGTTTGTTTTGATGACGCAGAATCATTAGAAAATCATTTACAAGAGCTTGAAGAATTAAAACAAAGAGATCATAGAAAAATAGGTAAAGATTTAGGAATTTATATGATGAGTGATTTAGTAGGTAGAGGGCTTCCAATGTACTTACCTAATGGATTTACTTTATGGAACCTACTTGAAAACTATATTAGAGATAAAGAGTTAAAAAGAGGATATGTACATGTACAAACTCCACCTTTAGGAAACGTTAATTTATATAAAACATCAGGACACTTAGAACACTATAAAGATTCAATGTTCCCTATTATGGAAGTAGAAGATGAAGAATATGTACTTAGACCTATGAACTGCCCACATCACATGGTAATGTATTCAAATGATATACATTCATATAAAGAATTACCTATTAGAATTGCTGAGATTGCACGTGACTGTAGATATGAATCAAGTGGATCACTAAAAGGAATAGAAAGAGTTAGATCATTCTGTCAAAATGACTGTCATATATTCTGTACACCTGATCAAATTGAATCTGAATTTAAAGGCGTAGTTGATTTAATCTTAGAAGTATATAAGGAACTTGGTATATCTAATTATAAATTTGAACTATCTTTAAGAGACCCAGAAGATAAAGTTAAATATCACCAAGACGATGAAATGTGGAATTTAGCAGAAAACAAACTTAGAGAAGTATTAAATGATTTAGGTGTTGAATATGTTGAGAAAATTGGTGAGGCTGCATTTTACGGGCCTAAACTTGATGTTCAAGTTAAACCAGTTGTAGGAAATGAAGTAACACTTTCAACTTGTCAATTAGACTTCTGTCTACCTGCTAAATTTGATTTAAAATATGTAGACGCTGATGGTTCTAAGAAAACTCCAGTAGTTATTCATAGAGCAATTCTTGGTACTCTTGATAGATTTATAGCACTATACTTAGAAGAGACTAAAGGAAATTTACCTTTATGGCTAGCGCCTGTTCAAATGAAAGTTATTCCAGTTAATAATAAATATCACTTAGAATATGCAACTAAAATAACTGAAATGTTAAAAGAAAATGATATTAGAGTTAAACTAGATGATAGAGAAGAAAAACTTGGATATAAATTAAGAGAATCTCAAATAGAAAAAGTACCAATGACTATTATATTAGGTCAAAATGAAGTAGATAATAATACAATTTCATTTAGAAGACATGCCGAAGAGGAAACTACTACTTTATCAATTGATGAATTTATTAATTTAATAAATGAAGAGATTAAAAATAAAGTAAGATACTAATTAATTAGTATCTTTTTTTATTTAATTTTGTCGAATTACTTGAAATTAATTTATATTAATATAAAGTATATGCCGCAAGGAGGAGATATCTATGATAGATACAGAAGAAAAATATTATACAGGAAAGTATGATAAAGCATTTAAAGAAATATTTTTAAAAGAATCTAATAAAGATTTACTT
>JAGAYJ010000031.1 GCA_017940575.1 Bacilli bacterium | reverse complement strand
TATTTGACTAAATAATAATTTAGAGTATAATTTAATTAGAGACACATCTTATTATGTGTGCTCATATACGCTTGTATTGAACACAACTATTACACTTTGTAATATGTTGTGTTCTTTTATTTTTTTATATTAACTTAAAAATTAAGATAATAATTATAAATAGAAGAATGATAACTTCAGTATGTAAGAATTTTTCATTATGCTTCATACATATCACTCCTTTCTAAGAAAGAAGCACAACAATAATAAAACGTGTCAAAGCAATAATATATTATTGCAGTTAGTTACGCAAATGACTAATTTTGAAAAATGAAAAGAAAATATTTTTGTTTTTTAAAAATTTGCTTAGTTAATTTTATAAATTGATTTAAAAATATATATGAATTATCAAAAATATATAAATTAAAAAATTTTTTAATTATGATTTTTAAATAAACTCTTGAATATTATTTAATAATGTTATATAATTAAAACCAGTTAAAGCAAGTGCGAAAGACGGTATTTATAAGGTTGGTTTAAAAGAGAGTCCTCAAATGGTGAGAGAGGATAACTAAACGATAAATATAGATCACTTTCAAGTGCGATTTATGGATAAGATAAATACGGTAACGCGTTATAGTTAATGAGTATAAAATTAAGGTGGTACCACGGCTAGTTCGTCCTTTTAGGATGACTAGCTTTTTTTTAATTTAGGAGGGATAAAATGTTTAAAGAATTAGATAAAAGAAAACCAAATGAAGTTGAAAAAGATATCTTAAAATCTTGGAAAGATAATAAGATATTTGAAAAAACAATAGAAAATAGAGAAGAAAAAGAAGACTTTGTATTCTATGATGGACCAATTTATGCGAACGCTAAACCAGGAATACATCATGTACTTGCTAAATCAATAAAAGACTCATTTACAAAATATAAAACAATGCAAGGATATAGAGTACTTAGAAAAATCGGACTTGATACTCATGGACTTCCAATTGAGGTTAATGTAGAAAAAAAACTTGGATTTAAATCAAAATCTGATATTGAAGAGTTTGGTATTGAAAACTTCTGTAAGGAGTGTAATAAAAATACTGCTTTAAATATAGATGAAGTAAATAATTTAACTGATATAATGGGACAATTTATAGATTGTGAAAATCCATATGTTACTTGCTCTAATGAATTCATTGAATCTGAATGGTGGATTATTAAAGAAATGTTTAAAAAAGATTTAATCTATCATGGTAATAAAGTACTTTGGTACTGTCCAAGATGTGGTACTGAACTATCAGCAAATGAAGTATCACAAGGATATGAGGAAGATTCAGTAAATACTGTAATATTCCCACTTAAAAAAGTTGATGAAGACGTTTACTTCTTAGCTTGGACAACAACTCCATGGACTTTAATTGCGAACGTTGCTTTATGTGTAAATCCTAGTCTTACTTATGTAAAAGTAGAGTCAATGGGATATAAATTTATACTATGTGAATCACTAGTTGAAAAAGTATTAGGCGAAGATGTAAAAGTTTTAGAGACATATAAAGGTACTGATTTAGTTGGTATGAAATATGAGCAATTAATGCCTTTTGTAAATGTTGAAGGCAAAGCATTTGTTGTAGTTGCTGATAATTATGTAACTGATACTGACGGTACAGGTATTGTACATATTGCTCCTGCATTTGGTGCTGATGATAATAGAGTATGTGTTGAAAATGGTATTGGATTTGTAAATCCAGTTGGACCAGATGGATGCTATACAGAGGGACCTTGGAAAGGTACTTTAGTTACAGATAAAGAATTAGAAATTGAAATCATTAAATGGTTAAAAGAAAATGATAAATTATTCAAAAAAATAAAAATAGTTCATGATTATCCACATTGTTGGAGATGTAAGAGTGCACTTATCTCTTATCCAAAACCAGCTTGGTATGTAGCTACTACTAAATACAAAGATAAAATAATAGAAGCTAATAATAAAATCAATTGGTATCCTGATTATGTTGGTGCTAAAAGATTTGGTAACTGGTTAGATAATATGGTAGACTGGGGTATATCTAGATCTCGTTATTGGGGATGTCCTCTACCTATTTGGACTAATAAAGAAACTGGAGAAATCTATTGTGTAGGTTCAAGAGAAGAGTTACAAAAACTAGCTATTGAAGATGTTGATGTAATGAGTATGGAGTTACATAGACCATATATTGATAATATTCATATTAAGTCACCAAATACAGGTGATACATTAACTCGTGTTGAAGATGTACTTGATGTATGGTTTGACTCAGGCTCAATGCCTTATGCTCAATTCCATTATCCATTTGAAAATAAAGAATTATTTGAATCACAATTCCCAGCTGACTTTATAGCTGAAGGACTTGATCAAACAAGAGGATGGTTCTATGTTTTACTTGTTATATCTACAATTATATCTGGTGAATCATGTTTTAAAAATGTTGTAGTTAATGACATGGTACTTGATGGTCAAGGTAAAAAGATGAGTAAATCTACAGGTAATATAGTAGATCCAATTAAAACAATTGAAGAATATGGTGCTGATAATGTTAGATGGTATATGTTCTATGTATCACCAGTTTGGACACCTTTAAAATTTGATTTAGAAGGACTTAAAGAAGTACATTCAAAATTCTTTAATCCACTTAAAAATACTTATTCATTCTTCTCTACATATGCTAATATCGATAATATAGATATTAAAGAATGTAATATTGATTATCAAGATAGAGAAGAAATTGATAAATGGTTACTTTCTAAATATAACAAATTATTAAAAGAAGTAACTGCAGCATATGAATCATATGACTTAAATATAGTTGTTAAATTAATTACATCTTTTGTATCTGAAGATTTATCTAACTGGTATATAAGACGTAATAGAGATAGATTCTGGTCAAGTGTTATGGATAATTCTAAAAAGTCTGTATACAAAACTACTTATGAAGTATTAGTTGGACTAGCTAAAATGTGTGCTCCAATAATTCCATTTACAACAGAAGAATTATATAGAAATTTAACTGGCGAACTTTCAGTTCATTTAAGTGATTTTCCTAAATATAATGAGGAATATATTAATGAATCTATTGAAACTAAAATGGATTTAGTAAGAGATTTAATATCTTTAGGTAGAAATGCTAGAGAAGATGCTAAGATTAAAGTTAGACAACCAATAAGTGAAGCTATAATTGATGGTAAAAATAAAGATATTATTGCTGATTTAGTAGATTTAATTAAAGAAGAATTAAACGTTAAAGAAGTAGTATTTAAAGATGATTTATCTGAATTTATGATGCTTTCTGTTAAACCAAACTTCAAAGAAGTAGGTAAAATGTTAGGTGCAAAAATGAAAGACTTCACAAATGTTTTAGCTAATCTTTCTATAGAAGATGTTAATAAACTTAATAATGGTGAGTCTATTACTATTGATTTAGATGGCGAGTTCACAGTAGAACCTTATATGGCTGATATTAGATATTCTGCTAAAGATGGTTTCGATGTTGCAACAGAAAATAATAACTTTATAATCCTTAATACAACTTTAACTAATGAGTTAATAGAAGAAGGTATTGCTCGTGAATTAATTTCTAAAGTTCAAAACTTAAGAAAAGAATCTAACTTTAATATAGTAGATAGAATTAACTTATATTATAATTCTGATAGCGAAGTAGAAAGTACTATTAATAATTTCTTAGAATTCATTAAGAAAGAAACATTATCAGTTGAAATAATTAAAAAAGATAATTTAAATAATAAAGTTGATTTAAATGGTCATGATGCATTCGTTGCTGTTGAGGTTGTAAAATAAAAGAACTTGTAAAAGTTCTTTTTTTGTGCTACTATGTATGTAGGTGAGAGTTATCTCATAAAATAAAAAAGGATACATTTGAATGCTAGACTCAGATGTATTCCTTATTGGGTGCATCTGAAATCAACTATTGTTGATGACAGATGTTTTTTTCTATTTGAATATAATAATATACATTTGTATAAAGATTATAAGAAATAGAAGGATGATAATGAAAAATTGAGAAGATTCTCTTTTAGTCATTATATCACCTCCCTTCTGAAGAAAGGAAAAAACATCTGATATTTCAAATGTATCCATGAACATTATAATAATTTTAATCAAAGTAGTCAATAAGATACATATAAATATATCTTTATTTTTTTTATATTTTTTGATATAATCATTAGGCGAGGTGAAATCACGTGAAGATTAAATATGATTTACTTAAAAATGATGGAAAAGCAAGATATGGTATGTTACATACTAATTATGGAAGTTATGAAACTCCAATGTTTATGCCAGTTGGAACACTTGCTAATGTAAAAACATTAACACCTGAAGAATTAAAAGAGATGAATAGTGCAGTAATACTATCAAATACATACCACTTATGGCTTAGACCTGGTGAAGATGTTGTAGCTCATGCAGGAGGACTACATAAATTTATGAACTGGAATGGCCCAATTTTAACAGATAGTGGTGGATTTCAAGTATTTTCATTAGCTAAAAATAAGAAAAAAGATATAGTAGAAGAAGGAGTTCATTTTAAAAGTCACTTAGACGGAAAAGATTTATTCCTAACTCCTGAGTTATCTATTCAAATTCAAAATAAACTAGATAGTGATATCGCTATGTCATTTGATGAATGTATTCCATATCCAGCTACTTATGAATATGCTAAAGCATCTACTGAAAGAACACTTAGATGGGCAAAACGTGGTAAAGATGTATTTAATAATGAAAACCAATCTTTATTTGGTATTGTTCAAGGTGGAAAATATGAAGATTTAAGAAAATTCTCAGCAGAAGAAACTGTTAAAATGGATTTTGATGGATATTCAATAGGTGGAACTAGTGTTGGTGAAGATAAAGATACAATGTATAAAATGATTGATTATGCAATTAAATATTTACCAGAGGATAAACCAAGATACTTAATGGGTGTAGGTGAACCACTTGATTTACTTGAGGGAGTTGAAAGAGGAATAGATATGTTTGACTGTGTACTTCCAACTCGTATAGCTCGTCATGGTAATGCATTTACAAGATGTGGTAAAATTAATATAAAGAATGCTAAATATAAAGAAGATTTCACGCCTATAGAAGATAATTGTGACTGTTATACATGTAAAAATTATACTAAGGCATATGTAAGACACTTAATAGTATCTAATGAATCACTTGGTGGAAGATTATTATCAATTCATAATATTAGATTTTTAATTAAACTAATGGAAGAGATAAGATTGGCTATTAAAGAAGATAGATTTGTATCTTATAAAAAAGACTTTATAGAAAAGTATACAATAAAAAAGACAAATTAATGTCTTTTTTTGTAGTTTAATGTTTTTATTTTTTCACAATCATCTAGTTTAATCATAGAATCCATTATTTTAATATTATGTTTACTATTAAGTGAAAATGGTAGTCCACATTCTTCAACGTAATTAATAGTTGCTGCTTCAATTACATTTTTTAAATATGATATAACAGCAATGTTAAACATCATATTATCAAGATTATTATTTATTCCAAAACGTTTTATATATGAATCTTGTAAATAACTATCATATCCAAAACTAGATCCATTAATAGATACATTGTCTAAGTCTCTAAAAATTATTTCCTTTTTACCACTTTCTACATTGTTGCCAATTAGAACATTTTTAAGTCTAATATCACCATGTATAATATTATCTTTATGAAAATGTTCTAATTTCTTTTTAAGTAAATCTAAATCTTCTATTTTAGTCTTTCTATTTACTGACATAGAATCAAGTGTTTTAAAATTAGAGTGTGCAACTTCATCTTTAACAGAATATGAATATCCAACAATACTTCCATCTAATTCAATATTTCCTAGTACCATTTGATCATTAATACCCATATCATTTAAAAGCTCAATTTTATTAATTTTTGTATCAATTTCACCTTTAGTAGTATCTTTAAATAATTTATAGTAAATTCCATTTTTTTTATATGTGATACTATGATTATTTTTATATGTTGGTTGCATAAATAAAATTTCATTACTTAATTTTGTTGTTTCCATAATTACCCCCTATAAATGCTTATATGATATAAAAAAATAGTTTAAAAGTCAACTATTTTTTTAAAATTCCAATCATTCCGCCTAATATAGAAGGTATTAAAAGAATTAAATAATATATTAACATTTTAAAATTAAAATTATGTATAAGCATAATATTTATTAAAATTAGTATTATATAAAATATTAAACCTGTTTTTAATCCTTCCATCCATCCTTTTTTACTTGATTTTAATCCTGTTAAAAAGCCTCCTGTTAACATAATAAATATCATACAAATTATTTCAAATATAGAAAGTGTCTTATCACTTATAATATCAAAATAGCTAAGGAGTGTTAGTAGTAAAGATAGAAAGAAAAAAACTATTATCATAATTAATATACTAATTCCATAATTTTTTATATTTTTCATAAAATCACCTAATAGATAATATGTTTTTGTATAAAAAAATATAACGTTATCATTATATAAATAGGTGATTAATATGATTTTACTTATTTTTAAAACGATTATTTTGTATACTATTATAACTATTTCATATAGAATAATGGGAAAAAAAGAAATAGGTGAACTAAGTGTAGTTGATTTTATAGTTACTATTTTAATGGCAGAAATTGCAGCACTTTCAATAGAGGAAAAAAATATGTCAATATTTTATACAATCACACCAATTGTAACATTAATAGTTATTCAAAAGATAATGAGTTATATATCTTTAAAATCATCTAAAATTAGAAATGTAATAGATGGAAAGCCTTCAGTTATTATAAAGGGTGGAAAACTTGTTTTTAGCGAAATGGCCAAACTTAAATATAGCTTAGATGATTTACTTAGTCAGTTAAGAGAAAAAGGAATTGAGAGTATTGAAAAAGTTAATTATGCAGTTTTGGAAAACAATGGTACGTTATCTATATTTCAAAATAATACTGATTATCCTTTTCCTATAATAATGGATGGAGAAGTTGACTATAATATTTTAAGGGAGATTGGAAAAGATAAGAAATGGCTTGACAATTTACTTAAAACCAATAAAATAGATATTAATGATATTTTCTATGCTTTTTATAGAAAGAAGAAAACATATATAATTAAAAAATCAGATTTAATATAGGTGGGTTTATGGAATTACAAAGTTTTACTAATGAAGAGATAATTGAAATAGTAAAAAAACATAAAATTGAATATCGAAACTCCTTAAATGGCATAAATATTCCATTTGGATGTGAAATAGAATTTGAAGAAATTAGTTTTTATGCAGTCTTAAAAAAATTAAATGATTTTAAAAATAGTAATTTTAATTTATTATCATGGAAACTTAAAGAAGATGATTCACTAGATCCTTTATTTGATAGAACATCCTTTTCACCAAGTTTATCTGGTGGAGAGATAATATCTCCTATATTAAATAATAGTTTACAAGACTGGAATAATTTAAAAGATATTTGTCTTTTTTTAAGAAATATAAATGCCAAAGCATTAGATTTATCAGCTGCTCATATACATTTTGATAACAAATTATTTAAAGATAATTATATTGCTTTAAAAAGATTATTAGAACTTTGGTCTATTTATGAAGATGTTATATTCAGGTTTTCAGCAGGATTTAAAGATAAAATTAGAGAGTATGCCATAACTTATGCAGTACCTGTTAGTAATAGAATATTTAATGTAATCAATAATACATCAAATTATGATGAATTATTAAATTCCTTTAGAACACCTAGAACAAATGCTATTTCACTATATAATTTTGATAAAAAAATAAATGATTCATTTGAATTTAGATGCCCAAATGGAACGCTTAGTGAGGTCGTTTGGCAAAATAATATTAATTTTTTTAAACATTTATTAGAAGTATCTCTTGATAATAATAAAGAGTGGGATAAAATAGATTATATGTTAGCTATTTATAATCCAAATGAATATATATTTGAATTATATAATGGATTAAATATAAATAAAGCATGTACATTGGCTGATTTTATATTTGATCAAGATTGCGATAAAAAATCATTTATGAAGCAATATATAAAAAGGTAGAATAAAATACCTTTTTTTGATAAAATGAATATGGTGATAAAATGATTATTGGTGAAAATGTAAGTTTTAAAAAGGATACAGGTTTAATAGGTGCCATAGAAGAAGCTTTAAGTTATAATTCTAATACTTTTATGTTTTATACAGGAGCTCCTCAAAATACTTCTAGAAGTCCAATTGATTTAGAAAATACTAAAGAAGCACATAGACTTTTAATTGATAATAATATAGATATTAATAATTTAGTAGTGCATGCCCCATATATTATTAATTTGGCTAATCCTAAGAACTATGATTTTAATGTTTCTTTTTTAAAACAGGAAATTAAAAGATGTGAAATGTTAGGTATAAAAAGACTTGTTCTACATCCAGGAAGTCATGTTGGACTTGGAATAGATACAGGTATTAATAATATAGCTAAATCATTAAATGATGTGTTGAATGATAGTACTTCTGTTTATATATGTTTGGAGACTATGGCAGGAAAAGGCAGTGAAGTTGGGTCACACTTTGAAGAGTTAAAACAAATTATTGACAAAGTAAATTTAAAAGAAAAAGTTAAGGTTTGTATAGATACATGTCACATGAATGATGCAGGATATGATATTTCTAATTTTGATCAAGTATTAACTGAATTTGATAACATAATTGGAATAGAAAATATATATTGTGTACATATTAATGATAGTAAGAATTTAATTAATACGCATAAAGATAGACATGAAAATATTGGATATGGAACAATAGGATTTGATAATTTATTGAGGGTTATTTATAATGAAAAATTAAAAAATGTTCCTAAAATATTAGAAACACCTTATGTTGATAATTATCCACCATATAAATTTGAAATTGAAGAAATCAAAAATAAAACATTTAATGAAAATCTAATAGAGGATATAAAAAATTTTTATAAATAGTCTTTATATTTTTCTTTATAAAAATTAATTAATTCAATTATTTTAAGATAAGTAGTAGGTTCTAGCTTATCTTTTATTTTATTTATTTCATAGTCAGTATTATTGATTAAGCTATCAATGTTATTATGTAACTCACTATATATAATATCAATTTCTCTATCTTTTAGCTTATGATTATTAGATAATGCATATTTATTGATATCGTATTTTGTTATATTTTGTGTGTATTTTTTTATTATGTTAACAAGCATATATTCACCTCACTAATAATATATGTAATTAGTGATAAAAAAGTAGGGATATAATATGAAGAAAATAGATAATATATTAAATCAACGTATTAAAATAATAATTATATTAAATATCATATTGTTTATGATTCTTTTCTTGTCTTTATTTAATATTCAAATAGTTAGAAATAAGTTTTATAAAATAAAATATGATAATTATTCTAATAATATTGTTTATGGTCAAACATCACCTAGAGGATATATTTATGATAGGTTTGGGAGAGTTATTGTATCAAATAAACCAGTTAGAATTATTTACTATAAAAAACAAGCTAAAACTAGCTTAGAAAGTGAAGTAAAACTTGCTTATAAGCTTGCTCGTATTTTAGATGTTGATTATTCAAAAATAAATGATAAAATAAAAAAAGTATTTTGGGTAAAAAATAATCCTGAAAAAGCAAAGTCTAAAATATTAGAAAGTGAACTAATAGATTTAAAGTATAGAAAAATAAATGGAATAGAAATTGAAAATTTAAAGATAAAAAGGGTAACAAACGATGAGTTAAATAGTTTAAATGAATTAGATTTAGAGGCAGCATACATCTATTATTTAATGAATAAAGGTTATTCTTATTCGGAAAAAATTATTAAAGATAAAAATGTAACAGATAAGGAATATGCAGTAATTAGTGCGAATATATCTAATTTAAAAGGAGTATCTACACGACTTTCTTGGGAAAGGTTTTATCCCTATGATAATACATTTAGAAGTATTTTAGGTTCTGTATCATCTAGTGAAAAAGGAATACCTAGTGATTTACTAGAAATCTATTTAAAGAAGGGATATAGTCTTAATGATAGAGTAGGAACTAGTTATATAGAGTATATGTATGATGATATTTTAAAAGGAGTTAAAAATAAATATAAAATGAATCGTGATAATTCACTTGAACTTATAAGTGAAGGAAAACGTGGTAATGATATATATCTTACTATTGATATTGAGCTTCAAAAAGAGGTTGAAGCAATACTTGAAAGTGAACTTATAAAAGCTCATAGTGAGGCCAATACAACATATTATAATAAAGCATTTGCTATTATAACTAATCCAAAAACCGGTGAAATTCTTGCAATGAGTGGTAAAAAGGTTAGTTTTATAAATGATGAGGCAATATTTTATGATTATACGCCAGGTGTATTTACATCTTCTTATGCTGTTGGATCTGCTATAAAAGGAGCATCTCATATAGTAGGTTATAATACAGGTAGTTTAACTATTGGTGAGAAGAGATATGATACATGTGTAAAACTTAAAAGTGCACCTATTAAATGTTCTTGGAAGTATTTAGGACTTCTTGATGATTTAACTGCTCTTAAATGGTCAAGTAATACATATCAGTTTTTTACAGCTTTTAAAGTCGCTAACACATCATATTTTTATGATATGCCATTTCAAGTTAATAATAATGCTTTTGATATTTATAGAAAAACATTTAACGAATTTGGACTTGGTGTTAAAACAGGTATTGATGTACCTAATGAATCAACAGGACTTAGAGGGTTGAATGATAAAAGTGGATTACTTTTAGATTTTGCAATTGGACAGTACGATAATTATACACCACTTCAGTTATCTCAGTATATAAGTACAATTGCTAATAATGGGGTACGTATGAAATATCATTTACTTAAAAGCTATAAAAAAAATAATGAACTTATTAATATTGAACCAGTTATATTAAATAAAGTTAATACAGAAGATATTTATTTAAACAGAGTAAAAGAAGGATTTAAAAAAGTGATGGAAATAGGAGGTACTGGATCAGGTTATATCGCGCTTACTCATAGTCCTGCAGGAAAAACAGGTACAAGTGAAAGTTTCTTAGATACTGATGGTGATGGGTTAGTTGATACACAAACTGTTTCAAATACTTTTGTTGGATTCGCTCCATTTAGTGATCCTTCTGTAACATTTACAACAGTCTCTCCAGATACATATGACTATAAATCAAGTTATCAAACATTTGTAAATAGAAGAATATCTAAAAGAATAAGTGAAAAATACTTTGAAATTTATAAATAGTATGATATAATACATTTTGCCTGAAAATGTAAAGAAAAAGGTTTAAAAATATAAAAAAATATGTTAAAATGATAATAGTTTGTTAAAAAAGGAGGATTTTTTATGGCTAAAAAAGGTGAAGCAAGAGAAAATATTACTCTTAAATGTTCTGTTTGTGGAGAAAAAAACTATAGAACTCCAAAAAATAAAAGAAATACACCTGAACGTATGGAATTAAGTAAATACTGTTCAAGATGTCAAAAACATACAGATCATAAAGAAGAAAAATAATTATTTCTAAAAGAATGGATGTGAAAAGAAATGATAAACGTAAATGATATTAAAAATGGTATGACTTTAATTATTGAAGGTAATATCTATCAAGTTGTTGAATTCTTACATGTTAAGCCAGGAAAAGGTTCTGCTTTCATGAAGACTAAACTTAAAAACTTAAGAACTGGTGGTACAGTAGAAAGAACTTTCAATACAAATGTTAAATTTGAAAAAGCAAATATTACAAGATCTAATGTTCAATATTTATATAACACTGGTGCTACTTATAATTTCATGAATATGGAAACATATGAACAAATTGAATTAACTGAAGAACAAGTTGGAGATAATAAAAAATTCTTACTTGAAAATTTAATGGTTGATATTGTTATGTATGAAGGAGAACTTTTAGGTATTATTTTACCTGATAAAATTGAATTTACAGTAGTTGAAACTGAACCAGCTGTAAAAGGAAATACTACAAATAATGCTTTAAAAGATGCATATGTAGAAACTGGACTTTTAGTTAGAGTTCCATTATTTATTGAACAAGGTGAAAAAATACTTGTTACAACAGCTGATGGTAAATATTCATCACGTGCTTAAGACCTATTTGGTCTTTTTTTATTGACGGGTTTATTCCGTTTTGATATTATATTATCTACAAGGTGATTTTATGGAGGACTTAGGAAAATATGTTTTTTATGTAATAATTAATAATGGAGAGGATAATGGTTATGCATATGGTGTTGTTAAAAATAAAAAATATGAGCACCAATCTTACTTAGAGACATTAATTGGAATTGAACCTTATTTTTTTGAAAATGTAGATATTGGTTATTATTGGAATAAGACTATTGAATCATTTGTAAAGATGGGTAATATTACATTTGTTAATTCTTCTATATCATTAAATGATATTGACAATAATTTATATTTACTTTATTTACCAAGTAATCCTAGTCTTTATCAGTTAAATATGTTGGAATCTTTTTTACCACAATTAGAACTTATGAATATTGATGTCGGTGTATATGGAGAATTAGAAGAAGCTTTTAAAGAAATAAGAATAAGTAATGATTTTAATTCTTTTGAATATTTAAAAGAATATATATTTAAAAATAAAAGTGAAATTGAATCTAAAAGATATATAAAATAAGCAATTTAATTGCTTTTTATTGTGCTATAATAAAAAAGAGGTGATATTATGCCAGAACTACCTGAAGTTGAAACTGTTAAAAATACTTTAAAGAGATTAGTTTTAAACAAAACAATTAGAAAAGTAAATGTAATGTATGAAGATATGATAGAGTATCCTAGTGTTAGAGATTTTAAATATAATTTAGTAGGAGAGAGAATAATTGATATAAAAAGGCGAGGTAAGTGGTTAATGTTTATATTAGATAATTATGTACTACTTTCTCATCTTAGAATGGAAGGAAAATATGTAATTAGAAGTGTTGATGATGAATATAATAAACATGAACATATAGAGTTTGTATTTACTGATTCAACAACATTAAGATATAAAGATACAAGAAAATTTGGAAGAATGTATTTATATAAAAAAGATGAAGTTTATAATAATAAACCTTTATCGGATCTTGGACTAGAACCTTGGGATGATGAGTTAAATATAGTTTATTTAAAAACTAAATTTAAAAATAAAAAACTTCCTATTAAAACATTACTACTTGATCAAAGTATAATAGTTGGACTTGGTAATATTTATGTTGATGAGGTTTTATTTATGAGTAAGATAAATCCTAATGCAAAAGCCTTTTCATTAAAAGATAAAGACTTAGAAAATATAATAATAAATACTAAAAAAGTTTTAGAACATGCAATTAGCTTAGGAGGTACAACTATTAGAACCTATGAGTCTAGTGAAGGAGTGCATGGTTTATTTCAAAATGAACTTTTAGTTCATGGAAAAGAGATATGCCCAGTTTGTAATAGTGTTATATCTAAAATAAGAGTAGGCGGTAGAGGAACTTACTTTTGTTCTAGTTGTCAAAAAATTGCAAAATAAATTTTAATTTGATATAATTTTTTTTAGGAGGATTATTTATGAAGAAAAAAATTTTATATTTATTTATTATTTTAACATCTATTTTTATGATGAATAGAGTAAGTGCTACTGAAATCACTAAAGCAGGTGATAATGTAGTTCATGAAGGAGATTATTCATCACTTAGAATTGTTGCTGGAAATAAAGTTGATAATAAAGCAAAAAATGATGGATTATCAGTTATGGCTGCACAAGATTTAGTTTTAGAAGGAGTTTCATCATATGGTTTTTATGCAGGTAAAAATATTACTTTTAATGAAACTATTGAAAAAGACTTATTTTTAGCTGGATTAAATATTACATTTGGAAGTGATTCAATTATTAATAGAGATGCTTATATAGCTGGTAATAGTGTTAAATTGAATACTACAGTAAAAAGAGATTTAAGAATAGGTGCTAGTACTGTTGATTTATCAAATGCTAAAATAGGTGGAGATGCTTATGTTGATGCTGAGAAAATCATAGTTAGTGAAAATACTATAATTGAAGGAACACTTGATTATCCAGAAAATATAGTTATTGTTGATTTAGAAAAAGCTAACATAACTAATGTTAAAATGCATGCCGTTGAGGTAATTGATGAAGAAAGTATTTATGATACATTATCAAGTAGTATTATAAGTTTTGTAGCTCAATATATTTTACTTGTATTAGTTCTTTTATTAATACCTTTTGTTAAAGAAAAATTAGAAAAAACTAACTTAGAAGCATCTAGTATTTTTAAAAATATTGGTATTGGATTTACATTATTAATAATGGTTCCAATTTTATCAGTATTTGCAGTACTTACAACTATATTACTTCCAGTTGGATTAATAGCTTTGGTTTTATATGTAATAGCTGTTTATCTATCTTATCTATTTGTAAGTTATATTGTAGGTTATTTAATAAGTAAAAAAGTATTTAATCGTGATAACTTATATTTAAATGCCTTTATTGGTTTACTTGTATGTAAATTTGTATCATTAATTCCAGGTATTGGTGGACTTGTTATATTCTTAAGTTTACTATTTGGAATTGGTAATTATATGAATTTTATAAATAAAAAATAAAAAAGCAAAAAACATTTGCTTTTTTTGTGTTAAAATGTTTAATAGAGGTGTATATATGAAAATGGTAAAAAAGAATAAAGATATTTTAAATATAGTATTACTTATATTATTTTATTTTGTAGTTTTATTAATAACTACAAAGTGTTTTAAATATCTTCCTTTATCTAAGATAGACTTTGATGTTCAACATTATCCATTAGCTGAATACTTTAGAAATCTATTTTATTCAACAGGTGATATAATGCCTGACTTTACGTTTAATTTAGGCGCAGGTGAGAATATATATTATATATCGTATTATGGACTATTTAATCCAATAATAATGTTTTCATATATTATGCCACATGTTCCAATGATTTATTACTTAATGATTATGATGTCATTTGTAGTTATCATATCTACTATATTATTTTACTTTTATTTAAAGAAAAATAATTATTCATCTTTAATTTGCTTTATATCATCATTTATCTTTTTAACTTCATCACCTATAATATTTCATTCACATAGGCATATTATGTTTATGGATTATCTACCTTTTTTAATACTATCTTTTTATGGTATTGATAGTTTTGTTAAAAAGGGTAAAAGTAGTTTATTAATAATATCTTTATCACTAATTATTTTAACTAGTTATTATTATAGTCCAAGTGTTATTATTGTAATATTTATATATTCTATTTATAAATATTTAAAAATAAATGGTAATAAAGATTTATTTAAATTTATATTAAAACTTATATATAGGATCTTTATATCTGTTTTAATTACAATGATTTTAATTCTTCCAACGGCTTATACTATTTTAAATGGTAGAAGTTCTTCATCAAATTTTATATCAATACTTAGTTTAATTAAACCTAAATTAGAACTTTACACATCATATTCAATAGGACTAACTTTAACCACATTTTTAATTCTTGTAGCTTCTTTATTTAGTAAAGATAAATATAATAAATTATTTTCATATATTGTAGTTGCGATTATAATTTTTCCTATATTTAACTATATATTAAATGGAACACTTTATATAAATGCTAAAGCATTAATACCTTTTATACCATTATCTTTAGTACTTATTTCAGAAGAGTTAGTTTATTTATTTAAAAATAAATATTTAAAATATTCATTGATTATTATTATATTACTGACATCATCTACAACATGTATTAAGTGCAATAAAAATGATAAATTAATGAAGTATAGTGAATTTAAAAATATAAATTATAAAGTTCAAAGTGACGTTTATAGAACGAGTACATCTAATATATCTAAAG
>JAGAYJ010000030.1 GCA_017940575.1 Bacilli bacterium | reverse complement strand
TTTGCTTTAAATTCAGCAAAAGGATCATTAACCATTATTTGGAATTCATTTAAATGAGATGATGCTAATTTTATATATTAAATATTTTTATTTAAAAATAAATAAAAAATAAAATATATAAGTGTTCTAAAATGAAAGTTAGGGGGTTGGGCCCAATAGCCAATCCCTATTAAACAAAAATCATTAAATATTATTAACTAATCTTAAAAAGCTAAAATTTATATTAAATAAAAATATTTTAATAAAATAATTTATAAACTTGTATTTTAAATATAAATATATAGTTAATTTATTATTTTCAAAGCATTTCATTTCCCTTTTTAATAAAATCATTCAGATTATATTCATGATCTTTATTATTATTTATATTATTACCATCATTATCATCAACACTAATGATACTTTTTCTTTGTTTTATTTTTTTCATTTCTTCACCTTGGATATTAGGAGTATCAGTAGTTCTATATTTTTCTATCTTGTTTGTATTTATCTTTTTTCTGCAGTATTAAATTCTCAATATAAAGTAAAATCAAATACACCAAATTGGGTCCAACTGAAATTTAAAACAAACCATATACCATTCATGGAAAAGGAATTATTATCATTTAAATAATCATATATATAGCTTCCAATCAATTCACCAAAAAGATTTTTGATTATTATGAATAATAAGAAATCTTCCTTTTTAAATGTATATTGATTATTTAATAAATCTATTATTAATAAATGAGCAAAATAAAATTAGTTATTCAATTATAAGCTTTTTTGGTCCTTTATTAGGAATTTTTGTAAATAGAGCAATAGAAGCCACTGCAAATGCTAGAAAAAAAGAAGTGAATATATTTCCAATGCTAATTAATTGCATTGCTTTATGTATAATTTCAATTTTTATACAAGTTAAAAGCTTATATGGATATCATATTATATTATTTTTTTTATATAACTATTTTATTTTATCTTTTTCCTGGAAAGATTTTAATTCATGTAAAATCAACTCATAAAACCAAAAAGAAAAATAGTGGTATAAATTATAATGAAAATATTTCTAAAGATATAATTGAAAATAAATATTTTATACCATGAAACAAAAAAGCAAATTCATATAAGGGAATAAAACTAGAAATATATCTTGTTATAAGAAAAATAGAAAAAGAATATTCATAATAATATGAAAACAATATTAATGATTTTATTATAAATGATATAATTCATATAAATTTGAGATTTTTTCCATTAATTTTAATAAAGCTATTGAGCATCATATTATTCCTATATAAATGAAAACTTTTATTGAATTATATTTTGTCATAGATATATTATATTCAGAAATTATATTTTCTGATAATGAATTTAATAAGCCATCATCACTAAAGGCTATTATTGAATAAAAAACAAAGATAATTAACATGAATTTTGTGAATGGAGAAATAATTGTATTTGATGCTACTTTAAAGAATGAATAATCTAAAAAATTTTTTTCTTGATTTTTCATTTACTTTTTAATAAATAATTGTAAATTTAAAAAAAAAGTTAAATTAAATATCCATACTTTTATTAATGAGAAATTTGTTTTTATTTTTGAAAATAGGAATTGGGCCCAATCCCAATATATAGAATATATTTTATTATTTTAAATAACTTTGATTATTGATAGTTGATAATGGAGGAGTACCCGATAATATTTAGTTTGGTTGTGTTAAAGAAATTGTATCTCATTATGAAATAGTAAAAATCATATATCATAATGATTTACATGAAGGAAATGTTATGCAAATTGTTTATACTATTTTTATCAAAGGAAAATATCATTCAAATAATTATAAATTATTTATACTGATTATATTAGATAAATAATTTTAAAATTGTAATAATATAATTTTCTCCTCTTTCATTTAAATCTTTTTCTAAATTATTTAAAATTTCATGAAATTTTTTTTCCATTTCATTTATATTTTTTGTTTTTATAGTTATATTTGTTTGAATATCACTTACACTAGAAGATATTTTAAATCTGAATAAAAAGAAGAAATTATGTTTCCAAATTTTCCCCAAAACATTTTTAAAAAATCATTGCTTATTATAATTATTATTAATTCTCATTTTTTAATTTATTTTTTGGAAAGTAAAATTTTTGATTTTTTTAATATAAAAAAATATGTAAATACATATTTATGAATCTCACTTTTAATATATAATATATAGTATCTGAAGTTGCATTTTTTTCATTTTCTTATTTTCATAGGTTTATATTAAATATTTCATATGCATTTATTTTTATAAAAGTGAATTGACTATTCTTTTTTTGTTATATATAATAAAAGCAAATTGCTTGAATTAATATTACCTTATAATATTATTTATTATTCATTCGCAAAATACCCTTTTATTTTGGATTATTCTAATCTTCCTTTGTTTATTAAAAAAACCAATTTTTTTGTAATTTTTAGCTATACCATTAAATTTCATTTTTTTTAATTATTTAAAAATATGGAAAATTTAATTAATGAAATTAAAAAGAAAAATGAAAATGGAGATGAAAATGGAGATGAAAATGGAATAAATAAATCCCAAGAATTTATTTATTATAATAGAAAAAATCATCATTTATTTTTAAGGCTAAAAGCAATTTTATATAATGAAAAAAAAAAGCCTTATTATAGAAAAATTGTTTTAAGATTATTCAAATATCTTTTTATATATCTAGAAAAAATTCAATCAAGTACTATTAAAATTATAACTAAACATGGAAATAAATATTATTATAGTAATAAATTAAATATTAAAGATGCTGAAATATTTTTTTTGAGTACTGATAAAAAAGAATCCACAAAATATTACTATTTAAATATTATTAAAAAATATATTACAATCCTCAATAAAAAAAAAAAATTAATTTTATTACTTCAATTAAAAGACAAAACAAAATTGCGGAATATAATATTTCTAATATAAGAAATTTAATAAATAAAATTAAACAAGTAAATAATATTGAAATGCTATGTGCATTTTATATACTATTTTTTTGTGGGTTGAACTTTTATCAACTAAGCAAGTTATCTTATAATAGTTATAGCAAAAAAACTGAATGTTTAGCTTTTTATTCTTATAAATTTAAAAAAAAAATTTTAAAAAAAAAGAAAATACCAAAACAAATCAATCAATATTTTAATAAATGTTTTAAAAATAAAAGATCTGGGTTTTTATTTTTTAGTGATTTGAAAGATGAAATTGGCAATTCACGCAAATTTCAAATAAAAAAAATATTTAAAGATTTTTTTACAAAAAAACTAAAAATATCATTAATAAAAACAAAAAAATATATAGAAGAACTTGATGTAGAAAGAAATTCAAAGAGACTAGGCATTAATTTTAAATATTTATTTGAACCTTTTGTTCAAATAATAGATGATTCTAAAGTTTATATAAAATTAAAACATAAATAAAATTAAGTTAAATTATTTATTAATCAAATTCAACTAAGAACATCTATTAAATCTTCTAATTCTTGTAAAGTATTTTCTAATTGTGAAATATTTTTATTTATATCTTCATAAAATTTGCTTTGACTTATTTGAGTTATTTCTTTTTTATAATTGAAATCTTCAAATTTTGTTACAAATTCTTTTTTTGTTTTAATAAAACTTTCTTTTCGGCTGAGGATTAATTTATGTAAATCATTATAATATTTAAATTCATCATAATAATTATTTAAATAAATTTCATTTTGCAAATTTTCTTTCATTAATTCAATTATAATATCTATATCATTTTTATCTTTTATTGTACATTTTTCTGGAAATATAATTTCATTTAAATCTAGTTCTTGTCTAATTTCTTCTTTCAATTTATTTTTTAAATCTAATTTAAAGCTTTCTTCAATATTTAATTTACTTACTATATAATTATAGTAATTATTTAATACTTTATCATTTAAAAAAGTTTTATTATATTTGAGTTTATAAAATTTTTCATTATATACTTTAACTACTTTATAATCAATATCAATTATTTTTTTTGTCAATAGTGTTTCCAATTCATCATAAAGTAAATTTATTTTAAAACAATTTAAATAAACTAAATTTTCTTTTAAAATTAAATCCACTAATTTATCTGGTTTTATTTCTAAGAATTGGAATAAGTTATTATAATTTATAAGTCTAAATTTAAATGATTTTTTACTTATATAAATATCCTTATTTAATAAAAAATAATCTTCTGATTCCTCTTTGGTAGAATTTTTTATTATTTTTGCTTTTTCACCTCCACATAAATCATTTAATCTATTTATATAATTAAAAAGAAAATCTTTTGATTCAAAAATAAGATTAATTTTAGATATAAATGTTTCTTTATCATTTTTAGTAATATATGATAAAATAGTTTCTAAAAAAATAATATTATGGAAAAGGCAAGTACCTAAATTCTGAATAATAAAATTATTAATAATTGTAATTTTCTTAGCTATTGTTTTAAAAATATTTTTTAATTTTAAAACAAATGAATGGCTTGAATCATATAAATAAAATTTTCCATTAATATAAAATAATGTTCCAGTATGATTTTTTAGTAAAAGTACATAAATAAAAATATATTCATTTTTGTTTTCTTTTGATATTTCATTTATATAATTTGGAATAAATGAATCAACATCTTCATCTATTATTTTTATGACTATTTTATTTTTTTCTAATTCTGCTTTTTTAGAATTTAATAAAGAGTATAAATAAAAATACATATAAACTTTATATCCACTAATTTTATTTTTACTATAATCTATTTTTTTAAATAAATGTTTTTTTATTATTTCTAGAACATCTTCATTTTTTGAATCATAAAATGTAAAATCTGGATAAAAATTAAATGGATATTTAATCAACATCAAATTTTTATTTTCATAAAAAAATTTAAAGCCAATTATTTCATCACTATAAAAATCTCCAGTATAATTAATTGTAGAAAAATATAATGAATTTCCATCTTTATATAAGCATTCCTTAAGTATTCTACCATTCTTTTCATATTCTATAATATTATCATCTTTCTTTTTTACTATAATTTCACTATTAATTTTTTCTTCGCTTTTAGTTTCAATCATATCCTTATTAAACTCTTTAATAATACTAGTGAATATAAAATAATTAATTGGATCTTTCATTTAATAAAGAATTAAAATTTCATTTTAATATATATAAGATTAAAAATATGGAGCAGCAATATGAAGAAAAATGGTATTCATATTATTTATGCAAAGATAGAAGGTATTTGCTAGGTGAAATCAAAAAAATTGATAATGAATATTTACTTAAAATAGATTCATATGATTTAGGAGTTATTATGTACACTTCAAATTATAGTTATAGATTCGAGCGAACTAATACTGATGGATATATCTTTAAAGAGAGAGCTAATTTAGATGATAAAACAAAAAATGATTTAAAAGAGCTAAAACCATTAACTAAAAGAGAAGGAAATTGTTATTATTATTCTGAAAAAGATTTAAAATTAGAACGCGGAGACTATCCTTCATTAGCTGAGAGAATTGAAAGAATTGAGCAAAAACTTATGAAATTAAAGAGAAAGAATAAGAAAAAAGATAATTTTGAAGATAATAGTTTAGATTAAATTATTGAATAACAAAAATATTAATTATTAAATGAAATTAACTTTTCTATTATTATAATTAAATTTGTTTTTATTAAATATTTTAATAATCTTATTTAATATTTTAAAAAATCTTTTCAAATTATAAATAAATAATTAATTGGGGATTGGGGATTGGGATTGGGGATTGGGGA
>JAGAYJ010000029.1 GCA_017940575.1 Bacilli bacterium | reverse complement strand
TGAGTTAGATGAATATATAAGATCTAATATAGGTTTTGAAGTAAATAAAGGAGAGTTTAAAAAAATAAAAAAAGAAATACTTAATAACTTTTCTAAATCTAAAAATCTAATAGATTTATATATTAAATATAAAAAAGGATTAAAAAGACTTAAAAATATAAAAGTAAATAAACCAGATAAACATTATAAAGTAGGTATAATAGGTGAGCTATATACAGTAATGGAGCCATTTTCTAATTACTATTTAGAAGAACTACTTGCTTCTTATAACATAGAGATCAGAAGATTTACAAATGCGGAATACTTGTTATTTAAAAAAGCAAGAATGGTAAAAAAAATGTTAAAACATACTAGAATTAAATATAGAATGGGAGCGGATGCACTTGATAATATAGCAAGAACAGAATACTTAGCCTTAAATAATTATGATGGAATAATACATATAAAGTCATCCTTCTGTACACCAGAAATTGGAGCAATGCCTATAATAAATAAAATTGCTCATGAATATAATATACCCGTAATATTCTTTTCATTTGATTCAAATACAGATGAAACAGGTATAAAAACAAGAATTGATGCTTTTATTGATATGATAGAAATGAGGAGAGAAAATGAAATGTTATCTCGGAATTGATATAGGATCAATTTCTACTAAAGGAGTTATAATAGATGAGAATAATAACATAATAGTAAGTGAATATATATGGACTAATGCATCTCCTATTAATGCAGTAAAAGAGTTAGTGAAAAGATTAAAAAATAAATTACCAGATGGATATATAATAAAGGGAATTGGAACAACAGGATCTGCAAGAAAACTAATTGGTGAGATGATGGATGCAAATGTTGTTAAAAACGAAATAACAGCTCATGCAATAGGTACATTATCTTTATATCCTGATGTTAAAACAATTTTAGAAATAGGAGGACAAGACTCAAAAATAATAATTATAGATAACGGAATTATAACTGATTATGCAATGAATACACTTTGTGCAGCTGGAACTGGAGCTTTTTTATCTAGTCAAGCAGAAAGACTAAATATTCCAATAGAAGAATTTGGTTCTATCGCACTTAAATCTAATAATCCAGTTAAAATTGCAGCCCGTTGTACTGTATTTGCTGAGTCAGATTTAATACATAAAGCTCAAGTTGGATATAATAAAGAAGATATAGTAGCAGGTCTTTCTAAAAGTATAGTACTAAACTATTTAAATAACGTTGCTAAAGGAAAAAGTATAAAAGAACCTATTGTCTTTCAAGGAGGAGTAAGCAAAAATAAAGGTGTTATTAAATACTTTAATGAAATCTTAAATACAAATGTAATAGTTGATCAATTTAGTCATTTAATGGGAGCTTTAGGAATTGCTATAATATCTAAAAAATATGAGACTGATAAAGTATATAATTTAGATATAAAAGACTTAAAATTTGAGACAAAAGGATTTGAATGTAACGGCTGCTCTAATAATTGCGAAATCTTAAGAATAATCAAAAATAATAAGGTGATAGATACCTGGGGAAGTAGGTGTGGTAGAACTTTTAGTTGACACTGTTTTTAAAAAAATAAATTGACAAGAAAAAATATATAGTGTATAAGTAATAAATGAGGAAGTGAT
This sequence comes from Bacilli bacterium, assembly GCA_017940575.1. GTDB lineage: Bacteria > Bacillota_I > Bacilli_A > RF39 > UBA660 > CAJOJO01. Next base: position 5,245 of record JAGAYJ010000029.1, on the reverse strand, counting down.
TTTATGAAAAAACTTGTAATAGTGGAATCACCAGCTAAAACAAAATCAATAGGTAAATACTTAGGAGAAGACTATTTAGTAGTATCATCTAAAGGTCATATAAGGGATTTATCTACAAGAGGAAAATATGGTTTTGGTGTAGATGTAGATAATAACTTCAAACCTGATTATGTAACAATAAAAGGTAAAAAGAAAGTAATAGATGATTTAAAAAAAGATGTAAAGAAGACTGATTTTGTATATCTTGCTACCGACCCTGACCGTGAGGGAGAAGCTATATCATGGCATTTATATGATGTCTTAGGACTTGATGATGATCATTATGAGAGAATTGTATTTAATGAAATAACTAAGAATGCAATACTAGATTCATTTAATCATGCAAGAAAAATAGATCAAGACTTAGTAAACTCACAAGAGACTAGAAGAATTTTAGACAGAATTATAGGTTTTAGATTATCAAAACTTATTCAAAATAAAACAAGTGGTTCTTCTGCAGGACGTGTACAATCAGTAGCTTTAAAACTTATAGTAGATAAAGAACGTGAAATTGAAAGCTTTAATCCAGAAGAATATTGGACAATAAAAGCACTATTTAATGATTTTGATGCTGATTTATTTGGGTATAAGAATAAAAAGTTAGAAATTGAAACAGAATTTGAAGCTAATAGTATTTTAGATAAACTTAGTAATTCATTTGAAATTGAAAGTGTAGATAAAAAGTCTAAGAAGAAACAATCAAAAGCTCCTTTTACAACATCAACACTTCAACAAGCAGCATCTAATATCTTAAACTTTTCAGCTAAGAAGACTATGCAAATTGCACAAAAATTATATGAAGGAATTGAACTAGAAGATGAGACTGTCGGACTTATTTCTTATATGCGTACAGATTCAATCAGACTTTCTAATGACTTTATAAGTGATACTTTAAAATACATAGAAGGAAAATATGGTAAAGACTATGTAGGAAGTGTTAAAGTATCTAAGAAAACTGAAAACGTTCAAGATGCACATGAAGCAATTAGACCAACTAGTATTAAAAGAGATCCAATTAGTATAAAACAGTATTTAACTAATGATGAGTTTAAATTATATTCACTTATATATAAAAGAGCACTTGCAAGTCTAATGGCTAGTGCTACAACAGATAATACATCAGTTATCTTTAATAACAATGATTATAAATTTAAAGCAACAGGTCAAATTATTACATTTGATGGTTACTTAAAAGTATATGGTGACTATGAATCATCAAAAGATAAAATATTACCTAACTTTGAATCTTATAAATCAAAAGTAATACTATCTAACTCAATTGAAAAAGAGCAACACTTCACACAACCTCCAGCTCGTTATACAGAAGCAAAACTAGTAGAAGAGATGGAAAAACTTGGTATAGGGCGTCCTAGTACATATGCAACTATTATGAGTAATATCAAAGATAGAGGATATGTAACAATAGAAGATAAAAAATTCCATCCAACAAGTATAGGAATAGAAGTTACAGATAAACTTCAAGAATTCTTCTCTAATTTAATAAATGTTAAATATACAGCTTCTATGGAAACTGATTTAGATAAAATAGCTGATGGAGAGTTAGTATGGTATGAAACACTTGCTAACTTCTATAAAGACTTTGAACCTATGGTTAAAGATGCATTTGATAATATGGAAAAGAAAGAAGCAGAGAAAATTGGTGAAGATTGCCCTAAATGTGGACATCCATTAGTTATTAGAAAAGGTAGATACGGTGAATTCATTGCTTGTAGTAATTTCCCTGAATGTAAATATGTTAGAGCAGATGAATCTAAAGTAAAAGAAATTTGTGATTGCCCTAACTGTGATGGTAAAATAATTGAGAAAAAGAGTAAAAGAGGAAAAGTATTCTATGGATGTAATAACTTTCCTAAATGCAAAACTGCATACTGGGACAAACCAACTGGAGAGAAATGTCCTGAATGTGGTTCAATGTTAACTATAAAGGGAAAGAAAACAAAATGCTCATCATGTGATTATGAAAAAGAATAATTTGACGTTATTCTTTTTTTGATATATAATATGATTCGTTTTAGAAAAAGGGGTTTTTAAAATGAATACAAGAACAATATTACTTGATTATGGTGAAGATTCTGATCTTTTTGAGTCATATACAGAACTAAAATTAAAACTTATTGAAAATGGCTATGACGTTAAACCGATTATTAATAAAAAAAATAGATGCAGTAAAGTAACAGAAAGTTATATTAAATATGACTTATGGGAATTAGTTAATAGTCCTTCAAATTTTGTTAAAAAAATATTATGGCAAGCAAAAAGTTTAAATGAAAAGAAATATATTGTTATATCCGAAAATTCTAAAGTATTGAATGCTTTTAAAATATATAAAATTGATACTTGTATGTTATGTAGATTTAGCAAGTTAGACTATGAACTATATTCTACATTTTCTTCACCTAAATTTGAAAAAGTAAAAGAGAAGATTAAATCAAACTAAAATGTTTGATTTTTTTATATATTATATGATATATTTAAAGAGGTGATAGAATGAACAATTATTATTTAATAGCTTTTGATAGTGAACCTAAAATTATAGAACTTACATTAAAAATAGATAATCAAAAGATAAGTGTTAACTCGACATCAATGCAAAATATTGATAAATCTACATATTTATACAGCATGGAAGAAATTAAGGAAAGATTACTAAATGATGGTAAAATAAGTAGTATGGATACCGAGATACTTGTTATCCATCAAACAAAACGTAATGGCGAATCTAAAATAAAAGCATTTCCATTATTGACTAAAAATGCTTATTTAATTCCCTCAAATAAAGTAAAAGTTGGTGCCGCTAAAGAACTAATTATAACTTTCTTTAATAAATTACGTAAAGATGATTTCAAAAAATTTGTTGATTATTATTATACAGATATAAATTCTCATACATTAAGGAATTTTCAAAGAATATTTGCAACTATTTTTAATAATCCAGAAGTTGAAGAAGAATATGTTGACTATAAAGATTTAAGAGGCTTACTTAGTATAATTACATATTATGATAGATTTAAAAATTTAAAAGATTATCAAGATTATTTATTTAATATAAATAGATATATTGTAGATAATAAACAAAAATTAATTGAAATGACTGATTCTAAAACTGTTCATGGTCAAATGAGTTTTTCATTTGTTGATGGAAATCTTGTATATCACAATATGAATGATGTTATAAAAGAGTTAAATATTGAAGATGACAAACCAATTGATTATTATGAAGAGTATTTTGTAATTCAAGCTGAACCATTTGATAACCCTGAATGTAAAAAATGGGTAGAAGATAATACTTTCCCAAAAGATGCAAATCAAAGAATGACTTTAAATGATAAAATTAGAACAGGCTTTATTACTCCATTTGAGTATCAAGATATAATGTATAAAAGAAACGTGAAGAGAAAATGATTGACGAGTTATTTATAAACTTTTTAAAATATTTAAAAATAGAGAAGAATTATTCTAAATATACAATAATTAACTATGGTAAAGATTTAAAAACATTTAAAAAGTATTTGGATATAGAACATATAACTAATATAAAAAAAATAGATTACAAAGTATTAAGGCAATATTTAAGTTTCTTATATGAATTTGACTATGAGAAGAAAACAGTTACTAGAAATATAAGTACTCTAAGAAGTTTTTTTAAGTATTTACATAAAGAGGACATAATTAAGACTAATCCTATGACTTTAATAGAAAGTCCAAAACTAGATAAGAAATTACCTAAAGTACTTAATAATATAGAAATAGAAGATATATTAAATATTCCTGATATAACAACTCCGCTAGGACAAAGGGATAGTGTTATTTTAGAACTTATATATTCAACAGGAGTACGTGTTAGTGAACTTGTAAGTATAAAGCTATCTGATATTGATTATTCAGCAAAAAAAATAATCATTACAGGTAAAGGTAATAAAGAACGTATTGTATTATACGGTAGTGTTTTAGAAGAAAAACTTAATTTATATTTAAATGATGGAAGATCTAGACTTATAAAAAAACCTTGTGACTATTTAATTGTTAATCATAATGGTAATAAAATAACACCAAGAGGAATTGAACTTATAATTGATAAAGTATTAAAAACTGGCCATATAAACTATAAAATAAGTCCTCATACATTAAGACATACATTCGCAACACATATGCTTAATAATGGAGCTGATTTAAAAACAGTACAAGAACTCCTTGGACATGAGTCTTTATCTACAACACAAATATATACTCATGTATCAAATGAACGCTTAAGAAATGTGTATCTAAATACCCATCCAAGAGGGAGAATTAATAAATGAAAAGAATTTTGAAGTATCTAAAAGTCTTATTAATTATTATATTGTTAGTATTTTTATATGATAGATATCTACTTTTAAAAAAAGATATAAGGATTAAAAGAGGAGAAAATATAGTATTTTTAGGTGACTCACTTATGGCTAGATATGATACTAATCTATACTTTAGAAGCTTTAATGTTATTAATAGTGGTATAGGTGGTAATATGACTCAAGATATTTTAAATGATCTAGAAGGTAGAGTATTTAAATATAAACCTAAAAAAGTATTTATTTTAGTCGGCACTAATGATATAGTTTATAGTGATTTAAAGCTTAGTGAAATAAAAGATAATGTAAATAGTATAATTGAATCTATAAAAGAATATGATAGAAATATAGATATATATTTAGAATCTATTTATCCAGTTATAGAAGACTTAAATGAAGATATTGTATATCATAGAAAGAATAAAACAATTATAGAATTAAATGGATATTATAAAGACTTATGTAGTGATAAATGTACTTATATAAATGTATTTGATAGCCTAAAGGATAAAACAGGTAATTTAAAGAGATATTATACTAAAGATGGTGTTCATTTAAATAAAATAGGTTACTTAAAAGTTAGTAGAATACTATATAAATATATGAATTTTAATAATTTGACAAATATTTAAAAATAATTATAATATTCATATATTCAAATGAAAAAAAGGGGTTTTATTGACAAAAGTGTCAATTTATTGTAAAATTTGAATATAAAATAATTATATGGCACATTATTCTAGTCATTATAATTTATTACGAAGGTGGGATTAAAACACCACTAAAGAGCACATCTGTGAAACTTTTGGTGCTTGCTTCTTACGCCCAGTTTGGGGTGAGTGCTGGAAGAAGAACTCTTG
>JAGAYJ010000028.1 GCA_017940575.1 Bacilli bacterium | reverse complement strand
TTTTAATTATATTAATTGTTATATTAGTCATAGTATCATAATTTATATTTTTATGATAAAGAATATGAAGTTACAGAAAGAATAAAAAATCTATTAATTAAAAATGGATACAAAGAAGAACAATTATTAGAAAAAGTTCATATAATTATTGGAATTATTGATAATTTATGCCATGAAATTATTTTTGTATTTGTTGACAAATAGTAATTTATAAATTTTTAAAAATAAGAAAAAAATGCTATAATTATATTACAAGTGAATGAGTATTTAGATATATGAAAAATGGAAAGAAGGTAATTAATATGAAAAAAGAGAATAAAGAAAAAACAAATGAATTAGAAAAGAAAGTTAGTACATTAACAATGTGTATGGTTGTTATGGGAGTATTATTATTATCATTAGGAGGATACCTAGTATATGATAAAGTAGGAGATAAAAGTAATACTGAGGGAAGTTTCATCAAAGGGTCTGACAATGGTAGTATCTGGGTTGGAAGATGTGGAGTGACTGATATTGATCGTGGTGTTGTTAGAATTGTTAATGATAGAGTTCCAGTATATGATGATGGACATAATCAAGTAACCACATTAAATAGAGGCGATGAGTTGTATCAATGCCAAACAAATGAAAAAAAAATAAGATGTAAATTGTATATTAGATTAAATACAGATGAATTTGTAAATGGCTACTTTAATGTGGAAAATTCTAACATGTGTGGTAACTTTATATATTTACATTAAAAATAAAATATTAAGTTTTTGAAGTGAACTTATTTAGTAAGTATTACAACTATTTGTCAATTTTAATCTAACTATTAAAAATTAAAAAATATGCTATAATGTAACCGTTAAAATATCTTATATTGTTTGCAAAAACAAAATTGTATAGAAAGGAATATATTTATGGAAAAAGAAAAGAAAGAAAAAATAAATGAATTAGAAAAGGAAAAAGGTACAAAAACAAATAAACCAAAGAAATGGTTAATACCAGTAATAGTATGTGCACTAGTTTTAGTCTCAGTAGGAGGATATTTCCTATATCAAAACATGGGCAAAAAAGATAATGTTGCGGGAACCATTAAATATGTTGGGGATGATTATTGGCTAAAAGATGATGATAAAGATGGCAGCTTATCGGTAATGAAAGGTTATGGCGAATCTAGTAGAGTTATAGAAAGATTTGAACCAGTTAAAGTAACTCTTTCACCAGCTACTGCATATAAGGAAAAACATGTAAAATTTTATGGCCGACCAATTGTTGGACTAAATAAAGATGGTAGCTTTAAACTAGGTGATTGGGAAGCGTTAGTTTGTGAAGGTAATTTGAAAGCGGGAGATAAAACATACACTTTAAAAGCAAAATTTGCGGAATTTGCTTTTAGTTTTGATATCAAATTAGGAACTGATTGGCCATATTCAGATATTTTTTGGACAATTGATAAAGGCCGCGCTAAAGATATAAATATTGACTGGGGTGGAACAGTTCGTCATTCAAAAATTACAATTAAGGTAAACGGAAATACAATTGTAAATAAATCAAATTTATCTAGCCATAGTGAAAAAGTTTTATCATCTGACTGTCGAAATTAATAATCAAAAAAACCAAATAGATAATTATTTGGTTCTTTTTTTAATGTTAATTATTTCTTTGATTTCTATAAAAGAATATAAGTGGTATATATGTATTAATTGGAAGTATGATTCCTAAATATTGGAAATTAGACATTACTAGTGAATTATATATTGCATGATATGTTATAGCAAGCATTAATAGAGCTAGTGTTCCAGTATAGAATAACTTCTTTTTCTTTTTAACAAATGATATACCAATACCAACAGTAGCTGTACAGATACTATGCATTAGTCCTGCTCCAAGGCCACGAATAATAGCCCATGGAATATCTATGTTAGATGAGTAATATGATACATTTTGAGTTAACATATAAATGTTTTCCATAATTGCAAATCCTAGTCCTACTGCAAAAGCACATTGTACAATTTTTTGTCTATCGTCAGTGATATATAATGCAAAGATAAGAATTGGTACTCCTTTAATTAATTCCTCTGCTATTGGAGATATAGTAGTGCAGTAATATACCATATCTTTTCCAAATAAATTATAAAGATAAGTATTAACATATCCAATTATTAAACATACAGTTAGTCCAATTAAAATAAATTCAACAATTAGTCTTGATTTTTGTTCCATTATAAATAGTGAAAGAATCATTGGTATTAAGAAACAAATATAAATAATAATATCTAGATTTTCCATTTCTCAACACCTTCTTTCAATATAGGTAATAATATTAATGTTATTATTCCTATTAGTATACAAGAAATGATATATAAAACGTTAATATCAGCATATAATCCAATTACTTCAAACATGTTTAAGAATGTATAAATAAGTACAAGTATATTATATTTTCTTATGGATCTTATAATACCTAAATCAATATCATAAATGATTATGTGTTTAAATGAATAATAAGAACATTGCATCATAAATAAAGTAGTAATACCTTGTGCTATTAATAATTCTATGTTATTTACTTTAGTAATAAAGAATATATAAGTTAATAATATAAGAATTGGTGCTATTAAAGATATAATTCTTGTCTTTCTAAATTTTTTAGTTTTATCATCAACAAGTCCATCCATTTGTCCATAATTTGCTGAGAATAAAAACATAAATGTACCAATTATTCCAAGCATTCCTATATGAAAACCATCATTTAAAGTGCCTTTTGTTAATATGCTTATAATTTGAAATAGCCTTGCAAACATCATACATAAAACACTACAGGTAATTAGTTTTAAATATAATGCTTTCTTTTCTTTAAAAAAATGATGAATTCCATAAATACTTCCTGCAAGAGAGCAAATAAATATAAATAAATTCATCCATAAAATCAGTTTCATTTTTCACCTCTTTATTAAAGCTTATCAATTATATTTTCATTAAACATTTTAACATAAATATGTATTTTTTTCAATTAAGGTAGTTGACTGTAAAGAAAAGTAAAAAGTTATGGTATAATGTATATAATAAGTGATGTCAGAAAGAAGTGGTGTAATGAGTGCATTTAAGAAATTTTTCATAGAATTTAAAAGTATATTTACAGGCGAAGATGTATTAAAAGAAAATGAAGAACATGCTAATGTTGTTGTATCAACAATAATGATTAATATATTTTTTGTAGCATTAATGATATATTTATTAACAATTGTGGGATTATTTAATGTTAATAAAGTATTTATGTTTGATGCTACTTTAAGAAGTATTTTTATATTATTAATACCAGGACTGATAGGATTAAAACTAAAAGGGAAAGGTAAATATTTAAAATATATTTTAATTACATGTTTAACATTATCAATTGGATCTATATATTCAATTTTAACGTATACTGCAACTCTTTTATTAATTGTTCCAGTATTATTGGCAGCTAGATATTATTCAAAAAAGTTTACTATATTTGTTTCTATTTTAACAATTGCTATGCTTGGAGTAGTAGAATATATGGGAATATATTTTGGTCTTTTGGATTTAAACTATGTAGAACTTCCTAAAGGAACTGTGATAACAATTAATACTAATATTTTAGATGCAGTTAAGGAATTAGATTTAAATGATAGTGATATAGTTAAGTATGTAATGTTAAACTCTTACTTACCTAAATTATTTATATATGTATTTATTATTGCATTTTCATGTGTTCAAATATCTCAATCTGGAAAAAATATGTTAAAAAGACAAAAGGAATTAAGTGAAGAAGGAGCAAGAATTGAGTCAGAACTTAATCTAGCAAGAGGAATACAAAATAATATGCTTCCAAGTACCTTTCCAGCATTTCCTGAACATAAAGAAATAGATATTTATGCAAAAATGATTCCTGCTAAGGAAGTTGGTGGAGACTTCTATGATATGTTTTTAATAGATGATAATCATTTAGCTATTACAATAGCAGATGTATCTGGTAAAGGTGTACCGGCTGCTCTTATTATGATGATATCTAGAACATTAATTAAAAATACAGCATTAAATAAATTTAGCGTTGATGAGGTATTTTATAAAGTTAATAATTTAATGTGTGAAGGTAATACTATCGATAGTTTTGTTACATCTTGGTTTGGAATTCTTGATTTAAAAACTGGCTATATGGAATATATAAATGCTGGTCATAATGCACCACTTATTTATAAGAATAAAGATAAAAAAATCGAATTTATAAAAGACAAACCAAATCTTGTATTAGCAGCAATAGAAAATACTAAATATACAAAGCATGAGTTAAAGCTTGAACCAGGTGATAAATTATTCTTATATACTGATGGAGTAACAGAAGCAACAAATTTTAATAAAGAATTATATGGTAATGATAGATTACAAAACTATCTTAATAACAATATTTCTAAATCATTAACTGATACTATTAATGGTTTAAAAATGGATATAGATAGCTTTGTGGGAAAAGAAAAACAATTTGATGATATAACAATGTTAGAACTATTATTTAAGGAATATAAAACAAAAGAAAATAGTAAAGAATTTAAAGCAAACACTAAAGAATTAAATAGTGTAATATCCTATTTAGATGATTATTTAAATAAAAATAACATATCTAAAAAGATAGTAAATCAACTAGATCTTGTTATAGAAGAATTATTTGTAAATATATGTAACTATGCATATGAAGGAAAAAATGGATACTTTAAAATCTCATTAAAAAATAATGATAATAAAATAATAATAACTTTAGAGGATGAAGGTATTAAATTTAATCCTCTTGAAAAAGAAGAACCTGACACTACATTATCTATTGAAGAAAGAAATGTTGGAGGACTTGGCATATTACTTGCTAAAAAGAATTTAGATAATATTAAATATAAAAGAGAAGATAATAAAAATATATTAATATTAGAAAAAATTATTAAGGAGGATAAATAATGAAAATTGATACTAAAAAAGATGGCAATAGTTTATTAATTAATTTAGAAGGAAGACTTGATACAAATACATTTCAAGATTTAGAAAAAGAAACAGATAATTTAGATGGAATCAAAAAAATAACTTTTAATTTTGAAAAATTAGACTATATTTCAAGTGCTGGCTTAAGAGTATTACTAACTTGTCAAAAGAAAATGAATAATTTATCAGGATTTATGATAATAAAGAATGTTAAAGAAGAAATACAAGAAGTATTTGATATGACTGGTTTTTCTGATATATTAACTATTGAATAAAAAATAGAAGGAAGGATAATATGAAAAAGTTTATAAAAATATTTGTTATACTATTAATATTACTATCTATTAATACAACTGCATATGCGTTAGAAAATACAAATGATGTTGATACGACAATTTGGGGAAAGGAAATTATAAGTAGTGGTCATAAGGTTTATGTAAAAGATAGTGATGGTTCACTTCAATGGAGTATTCCGCTAACAAAAGGATTATGTATGTTTAGAGGAGATTTTGAATATTCTCATACATGGTATGGATTAGATAATTCAAAGGGTACATATGAAGATGGTTCGATGTTTTGGGTAAAAATGATTTTTAAAGATAGTCTTGATTATAATTATTATGAACAACGTTTAGATGAGGACTATTTTACAAATGAATCGGATATTGATTGGATTATTAGATTTGGTGTAACAAAACCAGATGGTACTATTATTGAATTAGATAGAGATAATGATTTTTTAAAAGACACAGATCTATATATTGAAATTGGAGAAGTATGGGATAGAGATCTAATCAAAAATTATTTTGATGAAATGGATGTTAAAAATATTAAGTATGAAAATTTTGATAGAGAAGGTATACAAGGTTTCTTTGCAAAAATAAGTAATAAACCATCTACAGTTGGTACAACATTTAGTCAAGGAAATATTTATATAATATTTGGAATAGTAGTTGTTTTGGTAGCAATTTGTGTAGGAGTAATTATTATTACAAAAAAGAAAAAATTAAAAAATAAATGCTCGAAAGATTAATATATTAGGAATGAAAGTAACTTTTATTTGTGGTAAAAAAATTAATAATTAAGGACTAGAGAAATCTAGTTTTTTAATTTCGCAAAAAATAAAGTGCAATTTATGATATAATATATTTAGAAAGAGTGTGAAAAAATGAAAAGAATATTTGGTGGAATTAATTTAACTTGGCCCAAATTAATTATTGCAGCTATTATTGTTGGGATTTATACTGCTATAATGGCAATGTTACCTATAGTAAAAGATACATCATTTAGTGATTTAACAGTAACATTTGAAGTGTGGATTTTCTTTGGAATATTTATTATCATGAATAGTAAATCAGCAAATGATTCAGCTTTAAAGTGCTTTATATTTTTTTTAATAAGTCAACCGCTAGTTTATTTAGTTCAAGATATAATAAATAATAGTAATTTATTCTTAACTTACTATAGATTTTGGGTTGCTTGGACAATTGCTTGTATTCCGATGGGCTTTATTGGTTATTATATGAAAAAAGACAAATGGTGGGGATTATTAATTTTAGTTCCTATGCTCTTATTAACGGGAGAAGAATGTGCAGGTTATTTATCTAACACTATGTTTTCTTTTCCAAGGCATTTGTTGACTACTATTTTTTGTATAAGTGCTTTAATATTTTATCCACTTGCTATATTTAAATCAAAAAAAATAAAAATTACTGGTGTTATTATAAGTGGAATATTGATTATTTTAATAATATTGTTATGCATAATTAATCCACCAGTATATAGTACGGATATATTATTCAATGGCGAAAAATATAAGTTTGATGATAATTATAAAGTTTATCTTACTGATAATAAATATGGTGAATTAAGTATCAGATATGAAAGTGGTATTGAAGATTGGAAAGTTCATGCAGAATTTAAAAAAGCAGGTAAAACTGAATTTATACTTGAGTCACCTGATGGTAAAAAAACAATATTTGATATTTCTATTAAAAGAGATACATATACATTAAAAGAAAAAAATAATTGATAAGATTATATTTTTTCAAACTAAAATATTTTATAATTAAATGAAAGGAAAGTTATATGAATAGTTTTATGAAAGTAGCAAAGGATTTAGCTGAAGATAATTTAAAGACAAATGTTGGTGGACCATTTGGAGCTTGCATTGTAAAAGAAGGAAAAATAATTGGTAAGGGTTCAAATCATGTATTAAGTAATAATGATCCAACAGCTCATGCAGAAGTCATGGCAATAAGAGATGCATGTAATAACATAAAATCATATGATTTGACAGGATGTACTTTATATACAACATGTTATCCATGTCCGATGTGCTTATCAGCTATAATATGGGCCAATATTAAGGAAGTTTATTATGGAAATACAAAAGAAGATGCTTCTAATATAGGATTTAGAGATGATTATATATATAATTACATAAAAAACATAGATACTACTAGTGATATATTATCGTTAAAAAGCTTAGATAGGGAAGAAACAATTGAAACATTTAATAAATTTAAAGAAAAAAGTGATAAAACAATTTATTAATTTATAAAAAATTATTGCTTTATATTTAAAGTTGAGTTATAATAATTTTCGGTTATCTTTAATGAAGACGTATTTTGAATAAAAAGGGAAAAATTAGTATAGACTTTACGTGTTTTAAAGATACCTACAATTTTATATTGAAGGCTAAGCATTCCACACAGTTTAGTCTTTTTTTTATACTTTAATTTGATAAGTTTTAAAAATAAATGCTATAATTAAAACAGGTGATGAATGATATGAAGAATCAAAAAAGTATGATTATATATTTTAGTAGAGCAGATGAAAATTATAATGTTGGATATATTGATAAAGGAAATACTGAAGTTATTGCAGAATATATCAAAGAAATAACAAATGCGGATATGTTTAAAGTTGAACCTTTAGTTCCATATTCAAAAGATTATATGACATGTATTGAAGAGGCAAAATTAAGAACAAATACTCATGATGCACCAATTAAAGAAAGTATTCCTGATATAACTAGCTATGAAGTTATATATATAGGTACACCTATATACTGGGGAGGAATGCCAGAGGAACTTATCACGGCATTAAAAGAAGTAGACTTTAACAAAAAGATAATAAGACCATTTGTAACACATGAAGGATCAGGATTATCAACTGTACCGAGTCAACTTGAAAGTATATGTAAAGGTGCTATTATAATGGAAGGTATAGCAATACAAGGATCAATTGTAAGAGACTCTAAACCTAAAATAGAAGAGTGGGTTTAAATGAGAAGATTATTTATAGTAATTGCTTTAATATTGCTTTATACAGGATGTATGAACAAAGAAAAAAAGAATGAAATAAAAATAAAAAATGAAAATATTGAAGACAAGGCATATGAGGAGAAAACTATGAAATTTATAATTAATAACAATGAATATAATGTCCAGTTAGAAAGTAATGATACAGTTGATGAGCTTATTAATTTTTTACCGCTTAGTTTAGAAATGAAGGATTTAAATGGTAATGAAAAATATGTATATCTAAATATTACAATCAAATCTAATCCAATAAATCCTGGAAGAATTAATAAAGGTGATATAATGCTTTTTGGAAATAACTGTCTTGTATTATTTTATAAGTCATTTGATACTACTTATAGTTATACCAAAATTGGTCATATTTCAAATTTACCTGATTTAGATAAAAGTGATTTGTTTGTTAAAATAGACAAATAATATTGATAACCCTTGAAATGTTTCCTGTTAAATTATAAAAAATACTTATATAATTTAGGCAGAAAGGGATGATTTTATGAATCAAGAAAAAATAGGAAGATTTATATCAGAGTGTCGTAAAGAAAAAAATATGACACAACAAGCATTAGCTGAAAGACTAGGAGTATCAGATAAAACTATAGGTAATTGGGAGAATGGACGTAATATGCCAGATTTATCACTTTTTAAACCATTATGTGTTGAGCTAGATATTACAATTAATGAGTTTTTAAGTGGAGAAAGAATTAAAGAAAACTACCAAGAAAAATTTGAAGAAAACATTATTAATACAATTGATTATTCTACTAAAAAAATAAATTTAATTAGAAATAATTTAGGAATTGTATTGTTTATCTTAGGTATATTTATTTCATTTACAGCTTTATCTATAATACCATCTGATTCATCATGGGGAAGTATTTATTCAATAATAGGAGCTATTATATCTACGATTGGAGTTAGTAAATTATTAAAAAAAATAAATAGAACTAAAAAAATATTAACAGAATCTATTTATTTTATATTATTTATTATATTTTTAATATTATATGACTATATAAGTGTTGTAACATATAAACAAGTACCAAGATTTTCTCTAATAAAAAAATATAATGGTAATGTATATGAATGTGAAACTTTATTTTTAAATTACTTTAAAGTAAATGTTAATACAAATAATGAATATATAATAGTTGATACTAAAAAAGAATATAATATAAGTACTATACCAAATGTTATATTTAATAGAAATAAATCAGGAATTGATAATATAATTAAATATAAAAATAAATATATTGGAAATAACTCTAATACGGGTAATTTAATAAGTAATTTACCTTTATCTGAATTTGGTTATGTATTTGAGATAGATTCAAAAAATAATGGCTTAACTATTGATTATCATATAACTGATTGGTATATAAATGAAGATAAATATTTAGAAAAAGCACTTCTTTATAATACAGTCTCTATATTCAGTTTAATTGATAATATAGAATACATTAAATATAACTTCAGTGGTAATACATATATTGTAAAAAAATGTGATGTCATTAAATATCCGTATTATAAAGATATTGTTAATAGTAAGGATGCATTTAATAAATATTTAGAAAAGAAAATGAATGATACTGATTTTACAAGTATGTGGTTTAATAATCTATTAAAGACTAAGAATTCTTAGTCTTTTATGTTATAATTAATAAGGGTAGGGTGAACTATGAAGAAAAGATATATTCTATTATTAATTATTTTAATTCTATTAATTTATATTTTTTTTCCAAGGAAAAAATATAGTGATAATGATTTTTCAATTGTGACTTATAAAAGTAATGTAGATAAAGATTTAGATGGATTAGATGATCAGACAGATATTTTAAATAATGCCTTGGAATATATTTCTAAAAAGCCAAAATATAAAAGTAAATATTATAATACGGGATATTCAAATGATGAATTTGGCGTATGTACTGATCTTGTTGCATATGCACTATTAAACTCAGGATACGATTTAATGAAGTTAGTTAATGAAGATGTAAAAAACAATAAAGAGTTATATAATATCAACATAATTGATAAGAATATAGATTTTAGAAGAGTTAGAAATTTGAAAGTATATTTTGACTTACATGCAATTAGTTTATCAAAAAATATTAATGATATATATGAATGGCAGGCAGGAGATATAGTAATCTTTAAAAATCACATAGGAATTATATCTAATAAGCGAAATAGTAGAGGTATTCCTTATGTAATTCATCATTATTCGCGTTTTCAAGTTACATATGAACAAGATATATTGTCTTTTAGAAGTGATATAATAGGTCACTATAGAATGAGTTAAAAAATAAGAGGTGTTTATGAAAAAGTTTAATTGTATTTTTTTAATAGTTATATCTGTATTAGTTTTATTATTTACATATAATGATGATTTTTTATATAAAAATGAAATAATGAAAATAACTAAAATAGATACTATAAAAGAAGATATAGAACAAAATTCGCTTGGATTAAGTGAGAAATATTATACTAAAAATATAACGGGTATAATTACAAATGGTAAGAATAAAGGAACTATAAAAAGTATTCTTTATGAAGAGTCTTACTCATCCGTCGTTACTGATAAATATAAAGTTGGTGATAAAGTTATACTTGATAAAAATTCAATTGACAATTTAAAAAGAGACTTTTATATTGTATTGATGATTTTACTTTTTATTATACTAATTTATATAGTGGGTGAGGTTAAAGGTTTACTTTCTGTTTTAA
This sequence comes from Bacilli bacterium, assembly GCA_017940575.1. GTDB lineage: Bacteria > Bacillota_I > Bacilli_A > RF39 > UBA660 > CAJOJO01. The sequence continues at coordinate 18,809 of JAGAYJ010000028.1, read as the reverse complement.
GTGTAATTATTAATTCTTTTATATTTTATTTAGGCTTAATGCTTTATTTTAAAGGAATAGATATATTATTTATTACCGTAATAGAAATAATTTCCTTTTCTATTATATCTTTATTTATTGCTGGTGGAATTAATAAAAAAACTATATCGGCAATTATTTCAACTGTTACATCAATAATATTAATTTTATTAATGCTTTTGATAGTAGTTAAACTAACTAATTATAAAGGTATAACATTTAATGATTTAGCTTATCTAACCGTTCCTGCTGTTGATATAATCTTACCTGAGTTATTAATTGGAGCAGTAGGAGCTATAATGGATGTTGCAATTACTATCTCATCATCAATTTCTGAATTAATTGATAAAGATAAAAATATAACTTTAAAAAATTTAAATAAATCTAGTAAAGAAATAGGAAAAGATATAATGAGTACAATGAGTAATGTATTATTTTTTACCTATATATGTGCTGGACTTCCAATATTTGTTTTAGCAATTAGAAATGGTTTTACGATAAAAAACTTTATTACAACTAATTTTACATTAGAACTAACAAGATTTTTAGTTGGTAGTATTGGAATATTAGCAAGTATTCCAATAGCTACTTTTATATCTATTAAAATATTTAAAAGAGGTGAAGTATGAATTTAGTACTGTTAATTATACTTTTTCTTTTAATGATTTATATTGATAAAGTAAGAGGAATTAAATTATTTTTATCTTTAGTATTTAATTTTTTAATTCTAATGGTTTTGTTTTACTTAATAGCTATAGGATTAAATCCAATAATTTGTTCATTGATTGCTTGTATAATACTTAGCTATGTCATACTTTTTTATGTAAATGGAGAGAATATTAAGACTAAATCAAGTTTTAAATCAATCATTATTGTTTTACTTATTTTAGCATTATTAATATTTTTAATTACTAATCTATCTAGAATAGCAGGTTTTGGTATAGAATCATATGAAGAGATAAATATGTTTTCATATAATGTTAAAATAGATTATACAAATATAACTATATCTTTAATATTAATTAGTTTAATAGGAGCAACAGTAGATTCATCAATTGCCATATCTTCTGCTTTATATGAAGTACATTTAAATAATTTAAAATTATCGAAAAAAGAGTTATTTAAATCAGGTATGAATATAGGTCATGATATTTTATGTACAACAACCAATACACTTTTATTCGCTTTTCTAGCTGATTTTATGACGCTCATGATTTGGTTTTATACAAGTAAATATAGTTTTTTAGATATAATTAATTCTAAGACATTCGCATGTGAATTTATAAAAATACTATTTAGTGCAATAGGATGTTTACTTGTTATTCCTATAACTTCATATATAACGACTAGTGATTTAAAAAAAGAAGAAAACTAAAAAATGTTTTATTATATTTAACTTGTAAATATTAAATAATAATGATAAAATATAATTGTATTCATAAGAGTAGGTGATGTTATGGATAAAACTATAAGTTTTAAAATTGATGATGTTAATAGTGAGTTAATTCTTCAAACTCTAAAAACAGTTAAAAATATTTTAGAAGAAAAAGGATATAATTCTACTAATCAAATTGTTGGATTTTTAATTAGTGGTGATCCTGGTTATATTACTTCATATAAAGATGCTAGAAAAATTATGATGAGTATTGATAGAAGTAAGGCATTAGAAATTTTAGTAAAAAGAGCTCTAGATTAAAATGAGATATTTAGGACTAGATTTAGGTACGCGTACTCTAGGCACTTCTTTAAGTGATTTGACGGGTACAATAGCATCAACACATGGAACCATTAGATTTGAAGATTCCAATTATGATTTACTTTTTCCTAAAATAAAGGAAATAGTTGATGAATATAAAGTTTCAAAGATTGTTTTAGGGTTACCTAAGAATATGAATAACTCGCTTGGCTTTAGAGCAGAGGCAACAATTGATTTTAAAAATAAATTAGAAGAGTATTTGAATATGGAAGTAATTTTACAAGATGAAAGACTTTCTACAGTAGAAGCTACAAACTATTTGCTTGAATCTGATATGTCAAGGCGAAAAAGAAAGAAAAAAGTAGATAGTGTAGCAGCTAATATAATACTTCAAACATATTTGGATAAAATGAAAGGAATTTAATTATGAAAGAAGAAAAAATTACATTTAAATTAACTGATGAAAATGGAGTGGATACTGAATACGAAGTATTACTTACTTTTGAATCAAATGAAACAAATAAGAATTATATGTTATATACAGATAATACAGTTGATGAAGAAGGAAATGTAAAAGTATATGCATCAATATATGAACCTAATGCTGATGGCTCAATTGATTCAAATACAACACTTAAACCTGTTGAATCTGATAGTGAATGGAAAATAATTGAAACAATTTTAGATGAACTTCAAAAAGATGCTACTGATGTTGATAGTGAATAATGAAGAGTAAAAGAAGATTAAAAAAGCCTGTTAAATATGCAATAGTTATTCTACTATTATTAATAGGCTTTTTGTTTATTTATAAGTTTGAAACTGGAAGCGTAAGTAATAAAGATTCTATTATTGCTTTTGAAGTAAAAGAAGGTAGTACATTTAATTCAATTAGCTCTTCACTAAGGAGTAAGAATTTAATCAAATCAGAATTGTTTTATAAATTATATATTAAAATCCATAAGCCCAATAATTTACAAGCTGGTTTTTATGAGTTAAATAGTAATATGAATGTTAAAGAGCTTGTTAATGCATTAAATGGTAATGCTAAAAGTAAAATGATATCAGTTACTTTTAAAGAAGGTATTACTTTTGATAATGTAGCTGATATTGTATCTTCTAAGATGAATATAAAAATAGATGATATTTATGGCAAATTAAAGGATACAAAGTATATTGATTCATTAATTAATGATTATTGGTTTTTAACAGATGATATAAAGAATGAAAATATTTATTATTCTCTAGAGGGATACTTATTTCCAGATACATATCAGTTTAATGAAAAAACAAGTATTGAAGAAATCTTTAAAATAATGCTTGATAATACTAAATCTAAATTAGATAAATATAAAAGTGATATAGAAAAGAGTAAATATAGTATTCATGAAATTATGACTATGGCGTCAATTGTTGAGAAGGAAGCATCTAATAGTAGTGATAGAGCTGGAGTTGCCGGAGTATTTTATAATAGATTAGACTCTGGTATGTCACTTGGCAGTGATGTTACTACTTACTATGGATTAAAACTTGACCTAACTGAGCGTGATTTAACTGTTACTGATTTAAACAGTTATAATGGATATAATACAAGAAATGCTAGTATGGCAGGTAAACTTCCAGTTGGTCCTATTTGTATGCCGGGACTTGAGTCTATTGTTGCATCTATTAACCCAACTAATCATGATTATATATATTTTGTTGCTGATAAAACTGGTAAAACGTATTTCACTAAAACTTCAAGTGAACATACGAACATGGTTGCAAAATTAAAGAGGGAAGGCAAATGGTACGAATATTAGATAAAATGGAAGAATATGCTATAGAAAATAATATTCCAATTATGATGAAGGATGGCATAGAATTCCTAACAAATTACATAAAAGAAAATAATGTTAAAAATATTTTAGAAATAGGTAGTGCTATTGGTTATTCAGCAATTCGTATGGCTTTAGTTAGTAGTGATATATATGTTACAACAATTGAAAGAGATGAGACTAGATATAATGAAGCTATTAAAAATATAAAAGAAGCTAATTTAGGAAATCAGATAAATATTATTTTAGATGATGCTTTTAATGTAGATATAGATTTTAAATTTGATTTAATCTTTATAGATGCAGCTAAGGCGCAATATATTAAATTTTTTGAAAAGTTTAAAAATAATTTATCTTCTGATGGGGTTATTGTATCTGATAATTTAAAGTTTCATGGACTTGTAGACACAACTGAACATATTGAAAGCAGAAATGTAAGACAACTTGTTAGAAAACTAAAGAATTACATAGATTTTTTAGAAAACAATAAAGAATTTGAAACTACGTTTTATGACTTAGGTGATGGAGTGGCAGTATCTAGAAAAAAATGAATATAAAAAAAGGATTAATTAAAAATCCTTTTTTTATGCTATAAATAATTGATATGTCATAAAACTAATGAATGATAAAAGTGACATAACTTCAAAAAATCTTTTAACTGAATCTTTTTTTATAATCATTGAAAAAATATAAAATACTGATGTTGTAACTAAAATAGAACTAGAGATAAGTGTTTTTAAATCTTGATAATTTATAGTGGCGTTATATAAAATATAGTCAGTACTTAATACTATAAGACAAACAGATAGAATTATAATTAGTGGAGTAGATAAATGCTTCTTTTCTTGCATTTCTGGTTCTTTATGATCGTTAAGCATTTTTTCTATTGAAGATATATTTATATGATCATTCCTAAATTCCTTTTGAACATTTGGTATTTCCACTAATTTTTCTTCTTTTATTTTTTTTAAGTATTCTTTAAAATTATGATCTTCTTCTTTTTCAAATCTTTTTGCTTCACGCTCTTTTTTCTTTTCTTCTTTAATACGCATTTTTTCGACTTTTTTATCTAAGTTTTTTTGTTTTTTATTAACTTCTTCACTAAATAAATCTACAACATCAATATTCTTCATAAAATCACCTAATTAAATTATAACAAAAAGTAATTTAAAAATAAATACATGATGTGTAAAGTAAATGTTTACATTAGCTTTAAATAATTTGTTTAGTTTAATCATATAATATGGTATAATTGTATAAGGAGTGATAAAGTGAGAGTAATAGTAAGCGCTGGAGGTACAGGAGGACATATTTATCCTGCACTCGCAATTATAAATAAAATAAAAGAGAAAGAACCAAATAGTGAATTTTTATATATAGGAACACATAATAGAATGGAAAAAGACATCATTCCTAAATATAATATTCCATTTGAATCTATTGAAATATACGGTATCAATAGAAAAAATTTACTTAAAAATTTTAAAACATTATCCTGCTTTATAAAAGCTAAAAAGAAATGTACTAAAATAATAAAAGAGTTTAATCCTGACTGTGTTATTGGAGTTGGCGGATATGTAACAGGTCCTGTGATATCTACAGCTCATAAACTAGGATTTAAAACATTTATTCATGAACAAAATAGTGTTGCTGGAAAAGCAAATTTATATTTATCTAAATTTGTAGATAATATATTTGTGTCATTTAAATCAAGTGTATCTGAATTTCCTAAATATAAAACAATATATACAGGAAATCCTTGCAGCGAAGAAGCACTTAAGAAAAGTCCAATTGATAAAAGAGAACTTGGACTTAATCCTAATAAAAAGCTTGTTTTATTTGTAATGGGATCTTTAGGTAGTGAAAAAGTTAATAATATTTTATATAAAACAATGAATTCTTTTGAAAGTAAAGACTATGAAATATTATTTGTAACAGGTTCATCTTCTTATGATGATATGAAAGAATTAAAGTATCCATCAAATGTTAAAGTTGTCCCATATATAGATGATTTAACTCGTGTAATGAAAAAGACTGATTTAATGGTATCACGTGCTGGAGCATCCACATTATCTGAGATAATGGCATTAGAAGTTCCATCAATTTTAATACCTAGTCCATATGTTCCAAATAATCATCAATATAAAAATGCTCTTGATTTAACTAAAAATGGTGCGGCTCTCATTATAGAAGAGAAAAACCTTGATAGTAAAGTACTTGTAAGTACAATAGATACAATACTTGAAAGTGATATTAAAGTAAAATCAATGAAAGAAGCATTAAAAAGTATGAGTGTTAAAGATAGTGCAACTAGAATATATAATGCAATAAAGGAAAAGTGTGATTTATGATTAATGAACTTAAAAAACTTAAATGTGGTAAAATTTTAGAAAATGTTGGTTTAGAAAAATATACTTCATATAAATTAAGAGAAAAAGCAAAATACATTATATTTGTTGATAATATAGATAGTTTAAAAAAACTATTAGAATATTTAAAAACAAATAAAATAAAACATAAAATAATAGGTGGAGGAACTAACCTTATATTTGATGGAGATTATGATGGTGTTTTAATAAAGTTAGATTTAAACAATTTTAAAATAGAAGGAAGAACTATTATAGCTGATGCTGGATGTAATTTAATAAGTGTTGCCTTAAAAGCATCTAAAAAAGGATTGACTGGTTTTGAATTTGCAACAGGAATACCAGGAACTTTAGGTGGAGCCATTTATAATAACTCTGGTGCATATGGTTCAGATATGGGATATATTGTAAAAAATGTAACTGTCTTAACTCCTGATTTTGATATTAAAGTTATGGATAATAAAGAGTTAGAATATCACTATAGAACATCTTTCTTTAAGACACATAAAGATTATATTATATTAAGTGCGACAATTGTGTTAGAGTATGGAGATAAAACATCTATTATGGATATAATTGAAGATAGACGAAGAAGAAGAATAGAATCTCAACCACTTGAATATCCATCAGCTGGTTCAGTATTTAGAAATCCACCAAATTTATATGCTGGTAAATTAATAGAAGATTTAGGATATAAAGGCTATAGAATTGGAGATGCTGAAGTTAGCTTAAAACATGCAAATTTTATAGTTAATAGAGGATCTGCTAAAGGTTCTGATATAGCGCATTTAATTCATGAAATAATTGATAAAGTAAAAGATAAATATGATGTTGATTTAACCTTAGAACAAGAAATAGTAAAATAGGTGACTTATGAAAAAAAAGAAGAAAAGGAAAGTTGTAAAGAAAAGGCCAAAAAAACATATTAAGATAAAATATGGTAGAGTATGTATTGCACTAATTATATTAGGTTTAACAATATATTTATTTAATCAATTTGTTAAATTTCCAATAAAAAATATATATATAAGTGGTAATACTATTTTATCTGATCAAGAGATAATTGATATATCAGGACTTACTAACTATCCATCTATTATCTCAACAGAAAATTTAACAATTAAAAAAAGATTAGAAAAAAATGTATTTATTAAAAGTGCTAAAGTATATAAAAAGAAATTAAAAGAAGTATATATCGAAATTGATGAAAACTATCCAATATTTTATGATTCTTCTTTAGGAAAAACAATATTAAAAGATAAGAGCAAAGTAGATGTAGATTATACTTCGCCACTTTTAGTTAATTATGTTCCAGATACAATATATGAAGAATTTAAAAATAAAATGTCTACAATTGATAGAAGTATATTAAATAGAATATCTGAAATTAAATATGATCCAAGTAATGTAGATACTGAGAGATTCTTACTTTCAATGAATGATGGTAATTATGTATATTTAACTTTAATTTATTTTGATAAAATAAATAATTATGTAGATATACTTAAAAATTTTGAAAATAAAAAAGGAGTTTTATATCTTGATTCAGGAGAGTATTTTCAAGTATATGAATAGGATGTGAAATTATGAAAAAATGCTTGCTCATTATTAATCCTCATAGTGGTAGAAGACATAAAAAATTCAATTTTGAAAAAATTAGAAATATTTTTTTAAAGTATAATTATGATGTCAATATTGCTTTTACTGAATATAAAGGACATGCAAAACGCCTTGTTCTATCAGCTACTGCCGACTTAGTTGTATCAGTAGGAGGAGATGGTACATTTAATGAGGTAATGACAGGTAACTTTGAAAGAAAAAATAAAATTTTAATTTCACATATACCCATTGGAACAGCAAATGATATAGGCGCTATGTATGGATATAAAAAATCTATTTATAAAAATATAGAATTACTTCTTAGTGGAAGTGTTAAAGGAATTGATATTTGTACAATAAATGGTTTTCCATTTACTTATGTTGCCGCTTTAGGTAAATTTACAAATATATCTTATGATACTCCAAGAAAACTTAAGAGGAGTTTTGGTTATTTAGCATACTTACTTGAGGGATTAAAAGAACTTAAAAAAAAGCCTGTTAATTATAATATAGAATATTATATTAATGGCGAATATCATAAAACGAATGCTATCTTTATGCTTGTATCAAATGCTAATAGAATCGCTGGTATAAATAATTTTTATCACGATATTAAGCTTGATGATAATAGATTTGAAGTATTATTTTGTACATTAAATAATCAAAAAGAAATTGTAAGAAGTTTATATCATTTAAAAGATGATGATATTAAAACACTTAATGGTTTTAAATTTTATAAAACAAATTATTTAAAAATTAAATTTGATAAGCCTATACTTAAAGGATGGAGTATAGATGGAGAAGAATTAATTGATAAAAATGAAGAATTTGAAATAAAGATAGTTAGAAATGTAAAAATATTAATACCAAATAAAAATATTGAAAAATTATTTATAAAGGAGTAATTGTATGGGTTTTAAAATGTTATTTATGTTGTTTATTATATATTCAATTTTAGGATGGGCAATTGAGGTAATGGATTGTTATATTTTAAATAGAAAATGGGTCAATAGAGGATTTTTAATAGGCCCATACTGTCCTATATATGGATGTGGAGCGCTTCTAATGTCACTTCTTGTATCAAATGAACACGATATTGTATCTACATTTTTAAAATGTATGGCAATATGTTCTATACTTGAATATTTAACGAGTTTAATAATGGAAAAATTATTTCATACAAGATGGTGGGATTATTCTAATAAGAAGTTTAATATAAATGGAAGAATTTGTTTGGAGACAATGGTTTTATTTGGACTTGGTGGAATTGCTGTAATCCATCTTGGCACACCAGCATTTATATTTGATTTAAAACTACTTTCTAGTCTTTGGTTTAATATATTATTCTATATTTTATTTATATTATTCTTTATTGATTTAATTGTATCTTATAATATAATCAGAGGATTTAGGAAAGTAACTTCAAATATAAAAAAGGATTCAACGGAAGAAATGACTCAAATGGTAAGAAAGACTCTAAAAGAAAAGAATTATTTTTATAAAAGACTTGTTATATCTTTCCCTAATTTTCAAAGTATAGTTAAAAAATATGATAAGAAATTAGAACGTCAAAAGAAAAAAATAAAAAAAGATAAAGAAAAACTAAAGAAAATGATGAATAGTAAATAGCTATTCATTTTTTTATTATTTTTTGATAAAATTATTATAGGTGATAGTATGTATAAGGTAGTCAAAAATGAAAGATTAAATGATAAAATATATCATATGGTTATAATGGATGAAGGTAAATGTAAAAATTTTATTCCAGGACAATTTGTAATTGTAATGAGTTATATAGATAGTGAGAGAGTTCCTTTAACTATATATGATTATGATAAAGAGTTGAAACAAATACATTTAATATATCAAGTGGTAGGTGCTTCTACTTTAGAACTTTCTCATATAACTGATAATATATTTTCAATGGTAGGACCAATTGGCAATCCATCTGAGATATGTATGAGTCCTGATTTATATAAAGATAAAAAAGTATTATATATAGCCGGAGGTGTTGGAATCGCACCAGTATATCCTCAAATAAAATGTTTAAAAGAAAATGGTTTTGATATAGATTTAATATATGGTGTTAAAAGTAAAGATTATATAATAATTGATGAAAAAATAAAGAGTGTATGCAATAATATCTTTTATACATCTGATGATGGATCAATAGGACTTGAAGGTAATGTAGTAGATTATTTAAAAAAAATATATAATAACTATAACTATATAGTATGTATAGGACCTGTTATAATGATGAAGAGTGTTTCTGAATTTACTAAAAAATTAGGTATTAAAACAATTGTTAGTATGAATCCTATAATGGTTGATGGGACAGGTATGTGTGGAGCATGTAGGTGTAAAGTTGATGGTAAGACTAAATTTGCTTGTATAGATGGCCCTGAATTTGATGGTGCTTTAGTTGACTTTGATATTGCACTAAAACGTATGAATATCTACAAAGATGAGGAAAAAGAATTATTAAATAGAGCGTTAGGTGAATAGTATGAATGAAAGAGTAAGTATGTCTGTTCAAGACAAATTAAAAAGAATTAATAATTTTGATGAAGTAGAACTAGGATTTTCTAAAGAAGAAGCTATAAAAGAAGCTAGTAGATGTTTAAACTGCAAAAATCCAATGTGCACAAAAGGTTGTCCTGTTGGAATAGAAATTCCTAAATTTATAGAAGCTATAAAGAATGATGATATTAACTTAGCTTATGAAATAATAAAAAAATCATCTAACTTACCTAGTATATGTGGTAGAGTATGCCCACAAGAGTCTCAATGTGAAGGAAAATGTATAAGAGGTCTTAAAGGAGATGCAATTGCAATAGGAGCTTTAGAACGTTATGTTGCAGATCAAGCAAGAATAAACAATATAAATAGTGTAGTTAAAAAAGAAAAAAATGGTAAAAGTGTTGCTATTGTAGGGTCAGGTCCTGCTGGACTTTCTTGTGCTGGAGAACTTGTTAAAGAAGGTTTTGATGTAACTATATATGAAGCACTTCATAAAGCGGGTGGAGTACTTATATATGGTATACCTGAATTTAGACTACCTAAAGAAATAGTTGATAGTGAGGTTGAGAGTTTAAAGAACTTAGGTGTTAAGATAGAATGTGATATAGAAGTAGGTACGACTATTACTCTTGATGAGTTAAGAGATAAGTTTGATTATGTTTTTATAGGAACAGGTGCTGGACTTCCTAAATTTATGGAAATAGATGGAATAGATGCAAATGGGGTATTTTCAGCTAATGAAATCTTAACTCGTATTAACTTAATGGGTGCATATAAAAAGAATTCTAAAACACCAATAAAACGTGCAAAAACTGCTTATGTAATTGGTGGTGGTAATGTTGCAATGGATGCTGTTAGAAGTTTAAAAAGACTTGGAATTGATGCTCATATAATGTATAGAAGAAGTATGGATGAAATGCCTGCTAGAAAAAGAGAAGTTGAACATGCTAAAGAGGAAGGTATTATATTTGATACATTACAGAATCCTAAAAAAATAGTAACAGACTCTAATAATAATGTAATAGGTATGGAAGTAGTTGATATGGAACTATCTGATATAGTAGATGGTAGACGTAGTGTTATTGAAAACAATAACTTTGTACATTTTATAGAATGTGATATGGTTGTAATGGCACTAGGTACTAGTCCTAACAGTAAAGTTTTTAAAGATGACTTAGAGTTAGATGATAAAGGATTAATAATAGTTGATGATACTTTAACTAGTATAGATGGTGTTTATGCTGGTGGAGATATAACAACAGGATCAGCTACAGTTATACTTGCTATGGAAGCAGGTAAAAGAGCTGCAAAAAAAATAATTGATTTAAATAATTAAAAGTGATATTATATTGTTCCAATAAAAGGATGAAAATTTTATGAGAAATTTTGTTGTAAGTGATTTACATGGTAATGGTTATGTATATGATTCTATAATTAATTTTTTAGAAAATGAAAAAGAATATGGATGCGATGATATAACTTTATATATTAATGGGGACTTAATAGATAGAGGCATAAATTCAGGTAGTATGTTAGTTGATGTATTAATGCGAATTAATGATTTGAATTCTATTAATATTGAATATTTAGCAGGAAACCATGAGTTAATGATGTATCACTCTCATTTAGCTACTAAGGATTTAGATTATGATTCTTACCTATCAGAATATAAATCAGCTTCTTCATTTAATTGGATTTGTAATAATGGTGGATTTATTACTAAAGATTATTTACTTAAAAATTACAGTAAAGAGAGTATTTCAAAATTAATAGAAGATGTTGGCTATTTAAACATATATCATAAATTTGATAAAGCGATAGATGATTTAGATATTATTTTAGTGCACGCATGTCCTGTTAGAGGAATGACGGATAATAAAAAAATTTTATTAAATGAAAATTCACCTCGTGTAGATGTCGCACTTTGGGCTAGAAAAGAAGATTTAATTGTTAATAAAATATTTAATCCAAGTTATCTTAATATAATAGGTCATACAGCAAATAAAAATAAATATGGATTTAGTTATGATAAAAATGATAATGTTTTAAATATTGACGGAGCATCCTCTTTGTTTGGCTATATTGAAACTTCATATGTACAAAGCTTAAATAAATATATATTATTTGATGAATATGAGCTAGATATTAAAAATAAGTTAGAATCTATATCTCATATTCCTTTAATTGAGATAGATAGTATTAACAATAGAATAAATATCTTGGTATTTAATCATTTAAATCAGATTATATATGGTAAATATTTACAAGAAGGTATTATATATGATATGGAAAGTAATCTATTAAATAGTTATAGAAAAAATTTAAAAGAAAATGTTAAAGTAAAGAAAAGAAAAGTATAGTGGTGGTTTTATGTATTTTAAATTAGATTTAGACGATTTTTTTAAAGATGAATATAAAAGTTTAAATTATAGTGAAGGAATAGGGGCAATGGGTATTATTACATCTAGACAAATTATAAATGTATATAATGACTATGGTTTAAATAAAAAAGATAATTTAGAGTATTTAGGACTAGAAAATCATATGGAAATGACTAGTCGTATATTATTTGATATTTATAGAAGTCATAATATAGATAGGTTATTATATGAAGTTATATCTATTAAATATTGGAATTCACCTTATTATAAGCTAATACTATTTTTTCTACCTGAGTTATTGACTTTAAAAGAGTTTAATAATTTAGAAACTTTAGATAGTTTTTATAATGATATATTTAAAAAATATCAAATATCTATTGGGTGTTATACATTTGGTGATAATATAAGAGAATATAGACCTGCTATTGAATGTATAAGTGATTTTAATCCAATTTTAGATTATGCATCTAAAAGAGTAGATAAGACATTAGTAAGAAAAAGAGAAGAAAAAATTTTAAAGATATAGGTGGTTTTATGAGGAAATTTATTGTAAGTGATTTGCACGGTGATATAAATACATATAATGCTATTATGGGTTATTTAGAAAATATTTCTAAATCCGATGAAGTTATTTTATATATTAATGGGGATTTGATAGATAGAGGTATATATTCTGCAGATATGCTTATTGATATAAAAAATAGAATAGAAAATGAAAATCCATTTAAGATAGAATATTTAGCAGGAAATCATGAACTTATGATGTGGCAAGCATATCCTGTTTATAAAAATGGAACTAGATGGGATTTACATATGAATACCAATTGGGGTTCTAATGGAGGTTCTATTACTGCAGCTTGCCTAGAAGATGAATTGACTATTGATGAAGAAGATCAAATGTTTCACTTTATAAAGAAATTAAAACTATATCATAAATTTGAAGAAACAATAAATGACAAAAAAATTGTTCTAGCGCACGCTGCATGTCCTAAAAATCCTTTAGATATATGTGATTTAACTATTGAGGATGTAGCAAATGATATTACAAATGTAGTTGATTTAACATGGTCTCATAAAGAGCATTTGATAACTCCTTCTATGCAAGAAAAATATGATTTATTATGGAAGAGTAAACTAAACCGTATGACTAGGCAAATGGACTTTAATATAAAACTTGGAAATGATGATTTTTTTACAATTATAGGCCATACTCCAGTAGAAAATAGTCTTGGATATGAGTTTTATGAAAGTGATAATGTGCTTAATATAGATGGTGGTGAAGCTCTTTATTGGAGGGGATATTTTGAATTTGATCATTCACCTTTAGTTGAGATAGATAGTAATAATAATAGATTTATTATATTAACATTTAATCATAACAATGAAATAATATACGGAACATATTTAGATTCTAAGATTACTTATATGAATAATAGTGAATTAGAAAATCATAGAAAATTTTTAGATAAAAATACTAAAATATATAAGCTTGATAAAGATTTATTTTCATAAATGAGAATATTATTTTAAAATATGTATATATTATAAATACTCTTTAAAAATATGGTTCTTTATCAAATTTTTTAAAAAGTTTTTATTATAGAACCGATAATAGATTTTCTATTATCTTTTTTATTGTGAAAATATGTTCGGTATGATATAATTTAATAGAGGTGCATGGATATGAATAGAATATATATTTGTATAGATTTAAAAAGCTTCTATGCATCTGTTGAATGTGTAGATAGAAAACTTGATCCTTTAACAACTAACTTAGTCGTTGCAGATAACTCAAGAACCGAAAAAACTATATGTCTTGCTGTAACTCCATCACTAAAACAATATGGACTTAGTGGTAGATCAAGACTATTTGAGGTAGTATCAAAAGTAAAAGAGATAAACTATGAGAGAAAAAAACAAATTAAATATAACTTTAAAGGATCATCAGTTAATGATATAGAACTAAAAAATAATAAGTACTTAAAGTTAGATTATATAGTGGCTCCTCCTCGTATGAAGCGTTACATGAAAGTAAGTACAGAAATATATAATACTTACCTTGAATTTGTATCAAAAGATGATATATATCCATACTCAATTGATGAGGTATTCATAGATGTAACTAATTATTTAAGGCTATATAAAGCAACACCTAGTGAACTAGCTACTCGTATGGTAAGACGAGTATATGATAAAACGGGTATTACTGCAACTGCAGGAATAGGAACTAACATGTATTTAGCTAAAATAGCTATGGATATAGTAGCTAAACATGCAGATGCTAATGAATTTGGAGTAAGAATAGCATCACTAGATGAATTTAGTTATAGAAGACTTCTTTGGAATCATAGACCATTAACAGATTTCTGGAGAATAGGTAAAGGAATATCTAAAAAGTTAGAACAAAATTTTATGTATACAATGGGTGATGTTGCTAGAAAGTCTTTAACTGATGAGAATTTATTATTTAAATTATTTGGCGTTAATGCAGAACTTATAATAGACCATGCTTGGGGATATGAACCATGTACAATGAGTGATGTTAAAAACTTTAAACCAAGTACGAATAGCTTGTCATCTGGTCAAGTATTACATGAACCATATACCTTTAAAAATGCAAGAACAATTATAAAAGAGATGAGTGAATTACTCTCTTTAGATATGGCATCAAAAGATTATTTAACTGATTTAATAGTAATTCATATAGATTATGATATAAGTTCACTTGATAATTATGATGGTGAGGTTAAAAAAGACTATTATGGAAGAATTGTACCTAAACCTGCTCATGGTACTATTAGAATAGATCACATGACAAAGTCTACTGATATAATTAGAGAAAAAGTAGTTGAATTATATGATAAAATAGTTAATCCAAAACTTTTAATTAGAAAATTAAATATAGCAGTTTGTAATTTAAAACATAGTAGTAGTGTAGATAAAAGACCTATATATAAGCAATTTGATTTATTTACAAATATAGAAGAGGAAGATAAAAAAATAAAAGAAACTTTAAAAAAAGAATCAAGTGAATTAGAAATACAAAATACTCTTTTAAAAATAAAAAATAAATATGGCAAAAATGCTATATTAAAAGGAATGGATTTATATGACGAGGCAACTACCATAGATAGAAATAATCAAGTAGGAGGACATAAAGGATGAGTAAGTATGATGATATTATAACTTTACCTCATTATGAGTTAAAGTATCATAAAAGAATGAGTATGGAGTCTCGTAGTGCTCAGTTTGCTCCTTTTGCGGCCCTTACAGGTTATAATGAAGGTATTATAGAAACAAGTAGAATTACAAGTAAAGAAAAAATATTAACAGAAGAAGAAAAAAACATTTTAGATAGAAAAATAAATTTGATATTAAATCATTTAGAAGATAGGCCTGAAGTAAAGATTAAATATTTCATTAAAGATAAACTAAAAAATGGTGGTGAATATAGAGAATTTGTTGGAGTTATAAAAAAGATTAATCAAGAAAATTTATATATAGTTTTAGATAATAATTTGAAAATAAAAATAAAAGATATAATTGATATAAATTCTAATGACTTAAAATTTGATGAATTTTAGATAGTGTGTTATAATACATTGTCATTAAGGGGGATTTATATGCTAGATAGTGATATTATAACTGCTCAAAAGATTGTATCTAAGCCATATTCAAATTGTACTGATAAAGTATTTCATAATAATTCATTTATATATAGAGGATCAAATGAATTAACAAATTATTTAAATAAGTATTTCAAGGATAAGTTAAATTTACTTACTGTTATATCTTCATCTGATCAGTTATTAAATGCTATTTATATGGGAGTTAAAAATATAGATGCATTTGATATAAGTAATTTTCCAAAATATTATATGTATTTAAAACTTGCGGCTTTAGAGTCTTTAGATAGAAGTGATTATTTAGACTTTTTCTATAATGCAACAGGTAATGCTGAAAAATATGATGATATGTATTTTGATGCGATTAGAAAACATTTAAATCCAGATATTGAATCTTTTTGGACAAGCTTAATTAATTTTTATGATTGGCCTGATATTACTTATTCATCACTTTTCTCAGGTGAGGTTGTATCAGAAAGTGCCGCACCTTTAAAAAATATATATTTAGAAAAAGAAAACTATAGTAAAATGAAAGATTTAATCAAAAACATTTCTATAAATACATATGAAGGAGATATATTATCTCTGGTAAATATTTTAAATAATAAGTATGATGTTGTATATTTATCTAATATAATGAATTATGTTGATAAGAAGAAATATAAGGAAATGTTAAATAAAATAAACTTAAAAAAAGATGGTGAAATACTTACGTATATTTATGATTATAATAATAGAGTAAGTGATTTCTTTAATGAGCCAGAATTTTCTTTTGATTCATTTGAAGAAGATAAATTAAGTGGTGTTTTAGTTTATAAGAAGTAGATTTATCTACTTTTTTTTGATATACTTAAATTATATAGGATGGAGCGGTAATATGGATTTAAGAGATATAACTGAATTTTTTAAAGATACATTTAAATATATAATGGTTGCTGTTATAGTATTTTTACTATTTATTTTTGTTGTTGGAATTGACCAAGTGGTTGGGCCTTCTATGAATCCAACTTTAAAAGAAGGAGATGTTATCATTGTAAATAAACTTTTATATAGATTTAAAGATATAAAAAGAAATGATATAGTAGTACTTTCTCAAGATGAGAAGCATATGATTAAAAGAGTAGTAGGACTACCTGGTGATAATATAGAATACATTGATAATTATTTATATGTTAATGGTAAAAAATATAAAGAACCATTTATTAAAGATGTTATAACAGAAGATTTTTCACTAAAAGATTTAGGATATGATAAAATACCTAAAGATATGTATTTAGTACTTGGAGATAATAGAGAAAACTCACGCGATAGTAGAAATTATGGACTTATAAATAAAAAACAAATAATAGGTAAAACATTCATTAGAATATGGCCGCTTAAAAAAATTAAATTATTTTAGTTACTAACAGTAGACAAATGTCGAAAAATAGTATATATTATTGGTAGAACGAAAGGGCGAAACTAGTATATATATTGGCAAAGCTATAGAAATATAGTGACGCAAAGCTTTAGAACCTAAAATTATTTAATTATGGTAGTCAGCTGCATTTATACAATTAGTATAAGTGCTTTTTTGTTTATAAAGGGAGGATTTATATGAATAGAAAAAGGATTTTTGGAATCGTCTTATTCTTATTGATTGGATTTTTTATGTTTACTTTTGCCAATCCAAATGAGAAAGTAGAAGATGAAAAAGAAAAAACAAACATAGAAGAAAAAGCTAGCAAAGATAAAAAGAAAATGGATGTAGTAGATCCAGTCGTTATTGAAAAAGAAAGTGCTTCTGATGAATCTACAAGTGAAGTTGTTGAGAATAATACTATAGTAAATACAGCAACTAGAGAAAATGTAAATAATACATCTCCAGTTGAAAATACTATTCCAACAGTTGCGCCTATTGATAATACAAAAGAAATAGAAAAGGCTTTAGAATTAGAAAAAGCTAAAAAAGATGCAATTGAAGAGTTAGTTAGTTATAAGAAAGATTATGATTATACTAATCCATCAGATCGTGAAGAAATAGTTGAAGAATATACTAAAGCTATAAATGATGCTAAAGATATAACTGATGTTGATAGACTACTTAATGAAGGCTTAAAAGCAATAGATGAATTAGTAGAAGAAGACTTTAATAAATATGTTAATGCTGCTATTAATGAAGTTAAAGATTATGCAGATGAAACATTAGAAGTAAAACATGATGACAAAGTTGAAGAACTTGTTAATGATATTAAAGATTCAGCTACAAAAGATGAAGTAGATGACAAAGTTGAAAGTGCAAAAGCATTTATTGATGAACTTAAAGAAAATGACTTAAAAGAAGCTAAAGAAAAAGCAGTAGAAGAAATTACAAACTATAAAAAAGATGAAATAACTTTAGATGAAAATAAAGAATTAAGAGAAGAAATAGTTAATGAGACTATTAAAAATATTAATGAATCTGAAACTATTAAAGATGTTCAAAGTTCTTTAGACGAAGGAAAAGAAAAAATCGATGCATTAGTAGAAAAAGACATTGAAGATGTTAAAGCTAAAGAATTACAAGAAGCAAAAGATAAAGCAATAGAAGAAATTACAAACTATAAAAAGGATGAAATAACTTTAGATGAAAATAAAGAATCTAGAGAAGAAATAGTTAATGAGACTATTAAAAACATTAATGAATCTGAAACTGTTGAAGATATAAAAACTGCTTTAGATGAAGGAAAAGAAAAAATCGATGCATTAGTAGAAAAAGACATTGAAGATGTTAAAGCTAAAGAATTACAAGAAGCAAAAGATAAAGCAAT
>JAGAYJ010000027.1 GCA_017940575.1 Bacilli bacterium | reverse complement strand
ATTTGCATCAGTAGATAAATCTCCTCATTGTGTTCAATTACATTATATAGAAAATGAAATAAGAAAAGCTATGGACATAGATAATATAGAGATGGTTCATTATGTTGCAGTAGATAACAAACTAATAGAAATATCAAAAGAAACAATAAAAAAATCTAAATCACTAAGTGAATTAGAGCAAATGAAATAATAAATTGGAGGAGTTGATCCAAATTAACAAAAATAAAACTAATCTAAACTGGTTGATAACAATTTAGTCAAGACCACTCCTAAAACTTATAATACGAAGAAAAACTAAAAAATAGGTCTTGCATGTTTACGCTAAAAGATATATAAAATTGATGAAAAATAGTAAAAAATATGTAATTTCAAATTAAAATTATTTAGGAATTGACATAATGAGAACGACTTTTCAAGACCAAATAAAAAGGAGTGACAAAAGATGAATATTTTATTTGCACAAATATTTGCTTTATTTTCTTCTTTATGTTTGCTAGTTAGTTTCTGGCAAAGAAAAAGGAAAAATATTTTAAATTTACAAATATTAGATAGTACTTTTGATATTATACAATATATTTTACTTGGCGCATATACAGGATGTTTAATTAGCTTGCTAGGAGCAATGAGAGCATATGCATTTAAAAAGAGAACTAATAAATTATGCTTAATATTATTTATTACCTTATATATAATTGCGAGCATTCTTACATTTAATACTTATATTAGCTTTCTACCTTTATTTGCTGCTATTATTTATACATTAGTTGTTTGGAATAAAGAAGAGAAAAATATTAGATTTTTTTCAATATTTGTATTTATGCTTTGGATGATTTATGATATTCTTGTTAAAGCTTATGTAAGTTCTATAACAGATGTTATATTAATCATTTCAAATTCTATTGCGTTTTACAAATTAGATAATAAAAGAGTTGATCCAAATGAATGAAAATAAAACAAACATCAATTGGTTGATTACGGTTTATAGTAACTTTTGAGAAAATCCTTTATCTATAAGGACTTGTAAGGATTAACATCTTGCATATTTATCGTAAAATATATTAAAAATTGATAAAAAATAGCTAAAAATAACTAAAATATGTTGAAAATAGTATAAGAATTAAAGTATTGATTACGGGACAGTAACTTGTTATAAAAGAGGTGGTATTATGCGAAAAATAATTATAGCAGGAAGTGCTACTTTTTATAAAGAGGCATTAGAATTAAAACAAGAATTAGAAAATAAAAATTATTATGTTATTGATTATCCTAAAAAGATAAATGATGACATTGAACTTGAATATAAGGAAGCTTATGAAACATTTTATGATAATTTAAGTAAAACAGATGATTTATTATTACTTAATCTTGATAAAAAAGGAATTGAAGGATATATTGGATATGAATCATTTGCTGAATTAAGTAATTTAGTAGTAAAGAAAATTCAAATTAATAATGATCATAAAATATATATTTATAAGATGCCAAGTAAAGAAGTTGGATGCTATGATGAAATAAACCATTTTATAGAACTTGGTTATATTGAATTATATAAATAAAAGGAGTTGATTTGAGTGTTTGAAAATAAAACTAATATAAATTGGTTGGTGTTTATTTAGTCTAAGATTAATTCAAACTCCTATCGAATAAGAGATAATGGTGCTTTCCTAATTACATAATTTAAATTAAAATTTATAAAAAGTATTAAAAATAGTAAAAGAGTACTTAAAAATGCTATAGTTTTGATATTTGGTATTGACGGTCTAAGATTTAAAAAAAGAGGTAAAAGTAAAAAATTGGATAAGGAGACTTTAAAAACATTTTTTAATATTATGATACTTCAAAGAATAGAAATAAAGTCTAAAACATAATAATTGATGAAATTAAAGATATATCTATTTAATTAAATTATTTAAGAAAGGTGATAAAAAAATGATATATATATTTGATTTGGGAGGAGTAATAATCAAATCACAAGATTTAAAAAAAATATATGATGAGTTAAAGCCTAAAGTAGATTATGATACATTTATAGATATTTGGTATAATGATCCTGAAGTCATAGACGCACATAAAGGTTTAAAAGATGAAAATGAATCATTTAGAAATGTATTAGAAAAAATTGGATGTAAAATATCTATTGATGAATTGATTAATATAGTTTATAAAGAAAGAAACTACTACGAAGATACACTGAATATCATAAATACGCTTAGAAATAATGGAAAGAAGGTATACTTGTTATCTAATCTAAGAAAGATAGATTTTGAGTATTTAAAAAAAGATATTGACATTTCAATATTTGATAAAACTTTTTTATCTTATGAAATGAATCTAATTAAACCACAAAAAGAGATATATGAAACCGTAATAGAAGATTTAAATATTAATCCAAATAATATATATTTCTTTGATGATAATAGTGCAAATATCAATTCAGCTATTCAATGTGGGATTAAAGGATTTTGTGTAACAGGTGATAATATAAAAGAAGTATTTCAAAAAAATAATTTACTGAGTGATGTATAATTATATAATAGAGAAAGTGATAAGATGTCAAATAATTTAGAAAAAGGATTTAATAAAACTAATATAAATTGGTTGGTGTTTATTTAGTCTAAGATTCATTCAAACTCCCATAAAATAAGGAATAATGATACTTTCCTAATTACATATTTTAAATTAAAACTTATAAAAAGTATTAAAATTAGTAAAAAAAGCTTAAAAATAGCTATAGTATTTAATACTTGGTATTGACAGTCTAAGATTTAGTAAAAGAGGTGAAAATATGGAAGATAAAGAATTTATTGAATTACTTTCAGATTATGAACATGATAGATGGTCAAGATGGCAAAAATATCTTTTTAGTAAATGTATACTTAATGAAGATGGCAGCTTAATAATACCTCAAGAATTTGTTGATAGATGGTCTAGACAAATGAATACAGATTATAATAACTTAAGTAATGAAGAAAAAGAATCAGATAGAAAAGAAGCAATAAAAATTTTGAATATAATTAAGGAGAATATGCATGAGTAAAGGAATTATTGTTGCTGGTTTTGGGGCTATAGGAAAAACAACTTTAGGTAATAAGTATTCTAATATAATTGATTTAGAATCAGGTTATTATAAATGGGATAATAGAGGGTTTGAAAGTATTCCATATGAACAACGAAAAGGTAAAAATGAAAGACCTGAAAATCCTGGGTGGCCAAATAATTATCATATGGCTGTATTAGATGCAATTAATAAATATGATGTTGTGTTAACCTCTATGCATTGGCATCTACTTGATTTTTTAGAAAAAAATAATATAGAGTATTATTTAGCTTATCCTACTTTAGATAGTGAAAAAGTATTAGAAGAAAGATGCTATGCTAGAGGTAATAATAAAACATTTACTGATAAATTAAAAGTAAATCTACATGATTGGAATAAAAAATTAAAATTATATCATCCTAAGAAACTATTAATTATTTCTAAAGATGAATATTTAGAGGATGTATTAAAAAAAGAAAATATTATTTAAGGAGTTGATTCCAATGAATGAAAATAAAACTAATATAAACTGGTTGATTACGATTTATCCAAGAATAGGAGAAAACCTAGGTGAAATAAGGAATTGTGAGATATAACATCTTACATGTTTTATATATGAATATGTTAAAATAGACAAAAATTAGTAAAAAAAGCCTATTTTTAATGAAAAAAGTGGTAGGAATTAGTAAGGTGATTACGCCACCTAATAATAAAAAATTATAGTACATTTTATGACATAGTAATTTGTAGAAAAAGAAGGTGAAATAATGCTTATAATTTTAATAATATCAGCGGCGCTATTTGGTGCAATAGGTCAATATATTGATAAACATTTAGTAAATATGGGGATAAGTAGAAAAGATTATTTTTATTATATGTGCCTTAGTATGTTGCCTTTTGCTGGAATAATGATTGCAATTGAAGTGGCAACAAATCAATTTAAGTTTTCTTTTGAAATAATTCCAATTCTATTATTAGTTGTCGCAATGTTTCTAAGATATAATAAACAAAAGACTATAGTTGGATGTTTAACACATCTAAATCCTTATGAGGATTCCGCATATCTTACTTTAGGATTACTTATAGCTTTTATAATTGATGTTTTATTAGGAATTCAATCTTTAAGAATTATTTCAGTTATTTCTATAATATTGACAATAGTTGGTGTTTTCTTAATAGCTAATGCTAAATTAAAGATTAAAAGTTTAAGATTAGATATATTAATAAGAATAGCAACATCATTATTGATGGGTTATGTTACACATTATATTTTGAATTATTGGTCAAATGCAATGTTCTTATTTGTTTTAAATCTTTTACTTACTTTGATATTTTCTAAAGATTATAAAGTTAATTATTATAAGAGACAAAGAAGTATTATTAAGTGGGTTTTTATACAACAAGCATTTGGTTTTACATCGTTATATTTAAGTAATATATTAATGAGTAAATCAGTAACATTAAGCAATTATGTAAGACCAACATCAATTATAATTGTTCTATTAATTGCTTTAATGTTTAAAGATAAAGAAAAAAGACCTACAATTAGACAAGTATTTGGTATAATTCTAATTGTAACGGGAATATTTTTGATAAAATAAGTAAAGGAGTTGATCCAAATGAATGAAAATAAAACTAATATCAACTGGTTGATATTGATTTAGTCTAAGTTTTATTCAAACTCCTATAAAATAAGGATAAACTAAGTATTTAGTAATTACATTTTTTAATAGATAATTACTAAAAAGTATAAAAAATAACTAAAAATAGTTGAAAATAGTAAAGTATTTGATACTTGGTATTGACAGTCTAAGATATAGTAAACGAGGTGAAATAATGTGGGATATATTGAAAAATTAGAAAATCATAAAAGATTTGAATTGAGTGATATACAAGAATTTATACAAGAACAGTTAAAAGTGTTGGATTTGGAAGAATACGTTAATAATATTGAAGAAGAAGATGTTTTTTGTGGAATAGCAGCATATTGTATGGATGATAAAACAATATCTGTTAGTAATAATTTTAAAGATGATTTTAAATATTATAAGAAAAAATGCTTTGAGTCAAATTTATTACAAATGATTTCCTGTAATAATAATGATTTATATAATTTATATATAATAAATACTGTGTTTCATGAAATATGGCATGCAAGACAAAATAAAGAATTAAATGAAAATAGAAATTCATCTTATTCACATTTAAATGATATTTCATTTAAAATTATGTCACTTAGTGGATCAACATATCATCATTATCATGATAGATATTTTACTGAATTTGATGCGATAATTAATTCTATTAAATTAACATTAAATTTTATAGAAAAATTTAATTTTCAAGAAAATGCATTGTTAATACTTAACAAATCATTTGCTAAAAAAATTTTAGATTGTTATAAAAAAACAGATTATATTGAAAATGAAGAATATGGTTCACCGATTTTAACATTAGAATTTTTAATTAAGTATTTGAGCTTTACTAATAAATTTCCTAGTTTAGAAGTAAACATGATAATTGAAATGTATAAAAATCAATATGGTTCAGATGATGATTTCAGCAATCTCATGAACGGCATTCAAATATCTGAAAGAATGTTAGAAGTTTTAAATAATATTAAAAAAGGTGATATTAGAACTACAAATATTTTACAAATATTAAGTTCAGAAAAAAAAGAAAATAAACATATATAATTATAGATAAGGAGTTGATCCAAATGAATGAAAATAAAACTAACATCAACTGGTTGATATTGTTTTATTCAACCCCTTTAACAAATCTTTATAAAATAAAGGAAAACTAAGAATTTGATCTTGCACATTTGGATTAAAAAATATTGAAAAATTGTAAAAAACGATAAAAATTAGCTAAAAATAATGATTTTTAGATTAGGAATTAGGGGCTTGATATTTCCAGTTAACCCCTCCAATAAAAAAGAGGTGAGACATAATGATAAAATTTAACGAAATTAAATATGAGAGAATTAATTATGATAAAACAATTATGTTAGTTAATAATCTGCTAGAACAACTAGTTAATTGTAATGATTTTAGTGAGTATCTTGAATTAGTAAAAAGAATTAATAGTATTCAAAATCATATAGAAGAAATGTATGATTATGCTGATATTAGAAATATGAGAGATTCAGAAGATGAGTATTATAAAAAAGAAATGGACTTTTGGAATTCTAATAAAGTTAAATTTGACTCATTATTCTTACTATTTTATACTGAATTAAGTAATTCTAAATTTAAAGACAAATTAGAAAAATATTTACCATCTAATTTTTTTAAGATTATAGAATACCAATCAAAAACTACATCTGATAGCATTACAGATTTAATTAAAGCGGAAAATGACTTAAAAATGCAATATAGAAACTTAAATAAAACAAAGATAATGTTTGATGGTGAAGAGAAAACAATAAGTGCTATAAGTGGATTATTCTCAAATAAAGATAGAAACATAAGAAAGAAAGCACATGATGCTGTTAATGATTTTTATTATAGTAAACAAAGCGAATATGATAATATCTTATTTGAATTAATAAATACTAGAAATAAAATAGCAAAACAATTAGGTTTTAATAATTATGTTGAGTATAGTTTATTTAAATTAAAAAGATTTGATTATAACTATGATGATATAAGTAGTTTTAGAAATAACATAATTAAGTATATTATTCCTATTTGTAAATTAATGAGTGAGTGGCAAAAAGAAGAATTGGTACTTGATGAATTAAAATATTATGATACCGTTTTCTTTAGTTCTATGCCAGAGTCTAAATATATTGATATTGAATTATTAAAACAACTTAAAGAGTCATTTCAAAAATGTGATGCTGATTTATCAAATTTATTTAATACTATGTTAGATAATGGTTATATTGATTTTATTCAAAGAGATAATAAAGTTAATTTTTCAATAACAAATTATTTAACTGAAACATGTATGCCTGCAGTAACAGGAAATTTTAAAAATAATTACCTAGATGTTCAAACAACTACTCATGAGGTAGGACATTCATTTCAAAAGTATTGTGCATCAATTGAAGATAAAAAGAATATAGTATCTCCACTACTTAAATATCCGACAATGGAAGTTGCTGAAATGTTTTCATATAGCATGGAACTTATTATGATGAATTATGTTGATAATATTTTTGATAAGGAAGATTATAAAAAATATTGTTTTATGAAAATGTATAATTTAATAGCAAATTTACCTTATATATGTTTAGTTGATGAATTTCAAGAGAGGCTATATTCTAATGCTAATTTAAAAATCGAAGATATAAGAAAAACATGGTTATTATTAGTCGATAAGTATAATTTAAAGAAAAGTAATAGTGGACATATTAACTTAGATAATGGTGGATATTTTTATAGACAATCTCACATATATCTAGATCCATTTTATTATATTGATTATGCTTTATCATATTTTGGAGCATTCTCTATATGGAATAAGTGTGAAGATAATTTAGAATTATTTAAAGAAGTAGGTGGAGTAGCGTCATATTATTCATTTAAAGAATTGATTGATAAATATAATATGCCAAATCCATTTGATGAAAAGACTGTTGAAGAAGTGTCAAAAAAATTAAAAAAAGAATTAGAAAATAAAAGATTAGTTAGGAGTTGATCCAAATGAATGAAAATAAAACTAATATAAACTGGTTGATTACGATTTATCTAAGAATAGAGGAAAACTCCAATAAAATAAGGACTTATGAGATATAACATCTTGCATGTTTAATATAAAAATATGTTAAAATAGATTAAAAAATGTAAAAAATGACTATTTTTAATGCAAAAAGTGGTAGGAATTAGTCAGGTGATTACGCCACCTAATAATAAAATAATTGAGGTGAGTATATGATAAAGAACATAGTTTTTGATATAGGTAATGTCATACTAAATTTTAATTATAAAGAAGTTTTAAATGAGTATACTTCAGATGAAGAACAACAAAAATTTATTGAAAATAACATTATTAATTCACCTGAATGGTTAGGATATGCTTTAATCGATACAGGTTATATAACAAAAGAAGAGGCAATTTCCATTGTTCAAGATAGAACTAATCATACTAATGATTTATTAATTGAAGATTTTTGGAATACATATAATAATTATGGCTATGTTGACAATAGAGTATTAGATTTAATAAAAAAACTAAAAGAACAAAAATATAATGTGTATTTACTATCTAATATAAATGCACATACTGTAGATGCGATAAAGAGTAGTGGTATATTTGATATAGTAGATGGATATGTTTTATCTTACATAGAACATCAAGTGAAACCTTATGTTTCGATATATAAAACATTAATAAATAGATATGATTTAAACGAAAAGGAATGCTTATTTATAGATGATAATGTTAATAATGTTAGGACTGCTAATGAGCTTGGAATGATTGGTAAATTAGTTGAACCCGATAATTATTCAAGTGTTTTATCTATAATAAGTGAAGTAATAAATAAAGGAGTTGATCTGAGTGTTTGAAAATAAAACTAATATAAATTGCTTGATACTGTTTTATTCAACCCCTTTAGAAATTTCTTATAAAATAAGGAAAAAAAGAAAATTTGATCTTGCATGTTTTTATTAAAAAATAACAAAAAATACTAAAAAATGGCAAAAAATAGTAAAAAATAATGAATTTTGGTGGGGGAATTAAGGGCTTGATATTTCTAGTTAACCCCTCCAATAAAAAAGAGGTGACAATTATATGAAAAATGATTTAAACGAAAAAAACAGAAGAATAATTGCAACAGTATCATTTATGAGAAGATTTATAAGTATTTTCTTTAATTTGTTTTTTAATATATATGTCCTAAAAATAGTAAATGATTTAGGTTTTGTAATTAAAGTAAACTTAATAAGCTTAGTATTTGGATTAATCTTTAATACTTTAATATTAAAATACTTAAATAATAAAAATGTTAAATATATATATAATTCAAGTTTTATTATATTAGTAATATGTGTCGGTATGCTTTTATTTCTTAAAGAAGATATCATAAAGTATATATATTTATTTAAAATGTTATATACATTTGAAGAAGGTGCCTATTATGGTCCTCATGAAATGATTATAATGGGATCTAATAATCATAAAACGTTTAGTAGTTTTCAGGCAAATATGAGCATTTTAACTAATTTTGCTACAATTCTAACACCTATATTCTCAGGTTTTATAATAGAAAAATTTTCATATAATACATTATTTGTAATTCTAATATTAGAAGCAATTATAGTTATATTAACTGCATCAAAAATAACAAGTTTTTATATTGAAGATAAAAAAACTAATATAAGAGAATTTTGGAATAAAGCAAAAAAATATCCACATATGAATGATATTTATAAATGCATGTTCTATAGAAGAGTATCAGCACAAGGTGCAATTACTGATTTATTACCTATAATTTTATTTTTAAAATTAAATTCAGAGTTAAATGTTGGTACTTATAGTTCTATATTTGCTGTAATAACAATTTTTTCTTTATTGTTGTTAAAATATACAAATAAGAAAAATATAAAGAAAAAATTTTATATACCATTTGCTATTCTTACGTTTCTATCAACATTATTCTTAATTTTTATTCCAAGCTTTACAACAATTATTATTTATTATATTTTTATGAATTCAGTAGCAGCTGTTATTGAAACCGAAAGTACAAGTGCTGTATATGAAGCAATAAATAATGAAGAATTATCAAAATACAATAGGGAACATGATATAATATTTAATATATATATGTTTTTTGGACAAGTTATCAGCTATTCTTTAACATATATTTTATATACTAGATTCTATAATGCTAACATATTGTCAGTAGTAGTTTCAATTTTAATGTTTTTTTTGATAGTATCTTGTATATATTTACAAAAAGTAGAAAATTATTTTTTAGAAAAAAGGAGATGATCCAAATGAATGAAAATAAAACGAATATAAATTGGTTGATTTCAATTTAATTAAGAACACCCCTAATACCTTATAAAATAAGGGAAAACGTAAAAATACATCTTGCATATTTTTAATAAAAATAGCTAAAAAATGAAAAAAATTGTAAAAAATGGGTAAAATTAAGTATTTTTTTGCTAAGAAGTTGCAAGGTGATTACAGAGGTTAAGAACATATAAAAAAGAGGTGAATAACATGAGTTTTAAAGAAGAGATAAATGAATTAGAATTATTAAGATTTGAAAGTGATTATATTATAAAAAAAGGAAATATTCCTATT
>JAGAYJ010000026.1 GCA_017940575.1 Bacilli bacterium | reverse complement strand
TTAAATTAAAATTTAATATATTTTAATTAATGAAATTTTATTAAATATTATCTTTATTTTTGGTATTTTATTAATTTATTAATTTAATTATAAATAAAATGGTTAAAATTAAAAAGAAATAAAAAAAAATAAATCCTAATAAGCATTTAAAAAATAAAACCAATAATAATATTTCTTTTAGAAAAAAAAGAAGGCCTCATGCTGCAAAAAGATTTATTAGTAATCCTTCAATACCATATTTCAATATTGACTCTCACTTCATTTATTCGGAAATAGATTTCAAAATCAATTAGATATATTAAAAAATAAAAATTCTATTAAATTAATAAAGGACGAAGAATCTCTCATATTTAATATTATAAATGAAATGAATGTTCTTGAATCAATTAAAAATAATGAAGAAGACTTTATAGAATATCTATTGAAATATCTAATAAAATTAATACTTTTAAAGAAAATAATTTAGTTTGTAGAAAACTCTCATTATTATATTTATCTGAGGTCGAAAATTATGCATGCAATCCATAAAATAATAAAATCTAAACTTGGTCTGCATTATTTAAAACTTGCAAAAATCAAATTTTCTAAATATAGATATTGATAAATTTTATTGTTTATATTAAATTAAAATATTTTTAAAATGTTTATAAAAAGGTTATGAATTTATATTCGTCTACGAATCTTCTTTACAGATGAATAATTCCATCTTTATCTGTTAGGTTTGGTAAAAGAAATTTACAAAATTAAATTTGATATTGGGGATTACTAAAGATAGTATTCTTTATTATGAAAATAATGAAAAAAATATTAATTCTTCTATTTTTATATTTAATGAAAAATTTAAATGATAAAAAAATATGATATTGCTCTTGATAATTTCTCAGGACATAAAACTAATGAACTATTGATTTAATGTTCAATATTGTAGTTAATTTGACTGTATAGAATTATGCTTTTGCAGTTTAAAAAATATTTGTATAGTAAATTATATGGATCAAAACAAGTGCTAAGAAAAAGTGTGATTGAATTTTTAGAGAAAAAAGAATTAAAACTTAGACTACTTAAAAATTATAGAGAAACTTGACAACAATGTAAATTATTGAATTAAAATATAAATTAAGTAATTTAAATATAAAAATAATATATAAATTGATTAATTAAAAAGTAAATCTTTAATTAACTATAATTATCAATAATATTATTATTTTTAAATTATTTAAATTAAAACAATTTGTTTATTATATATGATTAGTAAAAGATACTAAATTGCAATTTAATATAAAAGATGCAATAATTAACGAATAAAAAAATAAGTGTAAAAAAATATATTCAATATATTTAAAATATAATAATATTGTTCTTTATCCAAATTAATAATTCAATTAAATTATATTTTAAATAATATTTATATATATTTTATTGATTAATCATTTATTGAAATATTGGTAGAAATTTTTATAATTAATTAACAGATAAATATAGCTGAAGAATAAAATATCTGTGATAATTAAAAATATTATTAAATAAAAATATAAAAGTCAAATATTATAGATAATAATAGTAATATTAAAGAAAATAAAATTATAGTTAAATCAAGTGAAATTATAAAAACTTCAAACCCCCAAGACAGGAGGAAATTTGCTCTAGATAATAATAAGAATTTATTAAATAATAATATTATTAATTATAGATTGGTACATTCTTCCATTAAAGTGATATGATGCAACATTTCTGTTAAAAGTAATGCGGAACGAAAAAAACTGTCTGCAGGTTGGTTTCCGAAGTGGATTTTATTTGAGTTCTTTTAAGAAAGGAGAGACCGTAAATAAACAGTTCATTATTAACAAAATTCCCAAAATCCATAATTCATGAATTATATCCCCAACGGTTTTTCACCTATGTCTCAGACAAGGGAATTCCTTTTGATGGTAACTATATTTATATAAAATTTATAGTTGGTCACATTTCTTTCTCCAAAATTAAATAAACTATTCTACTCTATTGCTAAAGAACAGGCTGGAAATACTTTTAACAAATTGGATGAATATAATCTTATTCTTGAAAAAAATATTTTTTAATGGTAAAAGGAATATTTAAAAAATATAATGAACAAAATAATTTGAATCCCAACAATAATAACAGAATTAATATTACAAATGATCAAAATGCTAATTTATTTGCTAAACCTCTTATTCAAAATAATATATCTTCAAATATAATTTATATTGTCCCAAAAAATACAATAGAATAAGAAGAAGATAATTAAATATTAAATAATATAACACTCAATAAAATTAATTGAAATAAAATGAAGTTATATTAATATATTCTATTTTTATTTGTTTTAGTAAGTTATATTTTGGTATAATGAGAAAAATAATTAATTTTCTCATTATATATAATTTTAGTATAATGAGAAAAATAATTAATTTTCTCATTATATATAATTTTGGTATAATGAGAAAAATAATTAATTTTCTCATTATATATAATTTTGGTATAATGAGAAAAATAATTAATTTTCTCATTATATATGATTTTGATATAATGAGAAAAATAATTAATTTTCTCATTATATATGATTTTGATATAATGAGAAAAATAATTAATTTTCTCATTATATATGATTTTGGTATAATGCGAAAATTAATTAATAAGAAATAATAATGAAGATGAAAATTAAAAAGAAATTGCAGGTAAATTTAATATAAAAGAATATTTCAATAACTTAAAAGAAAAGTTTATAGGTAAAAAAAAGAATAATTATGATGAAGAAAATGTTGAAAGAAAAATAAAGTTTACTGGGGAATCTACTCCATATACAAATGCACCAAATATTTTAAGAAATCAAAAGTATTATGTAATTTCATTAATTGCTGTTGTTTTTTGGAATCAATTTAAATTTTTTTCAAATTTAATTTTTTTATTAATTGCACTTAGTCAAGCTGTACCTAAATTACGTGTAGGATTTTTATTTACATATATTGCTCCTCTTTCAATTGTTTTAGAAATTACAATATGTAAAGAAGGCTATGATGATTATCAGAGATATCTATGTGATAAAGAGTTAAATGAATCTTTATTTAATAAAGTGACATATAATGGAATAATAAAAATTAAGGCTGAAGAAATTAAAACAGGAGATATTACTCAATTAAATAAAAATGAGAGAGTACCTGCAGATGTGGTAATCTTGTATACAACAAATAAATCGAAAACAATTTTTTTAAGAGCAGATCAATTATTGGAGAAACTGATTGGAAATTAGGAAAGCCAGTGGCAACCATACAAGAATTGAATGATGTAAGCAAATTAATAAATGAAGATTATTATTTTTGGTAGACCCCCTACTAAGCATATATATCAATTTAAAGGAGTATTTGTTATGCAAGCTGGTTCAAATGAATTAAATATAAAAAAAGAAGGATTATCTTTAGAACAAACTTTATAGGTAAATACTATAATTGCTTCATCAAATGCAACTGGAATTGTTATATATACTGGTAGAGAAACTCGAACCCAAAAAAATAATTCTGAACCACAACCTAAATTTGGCTCAATAGATCTTGAAATAAATGCTCTATCTAAAGCATTATTTTTTTTTATGCTCCTATGTTCTGTTGCTATTGTTGCAATGAGTTGTTTCCCAGGAACCTTATAAGTAAATATTATTAATATTTTTAGATTCTTATTATTATTAAGTTCAATTATCCCAATATCTCTTAGAGTTAATTTAGATTTTGGAAAAATTATATATTCATATAAAATAAATACTGATACTAATATTCCAAGGAACAATTGCAAGAAATAGTCAAATACCTGAAGAATTAGGAAGAATTCAATATTTATTTAGTGATAAAAATGGAACTTTAACACAAAATGAAATGATTTTTAAACAAATATGCTTTGAAAGTGGAACTTTTACATAAGACTCTTTAGAAGAATTAACAAATATAGTTAAAGATGAATGTAAAAAATCTAAAGGGCATTTAAAAGATGTTGAAGTTAAGATTAATCAATTATCTTCTGTAGAAAAGTTTAATACAAATAAAACAATTAAAAGAAATTTTAGAAGAAATAGAAATAATGTTATAAGAGATACAATAACACATTAGGATTATGTCATAATGTAACTCCAAGATAAGAAGATGGAGTAAAAGGCTACCAAGCATCATCTCCAGATGAAATTGCTTTAGTCAATTTTTCGGAAAGTATTAATATTAATTTATCAAAATGTACTCAAACAACCATTAAATTATTAAATGCAGTAGAAGTTGAAGAAAATTATGAAATTTTCTCAAAATTCCATTTAGCAGTGAAACTAAAAGAATGGGAATATTAGTAAGAAATATTGAAACAAATAGAATAGTATTTTATTTAAAAGGTGTAGAAGTTGTTATTTAAGCAAAAGTCCAAGAAAATAATAGAGCATTTTTAAGAGAAACTTGTGAAAATTTAGCATCTATGGGGTTAAGAACCTTAGTCATAAGTCAAAAATATATAACTGAAGAAGAATTTCAATTATGGAATAAAAAATATCAAAATGCAAAAACAGAAATGGAAGATAGGGAGGGAAAAATAAGGAAAGTAGTTGATGAATTAGAAGAAAATATGAAATTTTTATGTGTGACTGGAGTTGAAGATAAATTACAAGTAGATGTGACTGATTCAATAAATCATAAGAAATGAACGTATCCAAATATGGATGCTTAACTGGAGATAAAGTTGAAACTGCAACATGTATTGCAATATTTACTGGTCTTAAAGGAAAAACCCAAAAATTATTTTATATGAAAGAATTAAAATCAGATATTGAAGTAGAAGATCATTTAAAGGAGTATTCTAAAATGACAGACACAGTATTAATAATAGATGGAAATACAATGAATATAGCTTTATTACCTGAAAATGAAAAATTATTTTTTGAAATTGCTTCTAAAGCTCCTGCAGTGGTATGTTGTCGATTTAGCCAACTCAAAAAAAAATTAATAGTTAGAGGGATGAAAACTCATACAACTATGAGAACTGCAGCTATTAGCGATGGAGGAAATGATGTAGGAATGATATAAGAACTGATTTCTCTATTATGGAATTTAAAACTGTGAAATTATTATTATTATGGCATGGAAGATTAAATTATAAAAGAAGTGCAGTTTTATAAGAATTTGTTATTCATAGAACCTATTATTTATATAATACAAATTATTTTTAGTTTTATGTTTTATTTTACTTCTATACAAATTTATAATGGATATTTAATGCTTGATTATAGTACCATTTATACTTCATTTCCTGTTTTCTCTATTGTTTTTGATGAAGATGCAGATTTAGCTTCAGTTATTAAATTTCCTGTTTTATATAAAATTTTACAAAAAGTAAGAGTACTAAATGCTAAAACTTTTGTTTCTTGGTGTATAAAGAGTATGTATTAAGGGTCTGTCATTATGATCGGTGCAGTATTATTATTTGAAGATAATTTTGTTAATATTGTTTCTTTTACTTTTAGTATATTAATTTCTATTGAAAAATAATGTTTATTTAGAAGTTCATAAATTGCATATTGTAATGGTTATTTCTTTTATTTCTTCTAGTGCTGTTTATTTAGTAACTATGATTTTGCTTAGAGCAACATTTGATGTTGGATATATATTTGCTATTGATGCAATGGAAAAAATTGGCATTTTAACACTTTTATATTGGTTATCATTTTATTTAATTAATTTCATTTATAAAGTATATTTCCCTGAAGCTCATGAAAGAATTGTTTAGTTATTGAAAATTATTTTATATAATTATTTAAAATATATATTTTTTAAATTAAAATTTAAGATATAATTAAAAATATTTATATATTAATTAAATATTTTTTTTATATAGATTATAATGAAAGTTTGTTTAATTTCCATAAAGTAGATGAAGAAGAGAAAATAATTGAAATAGACTTAGATAATTGTGAAATAAAAGATAGAAAAGGTGGTAAAGATGATGGTGTAGAAAATGAAATAGAATCAAAATTATGCTTAAGTCTTTGTAATATAACATTATGCTATGAACAAGATCTTCCACAAGTATTAAGTAATGAATTAATTATACAATTTATGAGCATTTTTCCTATTGTGAATAATCCTTCTTTAATATGTGGTATTCTTTAGGGGGAGGATGGGTAATTAACTATTTGCATTTCGAATGTTTAATGTTAGATGATTATATGGGCGAGATCAATAATATACCTATTGAGAATAGAAATTCTAACTCGAAAGAAATATCTATGTTTGACGGTACAACAAATTTAAAAGTCAGTGAAATAAAAGAGCCTTTAGTATGTTGGAAAATCGAATATATTTTAAATGATGAAAAAAGTGGGGAAATTTCTGCTATGGAAAATTTATTCAAAAATTCTATAAGTCATTTGGTTAATTTAATTTTGACTAAAATAATTGATAATCAAGGAAGAACATTTTATTTAATTCCCAGAAAATTTGAAAAAACCAACATAAAATAAATACTTGTTGGAATGATTTAGCTTGATTAATAACTTGCAAAGAGCAAAAAACTTTTGATGAAATAAATGAAGAATGGGTTAATAAATTCTTTAAAAATGAAGTCTCATTAGAAACTGATAAATTCCGAGGGTTATATAATGATATTATTACTCAAATTGAATCTATTTATGAAATTAAAAAATATTAAATTTGAAGTTTTGATGTTGTTATTTTTATTAAATAAACAAATATTTCAATTAAAAAAT
>JAGAYJ010000025.1 GCA_017940575.1 Bacilli bacterium | reverse complement strand
ATAATTATAATAACTATCAAATTCATATTCCATATACAATAGTAAATAAAGACAATAGTGGAACATATACAAAAATATCTAATTTAGAAAGCAATTATCCAATATATGAAAATATGGATAATTCTATAAATAATAATTTATATAATAGTTGATATATGAAAACTATAGTATTGTCATCATCATTATCATATCCATAACTTATATTATTCCTAATTAAATTTATAAATAATAAACTTGATATTATAAATTATAAAGAATTACTTGATGTAAGTATAAATAAGATATCCGTAAAATATGATAATGGAATACTTGATGTTATTGGTAGTGATCTTGTTATAAAGAAACTAGTGAGTGATGAGGTATTAATAATAGGTAATATAAAATCATTAGAATTTAGGTGATGATATGCTTAAAAATACTATATATTTAAAAATAAAAGGTAGAAGTATTGATAAATTCATTAAAAGATTAAATAGTCATAATATAGATATGCTGGATATTAAATATATAAAATATAATGAAATAATTATTAAAATTTATAAAGATGATTTAGATGGATTAAATAAAATTAAAACTATATATGAAGTTAGTATAGTTGATATTGATGGTATTGATAAAATAAAGTTTATATTAAAAGAAAATATGTATTTATTTATAAGTATTATAATTTCACTTATAATTTTATATTTACTTTCAAATACTATTTTTAGTGTCGAGGTTATACATAATAATGCTGATTTAACAAATATTATAAAAAGAGAATTAAAAGAAAGTGGTATTGAAAAGTACCATTTAAAAAAAACATATAGCGAATTACAAAAAATCAAGAAAAGAATACTTGCTAAATATAAAGATAAAATTGAATGGTTGGAGATTAAAAATGAAGGTGTCAAATATATAGTTAGAGTAGAAGAAAGAATAATTTCAAAAGACAATAGTAAAATATCTACAAGAGATATTGTTGCTAAGAAAGATGCTTTATTACTTAGAATAGATGCCTCTAGTGGTGAGATTGTAAAAAATAAATATGATTATGTTCATAAAGGAGATATAGTTATTACAGGAGAATTAAAACTGAATGAAGAGACAAAAACAAGATTAAGTGCTAAAGGTAGTATATATGGTGAAGTTTGGTACAAAGTAGCTATTGAGTATCCATTAAAACATGATGAAGTTAATTTAACCGGTAAATATAAAGATGTTTTTACCTTTAGAATTTTTAATAAATATATAGATATTTTAAACTTTAAAAAATATA
Organism: Bacilli bacterium; assembly: GCA_017940575.1. GTDB lineage: Bacteria > Bacillota_I > Bacilli_A > RF39 > UBA660 > CAJOJO01. The sequence continues at coordinate 22,262 of JAGAYJ010000025.1, read as the reverse complement.
AGTCTTTTAAAAGAAAAGATAAAGTAATTTTTAAAAATAACATATTTCCAATTTATTTTGCAAAAGAAAGACAATATGAAACGGTTGAAATTCATAAAACTCTAACAGAAAATAAAGCAGTAGAAGAGGCTATAAAAAAGGCTAGACAAAAGATTAATTCAAAATTAAGTGAAAAAGAATATATAATTGACATAAAAAAATTGAAAGTTCACAAAAATAATAGTAAAATAGTACTAGAGTTATTTATTAGTGTTCTAGAAGATATAACAGAATATAGAGAAATAACAGATGAAATAGAATTTAGGTGACATATGTTTGATATTACGTTAAAAAATATACTAGCAAATATTTGGCCAATGGTGGTAATAACAACTATTATTTTATCATCTCTTAGAATTGCTTATTTAATCAAATATAAAGAAAAATTTATATACTATGAGGAAATGTTAAAACTAGGATTTATGATATATATAATTAGTTTATTCTATGTTGTGACATTTCAAGATGTATCATGGTCTACATCTAATTTTATACCATTTAAAGAAATATTTAGATATCAATTGTTTTCACCAAGTTTTATAAAAAATGTTGTTGGAAACTTAATAATGTTTATGCCATATGGATTTTTTATATCATATTTTTTAAAACTTGATAAAAAAAGATATGCAGTATTTATGAGTTTTCTTATATCTGTTACGATTGAGTTAACACAACTTATAATTGGCCGTGTATTTGATGTAGATGATATTTTGCTTAATGTAATAGGAGGATTTTTAGGTTATTTAGTGTATAGATTACTACATAATTTTAAAGAAAAGTTACCAAATTTTTTAAAAAATAATATATTTTATAATATATTAGTTACATTTTTATTATTTTTAATAGTTTGTTATATATTAAATATATTGGGGGTAGTAGTATAATGTTTGAAATATTCAATGAAACAAATGAAAAAATAGATGAGTTAAAAGATGTTGAAATGGTTCTTAAAAAAGCAATTGAAATAGAAAAACTTGGTGTAGTTAATTTCAATGTAATAATAGTAGATAACGAGTTTATTCATAAAATGAATAAGGAATATAGAGGAATTGATAGACCAACAGATGTAATTAGTTTTGCTTTAGAAGATGAACATGATATTGATTATGATGATTTTAGGTTATTAGGTGATATTTATATTTCAATAGATAAAGCAAAAGAACAAGCAAAAGAATATGGACATTCATTAAGACGTGAAATATGTTTTTTAAGTGTTCATGGGCTTTTACACTTACTAGGATATGATCATATGGAAAAGGAAGACGAAAAAGTTATGTTTGCTCGTCAGGAGATGATATTAAATGAAGCAGGTATTGAGAAATAAAGACAAAGGAACAAAATTAGAAAGATATAAAAAAAGCTTTTTACATGCAATAGATGGGCTTATATATACAACTGGTAATGAACATAATATGGCAATAATACTTCCTTCAATGATTCTTGCCATTATAGCTGGTATTTTATTTAAAATCTCACCAACAGAATGGCTATTTATGATACTTGTAATTGGACTTGTAATCGGAAGTGAATTAATTAATACAGCAATTGAAGCTGTAGTTGATTTAGAAACACTTGAATATAATCCTCTTGCTAAAATAGCAAAAGATACAGCATCAAGCGCTACTTTAGTTTTCTCTATTGTAGCATTTATAGGAGCACTTATTATGTTTGTTCCAAAAATTATTGTTTTACTATAGGAGGTATTTATGAAAGATAAATTATTGAGCTTACTTAATAATTCATATAGTCCTTATTCTCACTTTAGAGTGTCTGCTATATGTGTTATGAGGGATGGAGTAGAATTTAGTGGAGTGAATGTAGAAAATGCATCATATGGAGCTACTATTTGTGCTGAGAGAACTGCTATATTATCAAGTATTGCTGCAGGCTATAAAAAAGGTGATTTTGATAAATTATATGTGATGGTAGATAGCGATAAAATTAGTAGTTGTTGCTTTATGTGTAGACAAGTAATAACTGAATTTTTTGATAAAGAGTCAGATATTATTTTAATGAATAGATTAGGTGATACAAAATCTTACAAAGTAAAAGATTTATGCCCAGTTCCATTTGACGAGGGAGATTTGTTATGAGAAGTGGCTTTGTCGGATTAGTTGGAAGACCTAATGTTGGTAAAAGTACACTATTAAATAGTATAGTTGGAAAAAAGGTAGCAATCACTTCTAATAAGCCTCAAACAACACGTAATAATATACAAGGTATATATAATGATTCTGATACGCAAATAGTATTTGTAGATACTCCAGGTATTCATAAACCAAACCATAAATTAGGTGAATTTTTAAATAAACAAGCATATTATAGTACTGGAGATGTTGACGTTATTTTGTTTTTAGTAGACGCTAAAGAGAAACTTGGTAGAGGCGATATGTTTGTACTTGATAAAGTAAAAGAAGCAGGTAAACCAGTTATCTTAGTCATAAACAAGATAGACAAAATAACTAATGAAGAGATATTAAAGAAAATTGATGAATATAAAGATTTATATGATTTTGCTGAGATTGTTCCAGTATCAGCTTTAAAGAAAAATAACGTATTAGAACTTGTTAAAACTATAAAAAAATATTTAACTGATGAATTTAAATATTATGGAGATAATGATGTAACTAATAAACCAATTACATTTAGTATCTCAGAACTCGTACGTGAAAAAATATTTGAACTTACAAGTGAGGAAGTACCTCATTCAATTACATGTGTAGTTGCTGATATGAAAAAAGATAAAGGAGCATACTTTATAATAGTTGATGTAATAGTTGATAGAGATGCTCTTAAAAGAATTATAATTGGTAAACAAGGTTCTATGATTAAAGAAATTGGAATTCGTGCACGTAAAGATATAGAAGAATTCTTAGGAGCCCCAGTATATTTAGAAACTTATGTTAAAACAATAAAAAAATGGAGAGATAAAGAAAAGTATCTACAAGAATTTGGTTTCAATGATTTTGAATAAAAAATAAATTTTATCACATTATTAAAATAGGTGATAAAAATGAAAGATATTTTATGGGAATTATTTGTAAATACAGGTAAGATAGAATATTATTTAAAATATAAGGAAGTTTTAAAAAAGAGGTAATATGGATAGATTGATTATGTTAGGTTCAATATATGAACACTTTAAAGGTGGTAAGTACAAAGTTTTATTTCTAGCAACTGATTCAATTACTAATGAGGAAGTTGTTGTTTATGAAGCAATGTATGGTAAACATTTAATATGGACTATGCCAGTAGATAAGTTTAATTCATATACTGAAAACAATATTGAGAGATTTAAGTTAGTAAAGTAGGTGTTTTATGAGAGAGATTAAACCAGGTCAAATATATAAGCATTTTAAAGGATTTAAAGCATATATAATTACAATTGCTAAACATAGTGAAACTGGTGAAGATTTAGTTATATATGTATGTAATAGTGATTCTGTTAAAGATAAAAGTGGACACAAAGATGGTATTTATGCAAGACCATTAAGTATGTTTTTATCAGAAGTAGACCACGTTAAATATCCTGAAGTAGAACAAAAATATAGATTTGAGTTAATGAATTAATGAAAGATGTAATAGAAGGTATTGTAGTTAGTGAAGTCTCATATAGTGAGACTTCTAAAATTATAAATATATTAACTAAAGATGGAATAATAGGTTGTATGGCTAAAGGAGCAAAAGGCTTAAAAAGTAATTTAAGAGTTGGTACAACAAAAATTACTTATGGTAAGTTTTATATATCTAAAAAAGAAGAAAAGTTATCTATTTTAACAAGCGTTGATATAATAAATGACTTTAAAAATATAAAAAAAGATATTGTTAAAATTAGTTATGCAACATATATTGTTGATTTGGCTAGTCAAGTTATGAAACATAATGTTGATAGTAATGTGTTTAATATATTATTATCTGCTTTAATTAAGATAAATGAGGATTTTTCTCCAGTAATAATTACAAATATATTAGAACTTAAATATTTAGAGTATTTAGGTGTTATGCCTATAATTGATGAATGTGCTATATGTGGCTCTAAAACTTCAATAGCAACACTCTCATCATCACGTGGAGGTTATATTTGTAATAATTGTTTAAGAGATGATTTAATTGTAAGTGATAAAACAATAAAACTAATTAGAATGTTTTATTATGTAGATATTTCTAAAATATCAAACTTAGATATATCTAATAAATCTATATTAGAGATTTCTAACTTTTTAGACGATTACTATGATAGATATACAGGCCTTTATCTAAAAAGTAAGAAATTATTAAAGAATATAAATAAGGTGAGTTGATTAAATGAAATATATATTTTTAATATGTCCATTAGTTTCTTTAGCAGTTTGCCAATTGCTTAAGATATTTGTTGCTATATTAAAGAAAAAAGAGATAACTTTAAGTTTAATTACTAGTAGTGGAGGAATGCCAAGTGCACATTCTTGTTTTGTATCTAGTTTAGTTACAATAATTGGTCTTGTTGAAGGAGTAGATTCAAGTTTTTTTGCAATCTCTTTAGTATTTGGACTTATTACTTGTTATGATGCATCACATATAAGACGTGAAAGTGGAATGCATGCTAAACTATTAAATGAAAAATTTAATATGAAATTAAATATTAACTTAGGACATGAGTTAAAAGAAGTAATAGCTGGTATTATTACAGGAATGCTTGTTACTTTAATTATTTATTTTTTATAAAATGGTATTAAATATATCATTTTTTTTATTTTTTTGATATAATTATTGAAGGTGATATTTATGAAAAACGATGCAATTACAAGACAAGGTGATGATTTTGCTAAATGGTATACTGATGTATGCTTAAAAGCTGAATTAATGGATTATTCTTCTGTTAAAGGATTTATTATATATAGACCATATGGATATGCTATTTGGGAGAATATTCAAAGCTATATGGATAAGAAATTTAAAGAAACTGGACATACTAATGTATATATGCCAATGCTTATTCCAGAGAGTTTACTTAATAAAGAAAAAGATCATGTTAAAGGATTCGCACCTGAATGTGCTGTTGTAACTAAGGGCGGATATAATGATTTAGAAGATCCATGTGTAATTAGACCAACAAGTGAAACACTATTCTGTGAACACTACTCTAAAATAGTTAAATCTTATAGAGATCTACCAAAACTATATAATCAATGGTGTAGTGTTGTTAGATGGGAAAAAACAACTCGTCCATTCTTAAGAGGTTCTGAATTCTTATGGCAAGAAGGTCATACAGTTCATGCAACACGTGATGAAGCTGTAGAAGAGACATTAAGAATGCTTGATATTTATAAAAAAACATGTGCTAATTTACTAGCTATTCCAATGGTTACTGGTATTAAAACAGAAAAAGAAAAATTTGCAGGAGCTGAATCTACATACACAATAGAGACTCTTATGAAAGATGGTAAAGCTTTACAATCTGGAACAAGTCACTATTTTGGACAAGGGTTTGCTAAAGCATTTGATATGAAATTCTTAGATAAAGATAATACTCAAAAATATGTATATCAAACATCTTGGGGAGTATCTACAAGATTACTTGGTGCTATTATAATGGTACATGGTGATGATAATGGATTAGTACTTCCTCCAAGAGTTGCGCCTATTCAAGTAAGAATAATACCAATTAGACAAAATGAAAATAAAGTATTAGAGAAAGCTTATGAAATAAAAGAAATGCTTTCTAATGCTGGATTAAGAGTAGATATAGATGATTCTGATAAATCACCAGGATATAAATTTAGTGAAGCAGAAGTTAGAGGAATTCCAATTAGAATTGAAGTTGGACCTAAAGATATAGAAGCTGGTGTATGTGTGGCTGTTAAACGTAATGATAATCAAAAAGTTACAATTAAGTTAGATAAAAACCTACCTGAAATTATTAATGGACTATTAAATATAATGCATAATGAAATGTATGAAAAAGCTCAAGAATACTTAGATGAACATACAACAAGAGTTACTACTTATGATGAATTTAAAGATAAGTTAGAGAGTGTTGGTGGATTTGTTGAAGCACCTTGGTGTGGTAAAACTGATTGTGAGCTAAAGATTAAAGAAGATACAACTGCAACTAGTAGATGTATTACAGATAAAGATCCTGATGAGGGTGAGAAATGTATTTGTTGTGGTGAAGAAGCCAGACACGTTGTTAAATTTGCTAAATCATATTAATTGACATATATAAAAAAATAAAATATAATCATATTAGAGACACGAGAATTTACGTGTGCTCCGATTTGTGGTCAGAACACAACTATTAGTTATCTAATATGTTGTGTTCTTTTATTTTTTAATATTATTTAACAAGTAGAATAATAATTATTAATAGAAGAATGATTACTTCAGTATGTAAGAATTTTTCATTATGCTTCATACTTATCACTCCTTTCTATAATCATATAGATTGGAGCACAACAATAAATTGACGTGTCGAGATAATTTTAAATTATATTATAGTGTGTAGCAAATGGCAGTTTTTTAAAATTGGAATAAATTTATATTTGAATTTAAAGATTTTGTTTAGTAGATTATTTAAATTGGTGATAATATATTATACAATTTTAAAAAATAATATAAATTATAAAATTAATCGATATTATTTTTACATAAAAAATCAGGAATATTATTCCTGATTTTATATTATTATATTTTCTTCTAATATTTTTATATCTAAATTAATTAATTTATCTTTTATTTTTTCATAGTCTTCATAACTTATTTTAATAATATACATTATATCTTCATCAAAATATTTATCAATAATTTTATCTTTAAAGTAATTATCAATTATTTTAACTTTATCATATGAAAATCTAAGTTCTAAAATAAGTCCTTTTTTAATATCAGTAATATTGTCTTTTAAAGCTTCTACAGCACTACTAGTATAAGCTCTAACTAATCCTCCAGCTCCGAGCTTAATGCCTCCAAAATATCTTACAATAACTATAAGTACATTGTTTAAGCCGTTTTTGTCCAATACATTTAAAATTGGAAGTCCTGCAGTACCGCTTGGCTCTTTATCATCACTACATTTTTTATAAGAATCACAAATATATGCATAACAGTAGTGAGTCGCATCTTTATATTTTTCTTTTGTTAAACTAAGATAAATATCAACTTCATCAATAGAATTTATTTTATATGCAAGTGATATAAATCTAGATTTATTGATAATTATTTCAGTTTCTTTATTATTTTTAATTGTTCTCATAAATAAATTATACCTTAATGTTTAATTTTTTTCAATTGTGATGTATAATTTATATAAGGTAGGTGGATTTAAATGGAATATGAAGTTAGAACAGTTGTTAAAGAGGTAGATTTGGAAAAAGTTATTGCTTTTTTCGAAGAAAAAGCAACTAAAAAAGATTATGAAAAACAAGTTATTTATAACTATCACACAGAAGGAGATTTAAGACTAATTAGAACAAAAGAATATGATAAATTAAGTTTTAAAGACAATAATAATAATGATATTGTATATATATCAAAAAAATATGATAATGATTTAATAAACATGTTTAAACATATTGGAATAAGTATTGATTTTAAAAGATTTAGAGAAAGATATAAATATATTTATAACAATTTTTATATCACACTTGACAAGGGTGTTAAAATAGGTAATATACTTAGAATTAAATTTAAGTATAATAATGATTTAGAAAAAGAAGAATATATAAATGAAATAAAAGAAATTATGAATAGTTTAAATGTTTTAGAAACACCAATTGATAGATTTGAAAAACTATATGGTAAATATAGAACAAGTTGGAATGATTTAGTTGGAGATATAAACGAAGATGATTTCTTAAAGTAAGGTGATATTATGGATTATATTAAACAAAAACTTTCACTTGTACCTAATAAACCTGGGTGCTACCAAATGAAGAATAAAGATGGAGTTATTATATATGTTGGTAAAGCTAAAAAGCTAAAAAATAGACTTTCTTCATATTTTAGAGGTACACATACAGGTAAAACTGCAAGACTTGTTAGTGAAATAGTAGACTTTGAATATGTAGTGGTTGGAAGTGAGAAAGAATCATTAATATTAGAAAATAATTTAATAAAACAATATGATCCAAAATATAATATCTTACTTAGAGATGATAAGAGTTATCCTTATATAGAGCTTACAGATGAAGAGATTCCTCGTCTTAAAATAGTTAGAACATTAACTAAAAAAACATCTTCTAAATTATATGGACCTTATCCTAATGTTACAGCAGCCAGAAGTACTGTTAATTTATTAAATCGTATATATCCTTTAAGAAAGTGTAATACAATGGGTAAAAAGCCTTGCCTATATTACCACATAGGACAGTGCTTAGGATATTGTACTCATAATGTAGAATCATCTAAAATAGATGAAATGAAAAAAGATATTATTACGTTTTTAAAAGGAGATTATTCTTTAATTATTAAAAAAATAGAAGAAGACATGTATGAACAAAGCAGTAAACTTAATTTTGAAAAAGCAAAAGAATTAAAAGATTTAAGAGACTATATTACAGTTACTTTATCAAAACAAAAGGTTGAAATTAGAGATAATACTGATATAGATGTAATTGGATACTTTGTAGATAAAGATTATTTATCAATTCAAATATTCTTTATTAGAGAAGGTAAAATTATAGAGAGACATTCTAAGATAATTCCTTTAATAGATGATATAGATGAACAGTTAATTAGTTATATAATAGATATATATGAAAATAAATTTATTTTACCTAAAGAGTTATTAGTGCCAGAAATCTTAGATAGCGATCTTTTATCTAATTATTTAGGTGTGAGTGTTAAAGTACCTATTAAAGGTGAGAAGAAAAAACTTATTGATATGGCATGTTCTAATGCATCAATTACATTAGAAAATGAATTTGAAATGTTAGAACGTGATGATAATAGGACATATATAGCTAATCAAGAGTTAAAAAATATCTTAGGTATGGATAAATTATATAGAATTGAACTTTTTGATAACTCACATTTATTTGGAACATATTCAGTATCTGGTATGGTTGTATTTAAAGATGGAAAAAAATCTAAGAATGACTACCGTAAATTTAAAATTAAAATAGATACAAATGATGAATACTCAATGATGAGAGAAGTTATATATAGAAGATATTTTAGAGTTTTAAAAGATAATTTAGAGCGACCTGATTTACTTATTGTAGATGGTGGTATAGGACAAATTAATATAGCTAAAGAGATAATAGATTCATTAAATCTTGATATAAAAGTAGTTGGTTTAAGAAAAAATGATAGACATGCTACAGAAGCATTAGTAACAAGTGATAATAAAGAAATTGAAATTGATAAAAAAAGTAACTTATTCTTTTTACTCGAGAGAATGCAAGATGAGGTACACAACTTTACAATAAGCTATCATAAGCAAATAAGAAGTAAAGGATCCTTAGAAAGTGTTTTAGATAATGTAGAAGGTATTGGAAATAAAAGAAAATTAGAACTTATTAAAAAATACAAAACAATTAATAAAATAAAATCATTAACAAAAGAAGAATTATCTAGTATACTTCCTTTAAATGTAGCTGAAAACTTAATTGAATTCTTAAAAAATTACTAAATATTACTTTTATTTTATAAAAAAAGTGTTATAATACTTGCAAGCTGAGGTGGGGGTTATTATGATAAAAAATAAAGATCTTAAGAAAATAAATATTTTAATAAACGGTGATGAAGTAGATAGAAGTGAAATAATATACAATAACGTTATTTCTAATTTAAATTTAACAGAGGAAGAACAAGTTAAATATTTAAAAGATAAAGCTACTAAATTAGAGTTAGAACTTAGAAGTAGAACACTTACAATACTTCTTTGCTTAATCAGTTTAGTAGGCATAGGATTTGGTATATTTTTACTTATGAATGATCTATTTATTATGGGAACATTATTTATTACTGTTACATTTATTGGCGTTATTATAAGATTTTATTTAATGTATCAAAATATAATTAATAAGACAAAATCAAGAGAATTTGAAAAAGTAGATGCATTAAAAGAAATATTAGAAGCAAAATTAAAATAGTATTTAAAAAATACTATTTTTTTAATTTTATCTATTGATTAAATAAATAAAATTTGTTATACTTATATTGCGTTAGTGATATGGCGCTGTAGCTCAGTTGGCTAGAGCAATCGGTTCATACCCGATAGGTCGTGAGTTCGAATCTCTCCGGCGCTACCACTTATGTAATTTACTCGAACTAATTTAGTTCGAGTTTTATTTTGGAAAAATTTAAAAAAAATATAAGTCAAGTTTTCTTGGCTTTTTTCTTTTTTTATTATATAATCTAAAAGGAAAGTAGTTGATAATATGGCATCATCAATGATACATATAGCTGTTGCTAGTGAAATTAATAAAAGAATTAATAGAGATAAATCCAAATTATTTATAGGAACAATTGCGCCTGATATTTCAAAACTTATAGGCCAAACAAAGGTTGGTACGCATTTTTTAGATAATGACGCAACCGATTTACCAAATTTAGGTAGATTCTTAGCCAAATATGCTGGTAATTTAAATGACGATTTTGTACTTGGATATTATATACATTTATATACTGATTATTTATGGTTTAAGTATTTTATACCTGAGATATATAATGAAGATAAACATTTAATTACAAAACTAGATGGTAGTATATTTGAATGTCATGGTAAAATGCTTAGTCAATACATTTATAATGATTATACAAATCTTAATATTAATTTAATAGATGATTATGATTTAGATTTAAAAATATTTTATAATGAAATTCCTGATATGGATAATATCATTGAAGAAATTCCAATGGATAGGCTAAATTTAATAGTAAATAAAACTGCTGAAATAATAGAAAATACGAGAGTAAAAAAAGACTTAGTGTTTAATATGGAAGATATTCATAAATTTATTAAATATTCATCAGACATAATAATATCAGATATAGAAAATAGAAATATATTTGATAATATAGTAAAAAAATAGAAAAAATTGGCTTTTTTTCTTTTTTTGTGGTATAATTACTCTTGTTGTTTTAAAGGAGTTGAATTTATATGAAAAAAACTAAAATAGTTACAAGTATTGGTCCTGCAAGTAATACAGTTGATGTATTTACTGAAATGGTTAAAGCAGGTGCTAATGTTGCGAGAATTAACTTTTCACATGCTACAATTGAAGAAAGAGAACAAGCAGTTTCTACTGTAAAAGAGGTAAGAAAAGCATTAAATACTAATATTGGTATTTTATATGATACTAAAGGACCAGAATTTAGAAATGGTGAAGTAGTAGAAGAAGGAATTAACTTAGTTCCTGGAAATACTATTAAAGTTGTTAAAGAATCTGTAGTTGGAAATGAGGAAAGATTTTCTCTTAACCATCCAGAAGCTATTGATGCTTTAAATGTTGGAGATACTATTTTACTTGAAAATGGTTTAATGGAAATTAAAGTTACTGAAAAAGCTAACGATGAATTAACATGTGTTGTTATAAATGGTGGAGTTTTATACTCAAGAAAAAGTTTAGCTGCTCCAGGTGTTGACTTAAATATCCCATTTATCTCTGATATTGATAGAGAAGATATTATTTATGCTTGCCGTCATGATGGAGACTTTTTAGCAGCATCATTCGTACAATCTGCTAAAGATGTACTTGCAATTCGTGAAATCTTAAAAGAAGAAAATAGAGAAGATATGAAAATTATCGCTAAAATCGAATCTCAAATGGGTATGAATAACTTAGATGAAATCGTAAAAGTAGCTGACGGTTGTATGGTAGCTCGTGGAGATTTAGGTGTTGAAGTTCCAATGTCAGATCTTCCAATTTGTCAAAAAAGAATCGTTAAAGCATGTAGAGCTAACAAAAAAATGTGTATCGTTGCAACTGAAATGTTAGAATCAATGAAACATAACCCACGTCCAACTAGAGCTGAGGTTACTGACGTTGCTAACGCTGTATATAATGGTACTGACGCTGTTATGTTATCAGGAGAAACTACTACAGGTGAATATCCTGTTGAAGTTGTAAGACATATGGCAGAAATTTGTGAACACATTGAAAATTCAATAGATTATAAAAATATTTTTGCTGATAAAACAGTTGAAAATGCTAAAGAAGCAATCGTTAAATCAGTTGCTACTGCAGCTAACAGTTTAAATGCTAAATTAATTGTTGTTCCAACTGTAACAGGTGGAAGTGCTAGATTAATATCTAACTTAGAACCAACTTGTCCAATTTTAGCTTTAGTAGGATCAGAAGATGCTGCAAATAAATTAGCTGTTAACTATGGTGTTTATGCTAAAGTTGTTCCAACAATGAACGATTTAGATGAACTTTTAGATTTATGTGTTAAAGAAGCTAAAGAATTTACTGAATTAAATACTGGAGATAATGTTGTTATCACTGGTGGTTTAGTAGCTGGTAAAATTGGTTTCACAAATTTAATGAAAATAGAAACAATCTAAGCAAGTTAACCTTGCTTTTTTTTATGTGTTAGTTGTATAATTTTGTTTAGGAGGATTGTTATGAAAGGAATTGCAAAAGAATTTAGAGATTTTATATCAAGAGGAAATGTAATTGATCTTGCTGTCGGTGTTATTATAGGTGGAGCTTTTGGAAAAATCGTATCTTCGCTTGTTGACAATGTATTAATGCCACTAATTGGAATATTACTAGGTGGTGTTAATTTCACAAACTTATCAGTTAAAATAAAAGATGCTACAATTAGTTATGGCTTGTTTATTCAAAATGTAATAGATTTTCTTATAGTAGCATTCTGTGTATTTTTACTTGTTAAATTTGTAAACAAATTATCTAGTATTGCCGATAAGAAGAAAAAAAGAGAAGAAAAGAAAGAAGAAATAGTTAAGCAACCTGATATAGTTTTATTGGAAGAAATTAGAGATTTACTTAAAAAACAAAACAAAGCTAAATAATAGCTTTTTTTGTGGTATAATTAAATAGGTGATGATATGAAGATTGTGTCTTGGAATGTAGCAGGTATCCGTGCTTGCCTAAAAAAAGGTTTTATTGATTTCTTTAATAATGTAGATGCTGATATAGTGTGCTTGCAAGAGACTAAAGCATTAGAAAATCAAATTGAATTTAAGCCTGATAATTATTATTTTTATTTAAATGCAGCTGATAAATTAGGCTATTCTGGTGTATGTATTTATACCAAAATTAAACCTTTAAATGTAAGTTATGGAATGGGTATTGATGTACATGATCATGAAGGTAGAATGATTACTTTAGAATTTGATAATTTTTATCTTGTTAATCAATATGTTCCAAATGTTAAAAGAGATTTATCAAGACTTGACTATAGAATGACATGGGAAGATGATTTTAAATGTTATATAAAAAAGCTAGAACAAAATAAACCTGTAATTGTTTGTGGAGACTTTAATGTCGCACATACAGAGATAGATATTAAAAATGCTAAAGCTAATCGTGGTAATGCAGGATTTACTGATGAAGAAAGAGAAAAGTTTACGACTCTTTTAGATAGTGGATTTATAGATACATTTAGATACTTTAATCCAGATAAGAGTGATTGTTATACTTGGTGGAGTTATATGGGACACGCAAGAGAGAATAATGTTGGTTGGAGAATTGATTATTTCATTGTTTCAAATAATTTTATAAATAAAGTATCTAATCCAGTTATTTATAGAGAAATATATGGATCTGATCACTGCCCAATTGGGCTTGATGTTAATTAAATAATATATTTAATTGTAAAAATGTATAAATAATGATATAATCGATATGGTTAAATAATAATGATAGGTGGTTAATATGATAGAATATACAATGAACGATGATAAAGCAGTAGAAATTGAAGTAGATGGAAAAACTTACATGAGAAAAGCTATTAAGACTCATTTTGTAAAACAAGGTGAATCTTATATTGATATAATGGAAAAATATGTTTTACCTAATTATAAAGAAGGAGACTTTATATCAATAAGTGAAAAAATAATAGCACTTTGTCAAAATAGAGTAGTTAAAAGAGAAGAATTAAAAATTGGTTTTTGGGCTAAATTTTTATCTAAATTTGCATCCCATCCTGATACTGGTGTTGGTGTTGGTGAAACTATAAAGATGCAATATGCTATTGAAAAAGTAGGATTGTTAAAGGTTCTTTGGGCTGCTCTAGCTAGTGCTGTTACAAAACTATTTGGTAAAAAAGGAGTATTCTATGAAATAGTTGGTCAAGAAGTGTCTGGATTAGATGGATTTTATGATCATGTATGGGCAGAATATAGAGATATTGGAATTGAAATGCCTGAGAATCCAAGTGGCGTTTGTAATGAAATAAAAGATAAATTAGGAATTTCTTGTATGATTGTTGATGCAAATGATTTAGGTCAAGAAATACTAGGTTGTTCTGATGATTTAAAAAATTATAATTTAAAAGAATTTATTAAAGATAATCCTGCAGGTCAAGGCAATGAATGTACTCCAATTATATTAATGCATGAAAAAAAAGAAGATTAATTAATTCTTCTTTTTATTTTGTCTTTCCTTCAAATGAAACTTTTAAGGCATGTAATTCGTTATTTTCATCCCATATTTGAAGTTCTTCATCATAGTTAGGTATATATCTAACAACATTTTCAAAATAGTTTTGATCACCATCTGTCATAATATAACGATAGTTTAAAAATTCTAAATTTGTTGGATCATTTATTAATTCTTCTTTGATATATCCAGTATTCCTACATGTCTCATCAAGTATATTATTCATCGTACCAGTACCACAGTTATAGGAAGTTAAGGATATGGGAATGTTATAATTAAAACATTTTAAGTTAAATCTAAGTAAAATTGTTCCAACAGATATATTAGTTTTAGGATTTTTAAGTTCAGTTCTGTTAATTGTAATAACATCTGAATCATATAATTCAGGGTCTTCAGTTAAAACTATTTTAACTGTAGAATCATCATTAAAATTTTTTACTTCTATTAATTGATTTTTCCAAGCATTATATTCTATTTGCATTAAATTTTCGTCTTTGCCGCCACTTTCTTGAGTTAGAATTGCTGTAATTAATCTTGAATCAATTCCCCATTTAGTACTGTATTTTTCAATTAAATCACCATATGTTTGTTGTACATATAAAGCTTTTTCACTATCAGATAAATTATCAAATGTAATAGATAAAGAAGAATTTTCTTTCTTTATATCATTTATAACATTTTCTTTAATTTCTTCAATTGTTGAGTCATTCTCTTGTTCTATAGTTGAATCTATTTTTAATTTATTATCATTTGTATTTGTTATATTTAAATCTTTTAATTTATATGATCCAAGTAACATTGATAAGGTAAGTGATCCTACAATCACTTTTTTAGCGTTTATCTTTGTATTTTTAAGAGGTTTATTAGTTTTATGTGTTTTTTTAAGTTCATTTTTAATAATTGGATAATTATCTTCTAGGCAGCGTTGTAAATCTTTTGTTTTCATATATTGATCCATATTGTTAATTATAACAACATTTTCTTTAGATATTAACTTTAATTGATTTTTGCCAGCAACTATTTTTTCATAATCATTATTATCAAGTTTTTTTAATCTGTATAAAGCTCTTGCATTTTTATATTCTTCTGAATCAACTATACAGTATGGACCGTTATTATAGTAAAATTTATATATCATTTAATCATCTCCCATATAGTTTTAGCCAATTCATCATCTATATCAAATAGCTCAATTGAACGTTTATTTATTTTGTATTCTTTAATATAAGTTACCTCGTCATCCATGAATGCTACATAGTATTTATTATTTAATAGAATACTATCAATAAATTCATATTTCTTGTTATCAATTATAATATCAAATGGATTCATAATATCACCATGTTAATTTTATCAAATTTAATGAATAATGTCTAATTTTTAACACTTTATTGACAAAATAAAGTATTTAATTTAAAATTTTTTTAGGTGATATTATGGATTTAAATATTAATAATTTTGATGAATCGATAAGAGATGGAAAAGTCTTAGTAGACTTTTGGGCACCATGGTGTGGACCTTGTCGTATGCTTACTCCTATAATGGATGAGATTAAAAATGAAGGATATAATGTTTATAAAGTAAATGTTGATGATAATCATGAGTTAGCAAAAAAGTATGGTGTTATGTCTATTCCATGTGTTATATATTTTAAAGATGGAAAAGAGATTAATAAAATTATAGGTTTTACATCAAAAAATGAAATTTTAAAAATGTTAGAAGATTAATATTGTTTAATTATTTTAAATGTGTTAAAATGAATATGTCGTTTAAATGACATATCATAATGGCCTGTTGGTGAAGTGGTTTAACACATAACCCTCTCAAGGTTACATTCATGGGTCCGAATCCCATACAGGTCACCATTTTTGAAATCAAGCTAGATTTTTATCTAGTTTTTTTGTTTGCATTTTATTAAAATATAAGTTAAAATATTTAGTAAGTTATACATAATTTTAAAAATGTAATAAATAAAAGATAGGAATGATTTAAATGGATAATGTACAAATTTTTTTACATAACAATGATTGGCTATCAAAAATAATGTATTCATGTATAGTTATAATGCTTGCTATTATAATATATAAGCTTGTTATAAGAATTACAGAAAAAACTATAGAAAGTAGTAAAGCTTTTAACAATAAAAAAATAAAGACATATATAAAACTTGTTAAAAGTATTAATAGATATATTTTGATTATAGTTGTTTTAATTATAATACTTAAAATATATGGTATTGATGTTTCATCATTACTTGCTGGAATTGGAATAATAAGTGTAATTATTGGACTTGCCATTCAAGACTATTTAAAAGATGTAATTAGAGGTACAAGTATTATTACCGATGATTATTTTTCAGTTGGAGATGTAATTAAATATAAAGATATAGAAGGTAAAGTTTTAGCTGTTGGATTAAAGACAACTAAAATTCAAGAATTAAAAACAAGTAATATTTATTCGATTGCAAATAGAAATATTGAAGAAGTATCTGTTATATCAAATGTCATTTATGTATCGGTACCTTTACCATATGAATTAAAGTTGAAAGAGCAACATAAAGTAATAGATGATATAGTTAAAATTGTAAATAAAGATTCACTGGTTGAAGATTGTAAAAATGTAGGTCTAACAGAATTAGCAGATTCTAAGATTGAATAT
Source organism: Bacilli bacterium (assembly GCA_017940575.1). Lineage (GTDB taxonomy): Bacteria > Bacillota_I > Bacilli_A > RF39 > UBA660 > CAJOJO01. The sequence continues at coordinate 5,013 of JAGAYJ010000025.1, read as the reverse complement.
TTATTAAAAGTAAAACTAGATCCTGTTAATAAATTACAAGTAAGAAGAAATGTACTTGAACATATAATTGAGGGACTTGAATTAAATAATATTTCTGTACCTTACAATCAAATTGATATTCATCAAAAATAATAAGAAAATCACATTTTTGTGATTTTTTTTGTATTTTTAAAAGGAAATTTTAAAATTTTATCGAATGATATTAGTGAGGAGGTGATAATATGAAAAAATTTAATTTAAGAGAAGTAAATACTATTTATCTTTATTTAATAATTGTTATTCTTGCTATACTTAGTATAACTATGTCTACTTTATTTATTACTAAAAAGCGTGTAGTGACTAAAACAGTAACACTCATATCTAAAGAAGAAAAAAAAGAAGTTATAAATAAAATAAAAGTAGATATTAAAGGTAATGTGGCAAATCCTGGCGTAATCGAATTAGATGAGGGATCTCGTGTAATTGACGCCATTAAGTTAGCTGGTGGTCTACTTGATAATTCTAATACTGAACTTATTAATCTATCTATGAAATTAAAAGATGAAATGACTATTATTATTTATACAAATAAAGAGATAAATGATTATAAGAAAAATTTAAACAAAAAAGAAATAGTATATGTAGAATTACCTATTTGCCCTGATAAGATAAATGATGCTTGCATTAATAAAGATACTAAAAATAGTTCTAAAAAAGATATACAAAATGAAAAAGTATCAATTAATACTGCAACTATAGATGAACTTCAAAAAATACCTGGTATAGGTGCATCAAAAGCAAATGATATAATCTCATATAGAGAAAAAAATGGTTCTTTTAATACAATTGAAGATATAAAACAAGTATCTGGAATTGGAGATGCTTTATTTGAAAAAATTAAAGATAATATTACTATTTAGTTTTATATTATTAGTATATATATCATATAAAGTTCAGATTAAATATAATATTCCAAATAGTAACTATTTAGAAGGTATTATACAAGACTTTAAGATAGATGGTGATAAATTAACTCTTGATATTAAATCTAATAAAAGAGTAATTGCAAGTTACTATATTAAAACAGAATTAGAAAAGAATAAACTATCAAATTCTGTTAAAATAGGTTATATAGTTAAACTAAAAGGTAAATATAAAGAGGCGAGTAATAATACTAATTTTAATTTATTTAATTATAAGAAGTATTTACTTAGTAAAAAAATATATTACACTTTTGATATAGAAGACATTATTAATTTCAATAAAAAGAGTTCTTTTATTTATAATGTTAAAAATAGAGTAATAAATAGAATAAATAAAAGCTCTAATAAAGCCTATTTAAAGCTCTTTATAATAGGTGAAAATAATTTAGATGAAATGGTTAAGGAAAGTTATAAAATGAATGGAATAAGCCATTTATTTGCTATATCAGGTATGCATATTACATTATTCACATCATTTTTACTTTTTCTACTTAAATTAGTTAATAAAAATGAAAAGATAAATTTTTTAATAGTAAGTATTTTAATTCTAATATATGTAGTACTTGTAAATTTTATACCATCTGTATTAAGAGCATCTTTATTCTTTATTATTTTAAATATTAAGAAGATATTTAAATTGAAGATATCTAATTTTGATTTAATTATTCTTCTTTTATTTTTGCTTTTAATATATAATCCTTTTTATATATATAATATTGGTTTCTTATATAGTTTTATTATAAGTATGAGCTTAGTTTATTTTAGTGAATTATTAAGTAGTAATAACTATATTAAATCATTATTCAAAACATCTTTAATATCCTTTTTAATGGGTATACCAATTACTATTAACAATAACTTTGAACTTAATTTGTTAACTTTGTTTCTAAATCTTATATTTGTACCTTTTGTATCAATTATTGTGTTTCCTCTTAGTATACTTAATTTTTTATTTCTTAGACTTGATGTATTAAATGGTTTTGTTATAAAGATATTAGAGGCTTTATCTAAAATGTTTTCTAACTTAAATATGTTTTCTATAATTATTCCTAAAATGCCTTTATATATTTTCTTAGCTTATTATGTATTAATTATCTTAATAATAAAAAAATTAAATATTAAAAATATTTTATTATTAATACTTATTTTATTAATTCATTCAAATATTAAATATTTAAATAATAATTCAATTGTTACTATGATTGATGTTGGTCAAGGAGATTCTATTCTTATAGAACTACCTCATAATAAGAATGTGTTGATTGATACTGGAGGTAAAATAAAATATAAGACTCCTTTATGGAAGAAAAGAAAAAAAGAATATTCGATTTCAAATGATACCATTATTTCTTTACTTAAATCGTATGGAATAAAAGAATTATCGGCTTTAATTTTAAGCCACGGTGATGCGGATCATATGGCAGAAGCTATAAATTTAATTAAAAATTTTAAAGTAGATAAGGTTATCTTTAACTGTGGTGACTATAATAGCTTAGAAGTTAATTTAATTAAAGAGTTAAATGATAGAAATATAGAATATAAATCTTGTATTAAAGAGTTAAGTATTGATAATAATAAATTTTCTTTTCTTCAAACGAAAGAATTTAATAATGAAAATGATAATTCAAATGTCTTATATACAGAGTTAAAAGGATTTAAGTTTATGTTTATGGGCGATGCTTCTAGTTTAACTGAAAGAGAAATACTAAATAAGTATAATTTATCTAAAATAGATGTTTTAAAGGTAGGACATCATGGAAGTAAGACAAGTTCAAGTGTTGAGTTTATAAATGAGATTAATCCAAAGTATTCCATTATTAGTGTAGGCAAAAATAATAGATATGGTCATCCAAATAAAGAAGTGTTAGAAAACTTAAAAGATTCAAAAATATATAGAACAGATCAAGATGGAAGTATTATGTTCAAGATAAAAAATAAGAAATTAAAGATTGAAACATGTACACCATAGGAAAAAGTGCACCCAGTGGGTGCAAAATTATGAGAGGAGTAGATATGATAGAAGAAATAAATAAAACATACGTGCAAATAGAAAATAAAATATTAAATCATGAAATATATCAATGTGTAAAAGATTATTCAAAAGCAAAAGAAAAAATGAAAACATATTTAGAAGTTGGAAGCTTACTTAAAAATGTAGATACTAAATATGGGAAGAATGTAATAAAAGACTATTCTAAAAGACTAACAATTAAATTTGGTAAGAAATATTCAACATCGCTATTATATAAAATTAAACAATTTTATAGTATAATTGAAAAAGTCCCGACAATGTCGGGAAAATTATCATGGAGCCATTGGTATGAAATGTTATCGTTTGATGACATAAACAAAATAGTATATTATGTTAATCAATGTGAAGCTTATAATTTAGATGTCAGGGAATTAAGAAATAGAATAAAGTCTAATGAGTATGAAAGATTACCTGTTGATGCAAGAAATAAGCTAAAAAGTAAAGATGAAGCAAATGTAATAGATTTCGTTAAGAATCCTATTCATATCAAGAACAGTGAAAATAAAGAAAATATATCTGAAAAATTATTGCAAAAATTGGTACTTGAGGATATACCCTCATTTTTAGAAGAATTAGGTGAAGGTTTTACTTTTATTAAAAATGAATATAAAATTAAAATTGATGATAGATATAATTATATTGATTTACTTTTGTATAATATTAAGTATAAATGTTATGTAGTAGTTGAATTAAAAATAACTGAACTAAAGAAAGAACATACAGGTCAAATTATGACTTATATGAATTATATTGATAAGAATATTAAAACGATAGAAGAAAATGATACGGTTGGTATTATTATTTGTAAACAAGATAATGAGTATGTAATAAAATATTGTTCTGATGATAGGATTATTGCTAGAAAATACGAATTAATGTATTAAACTAAAAAAAGTATGATATAATACATGAAAAAGAGGTGCAATATAATGGAAAAATTAGACAAGTATATTAAAGAATGTAATTTAGTATTTACTAATACTATTGATAGATTAGATTTTTGTAGAGTTGATTTTGATATTGATAAAATAAAAGTAGACTACGTAGATAGTATTAATTTATTACATCTAGTATCATCATTTAATAAACTTTATTTATCGTTTAAAAAAGAATATGATGAATTGGATAAGTTAAATTTAGGAAAAACCATTGAAATATTAAGCTTTGGAAAGTTTGATTATAATGGTGATAATTATAGAAATCTAATTTTATACATAGATAATCCTTTTATCACAAATCGTGAAGATACAATTTTATATTTAAGGGAAATTAATGGCGAAATAAAACCATTTATAACTAACAATATAAATCCTTTTGATAAAAAGTATTATCGTGAGACAGTAAAATTAAATAGTGATATTGCAAAAAAATATTTGAATTTATTTGAAAAATATAGTTTATTATTAGAAACGTACAATCATCTGAAAAATAATCAAATATTTGGTGATGGTACTAATTCTATATTCACCGTTATTGATAACGGTAATAGTAATTTATTAGAAGGTTTAAAAACTTTTAAGCTTTCATTTGGTAGTGCATATTTTGATGCAGAATATTATGCCGAATTTTTAATTAATTTAGGCGATAACTTCGGATTAGATTATGATAATTGCAAAATAGTATTAGATTGTGAAAATATAAAGACGGATGAGGAAGTTTGTAGAAAAGTACTTAATAACGTATATCTAAATAAAAAATATGCAAAATGATAAAAGTATTCATTTTAAAGTTTAAATTGAACCATTAAATTGGTTCTTTTTCTTTGTAAATAATTTGACTTACTATTTGACAATCACCAGACGGTGATGCGGATCATATGGCAGAAGCTATAAATTTAATTAAAAATTTTAAAGTAGATAAGGTTATCTTTAACTGTGTTGACTATAATAACTTAGAAGTTAATTAAAGAGTTAAATATTGATTCTACTAAATTTTCTTTTCTTCAAACGAAAGAATTTAATAATGAAAATGATAATTTAAATGTCTTATATACAGAGTTAAACAGATTTAAGTTTGTGT
>JAGAYJ010000024.1 GCA_017940575.1 Bacilli bacterium | reverse complement strand
TATTTAACATTTAAAGGAACAAGTTCTATATTGTTTTTAGTTAATTCTAATTTAATATTAGGGTTTGATTGATATGCTTTCTTTTCTCGTTTATTATGTGATCCTATTTGTGCTAAATCAGGTATAGTCATAATAGGTTCAACTCTTAATATAGCATAATTTAAATTCATAATATCGTTTCTCCTTTCTTTTTACACACTAAAAAAAGATGCTTTTTAAACATCTTTCTAGTTATTTTTTATTTTTCTTAATAAATTATCTTCATCATATCTATTTATAAAATTTTTAAATCCGTTTATAAATATATTCCAATTATTTGGAATCATATCATGTCCATTAAAACATTCTGAAAGTCCATTATAATATTCTAACTTTAATATCCATTTATAATTATCATAATCCTTATTGATATATTCTTTATTCCAAAAGTTTATTTTAGAATTAGTTATACTATCTAGCATTTTTATTTTATCTTTATTAGTAATTATTTCTTGACTAACTAATTCATAATTCCTTTTAAATATAAATGTTGGTTTATCATCAAATATAAATTCATACTTATATCTTGCTTTACTTAACATAAATACTAATGTTATTTTACTAATATCTACTGCATATAAGTTTTCTATTGAATTAAATGATTTATGACATTTATTACAATACTTATTATGATTATGATCAGTTATAAGAGTTCCATCATAGTTTAATCTTTTAGGTTTTCTTTTTCTTTCTGAATATTTTACTTCATCATTATTCTTTTTAATAAAAGTATTATTATCATTATATCTATAAAGATAAATAACACTTGTTGTATCCTTACTATTACAATAAGGACAAGTCATTCTTGCTCCCATAATTATTACACCTTTCTTGGAATCTTATAACCTTTGCAAATATTCTCGCACCAAGGGTAATAGCGGAGTTATTATGGGTGAATTCTTAGTTTCTAAAAAAGGAATTGGATATTTGATTTTATATGGTTCTCAAATATTTAATTTAAATTTAGTCATGACTGGTATTATTGTATTATCTATTGTTGCAGCTATAATGTATTATATAGTTCTTTATATAGAAAAAAAACTAACTAGAACATAGTTAGTTTTTTTAGTTTAATTTATCAGTTGCTTTTGCATTTAAATCTAAGTTTGCTCTTCTACCTAGTTTATATGCATAATATCCCGCAGCTCCTATCATAGCAGCATTATCCGTACAAAATTCCATCTTAGGAATACTTAGATTAAAGCCTTTTTCACTTGCTAGACGAGTAAATTCATCTCTTATTCCTTTATTAGCAGATACACCACCTGCAATGATTAAGTTATTAACACCATACTCTCTCATAGCTCTTAAAGTTTTTTTAGTCAATATCTTGACTACTCTATTTTGATATGAGCAAGCTAAATCTTCTTTTCTTATTTCATGACTTTTTTGCTTTTCATTATGATTTAAGTTTATAACAGCGCTCTTAAGGCCACTAAATGAGAAGTTATAAGTGTCATCATCTAGTGGGAGTGGAAGATCATATGTATCATTTCCTTCATGAGCTAATTTATCAACCTTAGGTCCTCCTGGATAAGCTAGTTTAAGAACACGAGCTACTTTATCATATGCCTCACCTACAGCATCATCTAAAGTGCCTCCAATCTTCTCAAAACTATAATCTTCCTTCATGTAAACAAGCTCAGTATGTCCACCACTTACAACAAGCGCCATTAAAGGAAATTCCATAGAGCGTTCTAAGTTATTAGCATATATATGGCCTGCAATATGATGAACCGGAATAAGTGGTTTATTATACACGAAAGAAAGTGTTTTAGCAGCTTCTACTCCAACTAATAGGGAACCTATTAAACCAGGGCCATAAGTAACAGCTATAGCATCTATATCTTCCATATTCATATGTGCTTCTTTTAAAGCCTGTTCTATTACAATAGTTATATTTTCAACGTGTTGACGACTTGCTATTTCAGGAACAACACCACCATATAATTTATGAGTTTCTATTTGTGTTGATATAATACATGATAATTTTTCATGACCATTTTTTATAACAGCAACACTAGTTTCATCACAACTTGACTCTATTGCAAGTATATAAGTATCTTTCATTTTATCACCAACTTCTAATCATCAATATTGCATCAACAGCACCATAATAATTCTTACGGATTGCAGCATTTTTAAATTTATTTTTTTCATAAAATTTTATAGCACATAGATTATCACTTCTAACTTCAAGTGTAATACTATTTATATTACATTCATTTAACAATCTAATCATTTCATTTAATAGATTAGTTGCTATATTATTATTTCTATATGAGGGATTAACATATATATATTCAATCTCAGCTTTATCATAAATGGAATCATAATTCAAAAAACCAACTATTTTATTATCAGTCTCATAAATAAGCCAATTTGTATAAATATTATCACTGTATTTAACACTAAACTCACTTTCAACTAATTCATAAAGATACTTTAATTCTTCAGGACTAGGCTTTCTTATCATTTAATTTTTCCTCAGCCTCTGTTTTCTTTAAATAGTTAGGATTAACTAAATGAGGATTAACCTCTTCCACTTTAACTTTAGAAAGTAATTTTTCAACATCAATAATAGGTTTTTCTACACCTTCTAATTTATCAAATGATACAAATGATATATCTTCTTTTTTGTATTCTTTTTTAACAAGCTTCTTTAAATCTTCTAAAAGAATATATTGATCTTCTATTTGTGATTTTAAGTTCTTGTTATATATGCCAGCATATACATATCCTCTTCTAGCGTCTATTAAAGGAATTGTAAAACGTGTTTTAGATCCGCTTGCTAAAACGGATAGTTCTGATACTGTGTATATTGGCTTTTTAAGTGACCATGCAAGAGTCTTTGCAATTGTCACTCCTACTCTAATACCAGTGAATGAACCAGGACCATTTACTACATATATATCATCTATGTCTTTAACCGTTAATGAAACACTTTCTAACGCTTCTTTTATTTTAGGTAAAACTCTACTTGATAAATCATTATGAGCCTCACTATTATCAAAATATATTTCATTTTTATCTTTATAAACACCAACAATTAGTCTAGATGTACTTGTATCTAAAAATAATGAAATCATAATACTGCCTCACATAAGTCTTCATATTTTTTACCATGTGGAATAAATGTAATTGAACGTTTATTTTCATCAACTACTTTAAATTTAATATCAAGTCTCTCCTCTGGTAAAATATCTTCAATAGTACTAGCCCATTCAATAACTACTACTCCACCTTTAGTGAAATAATCTTCAATTCCAACACCATCAATCATACCATCTAAACGATATACATCCATGTGATAAAGTGGTAGTTCACCATCATATTCTTTAATGATTGTAAATGTTGGAGAAGTTATAGGTTCAGTTATACCAAGTGCGTTCGCAATCCCTTTTGTAAACATAGTTTTTCCACTTCCAAGTTCACCATCTAAGCATATTATCAAATTAGGAAATTTTTCAGCTTCAAAGTTTTGAGCAAGTTCAATTGTCTCAAATTCATCTTTTGTAATTACCTTATATTCCATTTTAATCACCTAATTAATTATAACAAAAAACAACTTATAAATTCAATATAAAGGGGTATCTAATAACTTTTTTTATTTAAAATTATATTAATTAGATGATAATAAATTAAAAAAGCACCTATAAAATAAGTGCTTATATATACAAAAAAAAAGAATTGGCAACTTCCTATTTTCGCGATAAACTATCGTCGGCGTTAAAGAGCTTAACTTCTGTGTTCGAGATGGGAACAGGTGTATCCTCTTTGCTATCGTTACCAATTCAAATATATAGAGAAATAATTCTCTGAAAACATGATAATGTGTTACTCAATTATATTAAAACATTTAATAGGATTAAATCCTCGATCTATTAGTACTGGTCAGCTCAACATGTTGCCATGCTTCCACCTCCAGCCTATCAACCAGATAGTCTTTCTGGGATCTTACCATATAAATGTGGGAAATCTCATCTTGAAGTTGGCTTCCC
>JAGAYJ010000023.1 GCA_017940575.1 Bacilli bacterium | reverse complement strand
TTCTATATTATTTTTACTTAATTCTATTTTAATATCTTTATTAGACCTGTAAGCTTTCTTTTCTCTTTTATTATGTGATCCTATTTGTGCTAAATCAGGTATAGTCATAATAGGTTCACTTCTAAATATTGCATAATTTAAATTCATATTATCGTATCTCCTTTCACATAAACAAAAAAGAATATGTTTTTTCGCATATTCTTCTATTTATATAAGATACTAATAAATGATATAATCTCTAACTTATTATATTATTTTTTGTTGTAGACTTCGGTGAGTTATAACATAAACTCCTTCATTATTCTTTAATATTATTTGTTCATGATCATTAGTTTTATTTTTTAATTTTACTTTATATTTTTCTCCTTTTTCGTACGCTACGTCGATATCATATTTATATGTTGTCTCATTGTTTGTTACTTCAAGTAATCCTTCTATTTGATAACTATCAAGTTTATTAATTTTGTCTTTTAAATTTTTTACTACATCATTTTTAGTATTACTACATCCAGTAAGTAGTATACATGATACTATAAAAGCAAGTAATTTTTTTAACATTCTTTTCACCTCATATTTGATTTCACTTAATTATACTTAAAATTTTTATTATTTATGAATAAATTTAGAAATTTAGTGAAATATATTATTAGGAAAGGAGATTTTATGGAAACATTACAAAAAACAGCACTTGTATTTACAATTATTGGTGCGATTAACTGGTTACTTGTTGGATTATTTGATTTCAATTTAGTAAAATATATATTTACAGATATGTTAGGAGTAGATATATTAGAGCGCATCATCTACATAATTGTAGGTATCTGTGGACTTGTTAACATAGGACTTTTATTTAATCATATTGAAGAACATTAAGTTCTTTTTTCTTTACAAAAAAAGAATAGCTTTTAAACTATTCTTTATCTTTTTTAAATATAAACAATTTACTAAATACATAGTTTAGTATTATAACAAGTGCTTGAGCTACAAGTGTTATAAATGCTACCCATAGTTTTGTATCTAGTTTTAGGAAAGTTACAAAGAACCACATTATAATCATTTCCATTACAAGAGTTATAATGCGAGCTACTATAAAACTTGAAAATTCTTTTAATATATTATTTTCTTTACTCTTAAATACAAATTTTCTATTTGTAGTGTATGCAAATAACACAGCAACTACCCAAGATATTATTACAGCTATTTGTAGTTCAAATGCATCTTTTGGATTTAAGATAGTAAATAATAATGCATATTTAACTGATATATTTACTATAGTTGCTAAGACTCCCATTATTAAATACATTACTACTTCTTCATTTTTTTTATATATATTCATACATTTATTTATCATAAGTCTTTTTCCGTTTCTTTAATTATATATATTGGTCTTTTTTTAGTTTCTAGATAAGTTTTTGCTAGATATTGACCAATTATTCCCATACATAAAAGTTGTATACCACTTACAAATAACAATATACAAACCATACTTGGCCATCCGCCTGTAGGGTCTCCAAATGCTAATGTTTTAACAATTATAACAATTATACCTATAAATGCAATTAAACATATTATTACACCTAATATTGCGGCCATAGATAGTGGTGCTGTTGTGAATGCTACAATACCTTCTATTGCGTATTTAAAAAGCTTCCAGAATGACCATTTTGTCTCTCCTGCAACTCTTTCTACATTTTCATATTCTAACCATTTTGTTTTAAATCCAACAAAAGAGAATAATCCTTTTGAATATCTATTATATTCTTTTAGTTGTAGGATAGAATCTACTACTTGTCTTGTCATTAGTCTATAGTCACGTGCTCCATCTACCATTTCTACTTTAGACATTTTATTTATTATTTTGTAAAACATTCTAGCAAAGAAACTTCTAATAGGTGGTTCACCTTTTCTTGTAACTCTTCTTGTTCCTACTTGATCATAATCATTTTCTTTTATGTATTTATACATTACTGGTAACATTGATGGTGGATCTTGTAGATCTGCATCCATTAATGTTATATAATCTCCTGTTACATGTTCTAATCCTGCATACATAGCAGCTTCTTTACCAAAGTTTCTAGAAAATGATATGAATCTAACTCTATTATCTTTATGAGCTAAATCTTTTAACTCATTTAATGTATTATCACTTGATCCATCATTAACAAACATAAATTCAAAATCTACATGATTCATTTGTTTTGATACTTCATTCATTTCTTTATAAAATAAAGGAATTGATTCTTCTTCATTATAGCATGATACAATAACACTTATCTTATCTTTCATAATATCACCTTTTTCAATATAATTATACTAAAAAAAAGACTTAATTAAAAGTCTCTTTAATATTATTTATAGCTTGCTTAAGTAAGTTTTCATCTAATATGTTAAATGATTCATATATAGAAAAGTTATTTTTTATATATTCATAACTTAATTTATTTATATCTATTCTACCTGAGAATGTTAGTACTGTTAAAAAATATTCTTCATCTGTTAAATCATAATATTCTTTTTTCCAAAAAGTCTTTATTGTCTTAAAATACTTACCATTTATAATCATTGGAACACATTTATTATATTCATTCAATATATAGTCTTTATAGTATTTGTCGGTAACCTTATCATAATTCGTTTTAAGATAACGTTTAAGTCCTTTGAAGTAAAGGGAAGTGTAAACAAGCTCATATATTTTTCTTGATGATCTATTATTAAATCCACTTTTTATTGATAGTGTTTTAAATAATTGCATCTCTATTGTAGAATATCCTCTTATTTTATCCACACCTTTTAGTGAATTATTTAAGCCTAATTTTTTTATAAAATATTTTATCAACATAAATATGTTAGTAAATCCTAAATCTTTCATTTTATGTTTTAAATAATCCACAGAAATAAGAGTATAACTATTTCTTCTAATATAAAAAGTTTTATCTTCTATATCAGTTATTATTAAACTTTTATTTTTACTTATTCTATTAAATGAATTAAAGTTACCTAGTTTATGATATATATCTGTTATTTTATTTACCTCAAATGAATTAGTTGCTACTTTATGAGATATATACATTAGTATTATAAATGATATAAATATACCTACTAATTTTAGATCTAATATATAAGTTTTAAAAAAATTACTTATTATAAATAGTGATATAACAAATAAAACAAATTTATATTTATATATAAAGTATAATGTATCTATTATTCTATCTTGTGTTGTATTTATTATTTTAGATTTATATTCATCATCTACTAAATATTCATTATATATATAGAATATAAACATAAATAAAGATAAAAATATTTTTTTATCTATTATATTAGATATACTAACTAGAAACATTATGTAATAACAAGCTAGTATTTTTATATTATCACTTTTAAAGTTTTTAAAGAATAAGAAAAAAATAATAGTATATACAAATACTATATAAGGAGTATATGTTTGATTCATAAATATATTTGGAACTTCCATAATATCACCTATTATTAGGTTTTTATTTATTTAAATATTTATACATTTATATCAAGATATTTTAAATTATCAACTATTTTATTATTTTTTAGTATTTCCATTTGATACCTAGCTGATTCATTTAATTTAACTAATCTATCACTTTGTTTTAATCCTAGTTTAATAAATTCAGCATTAGCATTTTCTAAGTTATTTAAAATAATTAAGTGTAATAAATCAGTATAGTCTCTTATATTACCTTCTTTAGCTAATACTGGATTTTTATCTCTCCACTCTTTAGCAGTCATTCCAAATAAAGCAACATTTAATACATCTGCTTCTTCAGCATATACATACCTTATTTGCCTTTCAGTTAATGTAGGTACAATATAATTTTTTATTGTATCTGTATGTATCAGGTAATTTGCTTTAGCAAGTTCTCTATTTATATTCCATTCTATTTTATTTTGATACGCTTCATTCTTCTTTAATCTTTCAAATTCTTTTATTAAGTATAGTTTAAATTCAGGTGATAACCAACTAGCAAATTCAAAGGCTATATCTGGATGAGCATAAGTACCACCATTATACTTACCTGATTTTGATATTATTCCAATTGAGTTTACTCCCTTAATCCATTTTTGAGGTGACATTTTAAAAGAATTACTTCCAGCTTCATTTTTAAACGTGTCGAATTCGACGCGGTTAAAATTTTCATTATGAATTTCTTCCCATAATCCTAAATAAGAAATAACCTCTTTATTTCTCATCCAATCTCGTATTGGTAATCTAGGTTCATCATTATCTATACGTTTTGCTAAGTCTGTAAGTGATATATAGTCAACATCTCCTACTCTCATAATTCCTATTTTACTACCTTTAACATCAATTTCAGTTTTAATCATATCTGATTTCATTATTATCTCTCCTTTTTAATTCGTTATAATAACAAATAAAAGGCTAGAAATTTGTCGAAAAAAGTTCAGATTTTAATTTTTTAATAGATAAAGATTTATTTTAAAGGGGGGCGAATTCGCCCCCTTTAAAAACATTTAACTACTACTTTTTTAAAGAAGATGTTACTTAATTATCAAAGGTCTCGAATTCGAGACCTTTAAAAAAATAATCCATAATAATTTTAATTCCGTGTAATTGCACGGAATTAAAAACGTCTAATTCTTTATAACTCATTTATTCTTTTCAATAATAATTCTTTAGCAATATCATCACTTAATAGATTTATACTAAATACTCTCATACCCATATAATTTATTGATGTACCTGAATGGTATATTATATTTCTATCAATTATATAATATCTATCATGAAATGAATCATTATAAATAACTTTTAAATTATTAAATTCTTTATTATATTCATCTATTATAGTTTTGTTTAATTTTCCTTTTTCTTTTGTAATTATAGTTACTTTTATATTTAAATCTTTAATAATATCCAATAGCTTTTTATCAGCATAACTATCTATTATTATCAAATCTTTCTTTGCTTCATTAAATATATCTATAACTCTTGAAAATGCTTTATAAAACTCACCATCTAAATATGTTTCATTAACTCTTTTTTTATCTTCTAATTTATCAAAAGCTTCTTGTAATAATTTTAAATCACCATCCATCTTTAATATATGAGTATGATCTTCTAGAACTATATTATTTATATTTGTTGGTTTAACAAATTATCTTTAATATAATGTCTCAATTTAACAAAAGCATCCATAATAGAAATACTTGTTTCTACCGCTTTTTCACTTTTCAAAATAGTGGCCAACATAGCAACTCCTTGTTCAGTAAATACTCTTGGCAAATACTTAATATTATAACCTCTTTTATTGTTTGATTTGTTCAAGGTCGAAAATTTCGACCTTGAAGAAAAGAACTTTAACTCATCATCTAACAAAATCCAACTAAATCTTTCTGGAAATTTTCTAGGATTGTTTTTCACGGCTTCATTTATTCTTAGTTTCAACATTATAAAGTTTGGCCAAATCACTATCTAACATTACCTGTTTTCCTCTAATTTCATATATCATATCTTCTATATTCAACTCTTTTTCAATAATATCATTCATTTAATCATCTTCTTTCTTATTAGTGGTCCCAAATTGGGACCGCAATTTTATGAAATACAAAAATCATTGATTAATTATTCTATATTAAGTTAAATATATTTCAACAAATTCGACAAAACTAGATAAAAGAAGACAAAAAAAGTAGAGATTAACTCTACTTTCTTATTCATTATTACTCTTTTCAGAATTAGCATATAATTTAGCAATAATCTTAGCCATCCATTTAGGCCAAAACTTACAAAGTATTTTATAGTCTTCTATTGTTCTACCATTATCTTTTAAAACTTCACTAGTAGTAGATTCAGAATAAATTCTATGTCCCATTAATGGTTTATTTATAAAATAGAAATATCCTTTTTCTCTTGATAGTTTTTCCCATGCATACCAATCTATGTTACATTTAAGGTCTACTGAGAATACTTCCTTAGGACAATTCTTATTTACAAATGTAACTGATGGACAACTTATCGCACATCCTAGTCTTAAAGCATGTCTTTTAATAAATCTTAAATTAGACCAAAAATGAAATCTAAGTGGAAATAAAAGTATTCTTTTAATTCTAAGGTTTGTATTTTTATATACTTTACCTTTACTTTTAATTTCATAATAATCTGGAAATATAATTAAAGATTTAGGTTGTTTCTTATATGCTTTAATTATTTCCTCAGCATATGTAGGATCATATATATCATCTTGATGAGCTATAGTAACTAAATCAGTATTAGCTGCATTTTTAGCAAAATCAAAATCATATCCTATACCTTTTCTTGTCTTATTAACAATAACATCTAAATTATATTTTTTAGCCATATTATCAATAAATTCGTTAGGAGTAGATGTAGCAATTACTACATTAGTTTTTACTGTTTGATTCATTACTGATTTAATACACTCTTCTAAGAATTTAGACTCTTTATAAGCTAATACTACAAATGTATGCATATTATTCTCCTTTACAATAAACTTTAGAAAACAACTTAATTAAATGTAATTTTCTAATCATTCTAAATATTATAACAACCATTTTAATCTTAAATGGTTCACCTTTTAGGAATAATGGTTTTATATTTGATTTTATTTTATTATCATTTAGCCATTTAATATAGTTATTATATTGCTCTGTAAAATCTCCTTTAGATGCTTGTTTTCCTGAAAATAATAAATACCAATAAATATATCTTTCTAAAAAATATTTATTATATTCACTATTTAAATCAACAAATGTTAAAAGATTATTTAATAGAACTGTTATATCTACAGTTTTCTTTAACCCTCTTTGTTTTGTATTTGAAACACTTTCATTATTATAAAACCAATTATATTTAAAATCATTTATAACTTTTATATTATTTGTTTTTGAATAACAAAGTAAATTAAAGTATACATCTTCACCTATTCCATAGTTTAAGAATTCAATATTATTTTTAATTAAGAAATCTTTTTTATATAATTTGGCCCAAGGAGCAAGAACAACATATTTAGACCAAATACTTTTTTCATCTAAATTATATTTAAATAGTATTTTATCATTAACATCAGTTCTTTTGTATGAACCTATTACAATATCATAATCAGTATTTTTTAAATATGTTTCTACATAATCTTCATCAATAAAGTCATCATTATCAATAAACATTATATAGTCACCAGTTGCTTTTTTTATACCTTGATTTCTTGTTTTAGCAACACCTTCATTTTCTTTATCAATAACAACTATTCTATCATCTTTTTTTTCATATTCTCTTAATATATCAATTGAATTATCTTTAGAGCCATCATTTATAACTAATATTTCAATATTCTTATATGTTTGATTTAATACACTATCTAAACATTTAGATATATATTTTTCTGAGTTATAAACAGGTATTATTATTGATACTTTTTTCATTAAACCATATCCTTTTTAATATAATAATTAAATGATGTATAATACAATAATAAAATTATCAACATAACAGCTAAATATGAAATAGATGCACCTAGTAACCCATACGTAATTACTAATTTATTTGATAAAATATAACATATTATACTAGCAAAGCAAAAAATCATAGATTGAATTTTATTTTTTTCCATTGCTATCATTGCATACGAAATAATTGTTGACATTCCAAAAAGTATAGCTCCAAATACAATAAATAATAATTCATACACGTATTTTGATAAGTTAACTCCGTATACAAAGTTTAAAATTGGAACACCAATAAAATATAATGCAATCTCACTTATTAGTCCTAATAATAATAGAACGAAACATAATTTATATACTAACTTTTTAAATTCTGAATATTTTTTATCTTGAATAAAAGAATTCATCTTCATCAAAAAAGGATGGATAATAAATTGACTGCATAGCAACATCATTGTTGCTGGCATAGATATAATCCCATATATAGTTTGTTTATCATCACTCAGATATTTATCTATTGGAAATTTTGGAGCTTGTAATAAATATTGAGATAGAATAGTAACTATAAAAATTGAGAAACCTAATACAATTATTTTTTTGATTCTAGATACATCAATCTTACATTTAGAATATTTCATTTTGTTTTTAACTTTTAAATCATAAAGCAAGAAAATTATCAGTTGTGAAACTATAAGTGCACTTACTGCAATAATCATACTACTTGACAATAAATCAACAATCCAGAACAAAAATACACTAATCATAGCTTTAATTGTTAAAGAAATACCAACATAATATAATCTATCATTTTTTTGCATTATTCCGTAGTAAGAATCAGCAATTGCCTCAAGCATTCTAAATGATACTAATAATATAATAAGTAATGATTTTGAAAAGTTATAGTTATTAATAAAAACATAAACAACAGTAATTAATGCCATTATGGAGCAAGTAACATATCTAGTATATACAAAATCATAATCAGTTAATGATTTGATTTTATTTGTAACTTGAAAAGGTCTTCCTTGATATGAACCAACAACTTGTAATAACGAAGCTACCGAAAATGCAAACGTAAAAACACCTGCATCATCAATACCATTTATTCTTGTTACTATAATCATGAAAAAAAGAGATGTGAATGAATTAAGTACTGAACCTATTAAATTCCAAATAAAATTCTTTTTTTCCATTATAATTCCTCTTTAAAAACATTCATGGCAGATTTAATTACATCATCCATATCATAGTATTTATATTCAGCAAGTCTACCACCAAATATAACTTTATCTTCTGATTTAGATAATTCTCTATATTCATCCGCTAATTTATTATTCTTATCATCATTAACTGTGTAATATTTTTCCATACCTTCAACATAATCTGAAGGATATTCAAAAGTAACAACAGTCTTTGGAGAAGTTGAATCAAATTCAAAATGTTTATGTTCAATAACTCTTGTATAATCAACTTCATGACCTGTGTAATTAACAACAGCGTTCCCTTGATAATTTACTTTATCAAATACTTTAGTATCAAATTTTAATGATCTGTATTCAAGTTTTCCAAGTTTATAATCAAAGTATTCATCAAGTGCTCCTGTATATACCACTTTATCAGCCATATTCATGTATTCTTCTTTATTGTCAAAAAAATCAGTATTTAATTTAACTTCAATACCATCAAGCATAGCTTCAACAAGTTTAGTATAACCACCAACTGGAACACCTTGATATTTATCATTAAAATAATTATTATCATATATTAATCTAACAGGTAATCTCTTAATAATAAATGGAGGAAGATCCTTACAGTCTCTATTCCATTGTTTTTCAGTGTATCCTTTGATTAATTTTTCATAAATAGTTCTACCAACTAAGGAAATAGCTTGTTCCTCTAAGTTTGTAGGTTCTCCAGTTATTTCTTTTTTTTCTTCTTCAATATGTCTTAATGCATCTTCTGGAGTAAATACATCATTCCATATTTTAGAGAATGTATTCATATTAAATGGCATGTTATAAATTTCATTTCCAATTCTTGCAACTGGGGAATTAGTGTATCTATTAAATTCAACAAATGAATTAACATAATCCCAAACATCTTTATAATCAGTGTGGAAAATATGTGCACCATATTTATGAACATTTATTCCTTCTATATTTTCAGTATAGATATTACCAGCAACATTTGGTCTCTTATCTATAACTAATACTTTTTTTCCGGCATTATGAGCCAAGTTAGCAAAAGTTGCTCCAAATAAACCAGATCCTACAATCAAATAATCATATTTCATTTTATCACCTTACTAATGTACAATAATATCTTTTACAATACTAATTGCTTTTTGCTTATAATAATTATCATCAATATTATAAACGGCTAATTCTTTTAATTTTAATTTGTTTTCCTCTAACCAAACATTAAATAAACGTTCTGATAAGAAGCCAAATAATCTTTGCTCGTATGGAGTATAATTTGATATATCAACTCTTTTTTCAACTTCAAATAATATATCAAATAACCATTTAGCATATTTATCAAATTGTTTTTTATTCATTATACACATATTAAATGCATAAAAGTATTTTCTTTTTGAAACTTTATCAAATGAATCTAAATATTTAGGATATTTTTCTTCAATAACTTTTCTACACATATCATAATCTGCTATATTATGAAATTTAGCAAATTGATTTCTAGTATTCATTCCAACAAGTTTAATTTTTTTGGGTACAATTACATCATATTTATTTAGTATATCTAATGCTTCATTCTTTGTAAGTATTTTGTCAATTGTATGATATGTACTTTTCTTAAAGAAATATCTTCTATAATGAACTAATCCTATATATTTAGATTTGCTGTTTTTCCACATCCAATATAAACCAGTTAACTCACAAAAATTAGGATTTTTTAAAGAAATATTATCACCTGTTGAATCCTTAATAAATCCTAAATCTTTTTTTCCTTCTGCACCAACATGTAAAGGAATATATCCTTCTTGATTTGGCAATTCACATTTTTTATGACATGCTATAAAAATATTTAAATCTTTATTCATTTTATTTCTCCCCACTTTTTATCATTGATACTTCTTGCATAAGAAGTGTTATTTTTTTTCTTTGGCTTGATACAATAACAGTAAGAGTTAAAGAAATCATAAGTAATATAAATATAAACATTGCAATAACTAAATTAGACATTGTAACGAATCCTAAATAATTTGCAATTGTAACAAATAATCCAGGAACAATAGCAATTAATAATATAATTAAACTTGATAACATCCAAACAAGTGAATATTTAACAGGAATTCTTCTTTTTCTAAGTTGCATTAATACAACTATTAATAATACTAATGAAACTATTACAAGTCCTAATCTTAAACTAATTGACATTATTTACGCCCCCTAGCATCAACTGTAATAATAGAAATTATTACATTTATCATATAATAAACATTTTTCCAAGACCCAATTGATGATTTACCGCCAATTCTAGCTTTCATCTTAACTGGGACTTCTTTTAATCTATATTTTTTTTGAAGTAATTGCGTTGTTGAGATTGGTTCTGGATATTCAGTTGGATAATCGTGAGCAAAGAACTCAATAATATCTTTATTTACTGCTCTAAATCCAGATGTTGTATCATATACTTTTTTCTTTGTAACAAGTTTTATAAAGAATGATATTAAATTAATACCCATTCTTCTTGAAAAAGTAGTATTAAAATTATCTTTATCTTTTTTAATAAATCTTGAACCTATTACAAAATCTGCTTCATCATTTATAATTGGATCAGTTATTGTTTTAACATAATCTACATCATGTTGTCCATCACCATCATATTGTACAGCTATATCATATCCATTTTCATATGCATATTTATAGCCTGTTTGAACTGCTCCACCAATTCCTAGATTTTGTATTAATTTAATATGATTAATTTTATTTTCAATAAGTATTTCTTCAGTTCTATCTTTAGAACCATCATTAACAACTATTACATCATAATTAGTTTTATTCTTTTTGTTATATTCTACAATTGTATTATATGTATTTAAAATGTTATCCTCTTCATTATAAGCAGGAATAACAATTATTATTTTATTTTTCTTTTGCATAACAACACCTCTATTTAACTAAATATATTATACTTTAAAATTAAAATATAGTAAAGAAAAAGCAATATTTTTAAGTATTGCTTATTTCTTAATTAATTTCACTTTACCATTTTCTTTAACAATTTTATATATAGACCAATTATCAACCTTACCTTCAAATAAAGAAGAATAAGTATTATTAAAATAATCATTTGAATTTAATATAACAACGTAATCAAATTTTTCATATAGTTCCTTTTCAAACTCTTCTTTTGAATTAAATTTTACAAAACTATATTTATTATCTTTTATATCATCAAACATATCAACCATTGGTATAAATCTTGGTGTCATGAAATATCTAAATTGAATTAAGAATGAATCAGCGCCTTGTGTTTGATGAACAGGATATATTCTTGCTTTTTCTTCAGTATTATCAGTTACATAATATGCAAAATCTCTTACATTAGAAATTGCAGCTTGATTGTTCTTGTTAGTTACACCTGATGCAATTGTTGCATTTGTAATAATACTAACAGGAGTAAATGGAAGTAGAATTATAGGAATAAGTAATCCTAGTTTTTTATTTTCATTAAATACAACACCTACTATTACAATTAAAAGTGCTATAAATAAAGAACCTACATATCTTTGCATTGAATTATGCAATATTGCTTCCATATCAGAAAATTTAAGGAAGTAAGCAACTTGTAATAATACTAAATACATTACTGATAAAACTAATAATAAAATTGAATACTTTTTAAATTCTTCTTTATCTTTTACAACATATTTATAAACTAGAATATATGCTATTACAAATAGACTTATCCATATAGATCCAGTCATTCCAAATGGTAAACTTGAATAATATGGTTTATCAAAGAAATCTCCAAAAAAAGTTTGGAATGAAGTATTTATTTCATAACCACTTCCAACAACTGTTGCATAAATTGTTTTAAACATATCCATTATAGATTTAGAATTATTAACTGCATTTGTATATCCCATATTAAAGTTAACATTAGAATATTTAACATATAACTTCCAAGATATAAAAGATATAATCATACTAAATAATAATATTATTAAATATTTATAATTTATTTTTTTATTCTTATAAATAGAATTAAATCCAATGAATAAGATAATTAGTCCAGCAAATATAACTCCTGTTGCTTTTGTTAATGAAAGAACGAATATTGCTAATATTGTAGTTATATTAAGTAATTTATCCTTCTTACTTGTTATATATTCATATAATATATATCCAACAAGTATTCCAAGTAATGAATCAGCATATATAGTCTTATAAAAATATCCTTCAACAAATATAGCTGGTATAAATAATATTGCAAACAATATAGAAATATTTAATCCATGTTTTTTATTATCACTATTCTTAAATAATGGCATTAATAATGCAAAACCAAACATTTGATATGCAAATAATTCTATTCCTTGTGAATAATTACCAATTATTTTAGCAAAGAAATATTCAAGAATAGTTGGACATGGAGGATATCCTACATTATATAAGGTTGTTGCATTATTTAAATATAAATTATTTGAATAATACATATTTTTTGTAGCAATTGACCAAAATGCAAATTCATCCCAAATGTAGAATGCAGCATTTTTAGTGAATATCATAAATAAGAAATATAAAATAGTATAAATATATAAGCTTGGTCTATTTATATATTTCATATATTCTTTATATTCTTTTTTTATAATCAATTTATATAATACATATAAATCAATAATTATGTTTAAAATAAGATATAACCATAATCCTATTTTTAATATATTTAATAATCCAAATATATATAAGAATATAAATGTAACAATAAAATATATAGGTAATGTTTGATCTATTTTTCTTTTAGATTTATAACTAATAGAAATAGAACCAAGCATTATTATTAAGTATAAAATAATATATTTAAATAATAATGTTATCATATATCCTCCTAATAAAATCCATTAAGTATTGTAAATAATGAAATAATAAATGATATTACAATACATGTTGTGTATAATTTGTTTTTATCTTTTATTTTTAAATCTATTATATTATTAGATAATCCCATAAATAACATCAATGTTGCTACTAAGAAATATCTAGGTTGAAGTCCATCAATAACATCAGCTCCAACTTTAGTCCAACATAAGAACATTGTTAAATAAGGAATTCCAATTAGCATTAGTGAAATTAATATAAATATAATTCTATCTTTAATTTCTGTTTTTTTATTATCTTCTTTTACTAATAAAATAAATGCATACATTATTATTAGTAAAGTAACAAATAATCCATTTGTATATTTAGAATAAGTTCCATAACTATCAAATTGACCTTTAAATATATCAGTATCTAATCTATTTAAAGCTGTTTTAACGAATATTTTAACAGTATTAACAGGATTTTCTAATATATATGAAATTGTATAATATGGGCTTTCAATTGTATCTGCAGTAGATGTTATAGCACCACTATTATTTTTATAAGATAATAAGAATACAAATAGTATTAATATTATTTTTATAATTAAAGGGTTAATTTTTAACTTAAATTTTTTGTTTGGAATTAATAATACTAAAAGCATTATAGGAAAGAATCCAAATTTAGAATAAGCTATTAATAGTCCAAGAGCAAATAATATTATTATTTTCTTTGTATCTATATTTTCTTCTCTAATTTTTAGAATATATGAAATTGTAAATACAGCAAGTGCATTAGTTAAATAATCCATATTTATACCCATTGACGCTTGTATAAAGCATGGAAGCAACATTACTATTAAAAATATCTTTTTATATTTTGGAATATTCTTAATTGCATAAAACCCTAGAATTGTAGCAATTAATAAATTAATAGATCTTGCAAGTACTAAAAGCATTAATGTAGATAAACCAAATAATTTACCTATTTTAATTGCTATACTAGATGGTAAATATGGTACTATTGATGCATTCTTTGTGTTTTTATAGTCTTTATTTACTTTTACTGTGGATAAATCATCTTTAAATACATTTGATAAATAATTAACTCCATTAAATTTCTCATTACTATCTAAAGTAGTAAATTCATAATATGTTACAAAGTCATATGTATCTTTATTTAAACTAGCTACTCCATTATCAGTTTTATATGTTTTTTCAAGCATATTATAACTCTTCATAAAATGAGCTGCTTCATCAGGAACATTAAATGGTGGTATTAAAAATACATATGTTAAACCAATTATTACACTGAATACTAAATATATATTTTGCATTTCTTTATTTTTTAGTTTCTTTAAAATGAATAATAAGTATCCAACTATAGGGATAAGTGCTAATGTCTTAAATAAATATAGCAATAAATATATAGTACTTAATATAATTGCAAAGTTACATATAAAGAATAATACTATATCTAAAACATTAGGCTTATTATTTATTTTTTCTATTGTTTTATTAAATAACTCAATAATGAAATAGAATAAAACAATATATATAGCTAAAAGCAATAATGAAAATAGATTTATAGATTCTTTTATAGTGTTAATTTTAGAACTACTATAATTATACTCATTTTTAACAACGCTTACTTTTCCATTTCTAATTACATTAATATCTGATTTAGTTAATATTTTTACTGAATCAATATTAGATGTTATAAATTCAATAAATGTATCACACTTTGATTTTAAGTTTTTTTCAATGATAATACATTCATTACTATATTTTGATAAATCAAGAGTATTATCATTAAGTAATATTCCGTCAATTTCTTCATTGTTATCAAGTTCTATTTTATATTTAGCTATATCAGTTCCATATAAAGATATACTTGTAGATATAGTAGCTAAAATAGCTATTAATAAAACAACTAAATATTTACTATATTTTTTTAAAAATTCTTTCATATATTCTCTCCCTTTTCTATATATAATTATAGCATAATAAAAATATAAAAAAATATAAAATTGATGAATATCATTTTTATATGTTAAAATATATTTGGTGATAATATGAATTTTATAAAAAAAAATAAAATAAAACTATTTATAACAACACTCGTTTGGTTAATTACACTTTTAATAAATAAACATTATATAAATGACACAGTACCAATTACAACATATTTATATCCAATATCTAAAACAAACTATTTCTTAATTAAATATATTATTTTAGAAATTTTTGATTATACTTTGATTTTTTCAATTATATATGTAATAGAAAAAATTATTAATCAAATAAAAAACAATAATTATTTATATAAACTATTTGCAGAAGGATTTATTATAAGCTTTCTAATATTGATAGTTTACTTAATATTTAATTTTCCAGGGCAATGGGCAGGTGATTCTATCCATCTTCTTGAATATGCTAGATCACTAAGAACAATCCCTTGGCACAATATTTATACTTCCTTATTTTATATTATATCATTTTCATTAATACCACACGCAGCAGGTGTAGTAATTATTCAATATATTT
>JAGAYJ010000022.1 GCA_017940575.1 Bacilli bacterium | reverse complement strand
CAGGTGATTCTATCCATCTTCTTGAATATGCTAGATCACTAAGAACAATCCCTTGGCACAATATTTATACTTCCTTATTTTATATTATATCATTTTCATTAATACCACACGCAGCAGGTGTAGTAATTATTCAATATATTTTTATATCATGCGTTATTGGATATATATATTCAAATATATTTAATAAATATAAAACAAGGCTTAGAGTTTTATTCTTTATGCTATTATTGACTCCAATCAATTTATTCTATGCAAATTGGGTATTTAGAACAACAATTTGTAGTTATCTAGAATTGTTAACAATTTTTTATATAATTTTTAATCTAGAAAATATAATAACAAGTAAAAGCAAAAGAAGAATATTCATTATTCTAGTTGGATTTATATCATCATATAGAAGTGAAAATATTTTATATATTTTAATCCCAATTATTTTTATTAATAGAAATAACATTAAAGAAATAATAAAACTTTTTATTACATGTTTAATTGCAATGATTCTAATTAATTTGCCACAAAAAATAGTTTCAAAAAAATATTATAATAGCGACTATTTAATTACAAATACATACGAGACACTTCAATATATAACAAATTATATTTCAGAAGAAGATATAAAAAAATACTATACAAATAATATAAGAAATATAATACCTGTAGAGTATATAAGGAATTATGGCCAACACGCATATTTTGAATATAATTATGAAAATACAGACCATGGGACAACATTAAACAAAAGTCAAGAAGAACAAAAAAAATATTTAGTAGATATAGCAAAATTATTTTTTAAATATAAAAAACTATATTTATTTAACAAAATCAATGGATTTACTGAAATGCTTTATGGAAAAACTTATTTTCCAGTAGGTATGACATATTCAAAAAGAACTGAATACTTTTTCCAAAAACAATCTAATATAATTAAAGATAAATTTAAAAAAGAATATTCATATAAAAAAGATCAAAATCCTAATATATACAAAAAACTTATACTCCCATTTATAATTACTATATTATTATTAATATTTAATTTATTTAAGAAAAATAAAATAAAATATATATATATACTTCTATTGTTAAAAGCTCTTATAATTACACTTGTATGTCCTATAACAATTTTTATGTATTATTATTACTTATACTTAATAAGTTATTATTTATTATTATATAAAATTATAGAATTAATAAAAAGAGATGAATCTTAATTCATCTCTTTTAAAACTTTATAACTTTATAAATATTTGCATTTGTCTTAAGCGCTGCTTCAATGCCGACTTCTGAATCTTCAAAAATAATACAATCTTTAGGGTTAGCATTATAATACTCAATTGCTTTATTAAAGCCTTCAGGATCAGGCTTTGGATTATTTATATCATCTGCAGTCAAAATTAAGTCAAATAATTCTTTCTTCTTTGTATATTCAAGTATTTCCAAAGTATTTTTTTTTGATGCTGTCGTTACAAGTATTATTTTATAGTCATTCTTTAATAATTCAATTATATTGAACAAATGCTCATTAATAATCACTTTATCTAAATATTTTGAATATGCATTTTTTTTAATTTGATGAATATCTTCAACTTTTATTGGATCATTATCAACCATGCTAGGAATGAAAACAGTATAATGTCTTCCATTGCAATAATTACAATAATAATCATAATCCAAATCAACATCATATTTATCTAATGCTTCTTTATATGCATAATAATTAATATCATTTGTATTATAAAGAGTACCATCCATATCAAATATAGCTAACTTCATTTTTCAAACCTCTTTTCAACATCAGATAATACAATTATAAGACCTGCATAGAATAAAAGTGATCTATCACCATTCTTTTCAATTTTGTAAGGCAATAGTCTTAACCAATGAATTACTTCATGATAAAAAATACTTTTTAGTCCTTCAGCACCAAATTTCTTTTCAAGATAATTAACATATTCATCAAACAATTTATAATATTTTGATGATTTGGTAAATAGAAAGTCTATTCTATTATCATTATATGAAACAGTTTTAGTATTCATTAAAAACTCATATCCACCATGAATTGATTGTAATAGTTTTCCGTAATCTAAGTATGGTGAATCATGCAAATTACCTGTATTTGGGTCAATTATATAATAATCTTTGCCTTTTTTATTATCCTTCTTGCAAATAATATTTTCAATTGTGAAATCGCCATGTATATCTGAATAATAATCATTTTTGAAAACTTTTTCAAGGTATTCTTTATTTAAATACTTTTTAAAGTACTCAAGATTATGATATTTCTTTCCATTAATATAAATGAAATCATACTTCATTAAAGGTTTTATATAACTACCTTTTTCAATTTTATCAATATTTTTTAAAACTTTTGAATCTATATATTTATCAATAGTTTCAACATCAGACTTTCTTCTATTTATTGAGTGTAAGTTTTTATCAATATCATTAAGAGCTGAATTAATTGTTTTCCAAGCCTCATCAAACGGCATAGTATGAACATAATTAAAACATGTGACAGCTCCTTGTACATATGGCATATCATAAGAACATACACCATCTTTATAATATTCATTTATGACCTTAGTTAATGTAAGTTTTTTTTCATGATTATGAATCCATTTAATTTGTTCATGTAACTTATCCGCATCTGTTCCAAACGAATATTTTCTATAGAATAAATTCCCATCTTTACTACATAACATTGTAGTTGCATTAGATCCAGCAGAATAATCCTCAATTATAGCTATATCATTATTAAGCTCAATATACTTTTTGAAATAGTCTCTGTTATCAGCTTTAAAATATCCTTCCAAGAATAATAATTTATCTTGGACATTTGTATGAGGTAATAATTCTATATATTTTTTACTAGAACTTTTTGTATTTTTATAAAAATATGAAACTATATAAATAACGAAAATTGGCACAAAAATATAAATACATAAATATATTGCAACAGTTAATCCAAAATTATTATTTATAATAAATAATGTAGGAACAAAAAGGTTTTTTCCACCATAAAACATATTAAAAATATCCACAAACTTAACATTTTCGTTTAAGTAAGAAAAATACAAGCTTAAGAACATATAGGAGAGTACATATAATATCCAAGGAATAATTGTATATATTAATAATTTTATTTTATTAATTCTTTGTATCATATCTTTAAAAGATGTAATTGTATACCATGATGTTTTCAATAATTTTAATTCAATACTATTATTAAAAATTCCAGATATAGTTAAAATCATTTTCTTAATACATTTTTTAAATACAACAGAAATAATCATTAATAAAATAATTAATAATGAAATTAAAACGTAAAAAGATAAATTTGCCGAATTAACTCCTAATATTTTTAAAATAATATAAATAACACATACTGTATAAAAATCTAATAATAAATCAATTATTATAGTAGCCAAAGAAAATGAAACACCATTTTTCATTTTCTTTCCAGGATAAATAATTCTAAATAAATTACCAACTTTAAAAGGTAAAACAAAGTTTATCATGTAAGATATAGACATTGCTTTACTTAATTCATTTTTTTTAGGGCACTCATATATATCAATAAATTCTGCTTGACGTAAAATTTTAGATATATGTGCAAGTGATAAAAAAATTATAGCTAGAATAAAATATATCATTTTCTTTTAACCTTTTCAAATATTTCGTTATTCTCAGCGGCATAATATTCATCAGGTGTTCCAAATGGTACATGTATATCACATGTGTAATTAGCAATTTTCATCCCTTTTTCAGCCATAATATTATATACACCACTAACAAAATATTCATTATAATTACATTTTTTTAAATATTCTTCAGCACATTCTAAAAATAATTTTTTATTTTTAAAGTAATATGCACCACATATAGCAAAATTACTAACTGCTTCTTTTTCAACTGTATGAATTACGTTTCCATTATCATCCATCTCTAAAAAAGAATATTTAGGATCATTTGATTCAAATGTAAGAAGCGCTCCATCTAAATCACTAAATTCACCTGAATTAGCATATTTATTAAATTCTTCACATAAGAATGCATGATCACAATCGTTAAAAATAATTGGTTCATCATCATTTATTTCTTTAACACCTTCCATACATGTTAAAACAGCACCATTTAATATCTCTGGAATAACTACTATTTTAGCTTCAGGATAATATTTTTTAATAGCTTCATCTATTTTATATTCTTCTATATGTTGTTTTAAAACAACAAAAATTAAATCTTCATAATCTATAAAATTGGCCAATGAATTAGTTGACCAATATAAGAATGGTTTATCATTAATTTCAATTAATGGTTTTGGAAGAACAAATCCATTTTTAAAAAATCTTGAACCTGCTCCTCCCATTGGCATAATTAAATGTATCTTTTTCATTCTATACATCTCCAGTTTTACTTAATAATTCACACTCAGCCTCAATTACCCTTTTTAAACCAGTTTCAATATCAACTCGTGGTATCCATCCATATTTTTCTTTACCATATGTATTATCACATAATGAATACTTATTAATTTCATCAGTTAATATTTGTGTTTTAATTGTATAAGCACCTTCAAATAATGCTGGATACTTTTCCCAATAGTGTTCATCACTTGCGTACTCAGGTTTAATATCTTTGTTCATTATCTTACATGCAATTCCATATAATTCATTTACTGAATAGTTTTGATTTGAAGAGCAGTTTACTGCATCAAAACCTTCACCATTTCTAACTGCTATTGCCAAATTGATTAAATCGTCAACATAGATATAGTCTCTTCTTTGATTTCCATCAGAATGGAAAATAGGAGTTCTATCATAATATAACTCTCTAATCATATATGCAACAAATGGTGGCATTTTTCTTAAGCAATCAATATGTGGCCCATATACATTAGCAAATCTAATACATGTTACATTCATTCCATATGTATCACAGAATGATTGAGCAAATCTTTCAGCACAATATTTTGTATTAGGATAAATAAGTGTTGGAAGTTCAAACTTATTTTCTTTTGTTGGAAATTCTTTCTCATTTTCATACATAGCATTTGTACTTGCTTGTATAACCTTTTTAACGCCATACTTTCTTGATAATTCAAGCATATTTACAAGTCCACCAACATTTACTGTTAATGCTTCATACGGATTTGTTTGACAATCTGGAAGAGGTGCAATACCTGCTATATTATAAACATAATCAATTTTGTTATTTTTAAATATATCTTCCATTGCTTCAATATTTCTAATATCTTCTTTTATTATTTCTCCTCTAAAATCATGATCCTCAAAGATTAAATTATCTTCTTTACCATAAGAAAAATTATCTACTAAAATTAATTCTTCTCCATCTTTCCATAATCTATGTGCAAGTTGAGAACCTATAAAACCTGCAGCACCTGTTATTAATACTTTCATTGTTTACCTCCTATTTCAATTACTACTTCACTATCATAATTTGTAAATTTTTGATTGCTCATATCCTTAGAAAAGTACTTTCTAGGACTCAATCTATATCTAAATAACATTTTAAGTAAGCTCATAGAGAATTTTAATATTTTATTATTTGATACTTGGTCTGTTTCTCTCCATGTAATTGGATAAAATAATATTTTTTCTTTTTTATAACAATGATATAAAATCATGCAATCATTAAAATATAATGTATCAGGCATTGTTAAATAATGTTGATCTTTTAAATCATCAACCTTATACATATTTAAACCAGAACCTAAATCATAAACTTTTTTTCCGGATATTATAGAAAATAATAGATTAAACAATTTATTGCCTATAATGCGAGTCTTAGAATAACCGATTAATTTAGATTTTTTCATAAATCTTGCTCCAAGTACTCCAGTATATTTTTGATATTCTTTACTATCAAGTAATTCTTTAAAGTCTTTTATAGCTCCTTGATCATCACCATGTAAAACAATTATATAATCATAATTGTTCTTTATTGCATAATTAAAGGCAACTTTGTGAGAACCACCTAAACCGTAGTTTTGATTATTTCTAAGTAAAGTAAATTTAGTGTTTAAATTATGTGTTTTTAAGTAATTAATCACTGCGTTTTCTCCATCATCAGTACTTCTATTATTAACTACAACGACCTCATCAATATATTTACACATTTCTTCATCAAATTGATCTAATACTCTCACAACTTGATTTTGACAGTTATACATAGGTATAAAAACCATTATTTTTTCCATCTTAACACCTCAAACTCTTTCTATTAAAAACTTCATAAAAATGAAATTAATTACCATTGTAAATGGAGTAACCAATATCTTAGCACTCAATTTTGCATATTCCACTATTAAATTAATAATACCTTTAATACTACTTATATTAACATTTGGCAGCATTTGGATTAAACAATTAGAAATCAAATAAACACAATAAGAAGAAATAAGAATCATACAAATTTGATAAGCGATATACATTATATATTTTACTTTTAAATTAATCCTACTTTCATTCTTAAATAATTTTTTTGTTGATGTTATATATACATAAGTAACTGCAACAGAAGAACTAATAATATTTGATAAAATCACATGAACTCCTATGTAAGTTAGAATTGTATATAATGAAATATCCATTAACCATCCAACACCTGAAATTAAAAAGAATGATAATGCTTGTTTTATTATTTTTTTCATATTATCACCAGTACTTTAATTATACAATAAATACATAATCTTATCAACAAAAACAAAAAAAGAAAGAGAATCAAATCTCTTTACTTATTTTTTGAGTATAGTGGGTATAGCAATTATTAAAAAAGTTATAAATCACTATACCAATTATTAATATTCCAATTAAATATATTGAAAAATAATAAAAGAAATAAGTTGCAGGTGCTGTACAAAATACCAAACATGCTTTAATTAATGGTAAAAAAATTATATAAAAATAAGAATATTCCTTTTTTATAAAGTAATAAATACATAATACAACCATAATAATAAGCATAGGTATAAAATTCCATATTATTCTTCCTAACCATTTATATGTATAAGAATTATATTGTACACCTTTAAAAAATTTCATAACTTTATTTCTAAAATTAATGTTAAAAGGTTTGGATAATTTATCATTATTTACCATATTTTTTATTTCATAGTCATTTATTTCATTTAAGTTTTCATACAT
>JAGAYJ010000021.1 GCA_017940575.1 Bacilli bacterium | reverse complement strand
ATTTAAGTATTCATACATGTCCCAGGGTGAGTTAGCAACGACATTTTTATCTAATCCTGTTGTAGCAAGAAATGTCTTTGATCTAGCATTTAAAAAACTAACAGGGTTTTTTAAAACTAATTTAGCATACGAAATAATAAACGATTTCATATGTATATTATAATTTGGTAAAACAACACCTTTCCAAAAAGAAGGACATTCCGTATAACTAGGATATTTTTTTAATAATTCTATATTTATTACTGAATTCAATCTATTATATTCAGTTTCACTAATATTAAGTTTTTCTTGAAACATAATTGAAAGAGGATTTATAACTGATGTCAAAACATAATTGCTTGGATTCTTTTTATTCAATATATTAAATGGCATATACATTACTAAAAACAGTATTAAGCTGAATATCATTTTTAGTAACAACTCTGTATTGAAATATTTCTTAAATATATAAATAATTGCTAATGGGCCCAACAATAAATAATATAAACCTTCAGTTCTCCAAAAAGAAAGAATAATAATACAAAATGACATAATATATAAATCATTTATTTTTATTTTTGCATCTTCTTTTTTCATGAAAAATATTTTAGACAATAATAATAATTCTACATATGTATAGATTGCATGTCTAAGTGGATACATATTATTCATCAAAATTGGTGGAAAACTTAATAAAACTAATAAAACAAAAATAATTTTTTTTGATTGATAAATATCAAATATTTTTGATAAAATATATCCGACAATTAATGATATAATAGTAATTTGAACAACTTGTATACCAACAACATATGGAATTAATAATAATGACCAGGAATATAATAGAACACTTAGATATGACTGCCAACCACTATAAATAAAACGCTGAGCACACCAAAATATACTTTTTTCATCCCAAACATAATTGCCAGGCCAAATTAATAGCAATATGACAAAATTAATTAAAAAATATATAAATGTAATCTTAACCCATCTTTTATAAAAAACACTATTATAATTATTAATAACTTTAAAAATAAATTTAACAGAATACAATAAAACGGTATAATACGTAACATGAACAATTAAGCGACATAGTTGCGAAGATGCTTCTTCAATTTTAAAATTTAAAGGCTCTATAAACTTAACAGATATAACCCATATCAAAATTGCAATAATTATTTCTTTTAGATTATTATTTTTTCTAAAAATTATAAAATAAGGCACATAAAACATTAAACATAAAAAATAATCACTTAAGTTATTTGTCCTAAAATAAAAACAAATAAATGTAAAAAATAAAAACGAAATTAAATATTGAACATAATTATATACTAAGATTTTATTTTTCATCTTTTTTTAAGCATTCTTCAAAAAACTTTCCAAATTCATTTGCTTTTATTTGCCAAGACCATTTTTTTATTCTTTTTAAGTTTTCTTCTTTTAGTTCATTAATCTTATCTAAATTATTTATTAACATAATAATCTTACTTTTTAGTTCTTCTTTAGTACGTTCTTCAAGGATATATTTGCTTTGTTTCTTTCCTAAAGCATCTGGTACAATTCCAACATTTGTACTAATGACGACTGTTCCTGTAGCCATAGCTTCTAGAACAGGATTTGGTGTTCCTTCAGCTTTTGATGCACAAAGTAATACATCTATTGAATTATAATAGTCATTCATTTTATCAAAAGGTATTTGTCTTATTTGCTTATCAGCAAAATATGTATCAACTGGATATCCTTCTTTTTTTAATTCTTCAAGTGCAGGTTTAATAATTGTATTAAATCCTTTAAAATCATCAACAGAATCTTTATTCCAAGCACTATTACCAACCCAACCAAAAACAATTTTTCTATTTTTTAAATCCTTATATTTATTTATATTAGTACATTTAAATTTTTCAAAATCAATACCATCTGTAACAGTTACATCTGGGTTTTTTATACCTTCAAGTTGTTTATAAATATTATTTAATATATTAGAGGATGTTGTATATTCTTTTGCAATAGATAGTATTTTTTTTGTATATTCTATTTCATCATCAAGATATAAATGATCATAAATACTTGTAGTTATATGCATTTTATTCAATATTTCTTTTTTAAAATAATCATATGATATTCCATATTTATTTACAAATGCTTCATTATCTATCTCATTAAGCCCCAACAAATTTCCACGCCAGAAGAAATGAACTAAATCAAATTTTTTTAAATAGATTATTGCATCATAGATTTCATTAAAATTTTCCATAACTACAATTTCCAAATCGAACTTATCACTTAAATATTTTTCTAATTGTTTACTAATATTCCAAAAACACCAATTATAAACATCAACTACTAGTGCAATTTTTGGTTTCTCAATATGTTTATTTTTCATTTTTTTCTCAGAAACATTTAAATCACTTTGACGTTGTTCTAACCATAAAGCCACATTTTTATTCCAAACCTTATATCCCCATTTATCTTCAAAATGCATCGCAGAGTTATAAATAATATCTGATGAAAAACGATTTTTTTCATATTTAACGCTTTGTGCACTATTGTCAATAACATGATTATGTATTAAAAAGTTACCTGTACAATTTCCTATTTTATAACCCTTTTGAAATAAACGTAATGAAAGGTCGGTATCTTCAAAGCCAATAAAGAATCCTTCATCATACATTCCAACATCAATAAATGTTTGCTTTTTAAATACAGAAGTTCCACCTGCAAAAAATGTTGACAAAGATGGTTTAGGATCTATATATTTTTTTATAGAAGACTGTTCAAATAAAGAACCACCACCAACATCAATTTCAGCACCATCTGTTTCTAAATACAAATGACCACCATTTAAAAAATATTTTTTTCCTTTTTCATCCATTAAAGGAATATTTAAAAAATGACATCCAAATAATTTAATGGTTTCGTCAATGCTTTTAAGAGGGTTTCCAACCAAATAGATATCATTGTCTAACGACATCACCCAATCAGTATTAACATACTTAATACCTTTATTTCTTCCTGCAGCAACACCATAATTCTTTTCAAATTCAATAATTCTTGTTTTTATTTTTATATTTTTTTCAATAAATTTTTTAACAGTATTTAACTCCTTCTTATCAGAATTATTATCAATCAACAATATTTCGCCTTCAAAATTTGACATCTTTTTTTGAACACTTGATAACAAATCAATTGTTGCTTTTGAACGATTATATGTAAGAACCATTATTGTAAGATTTTTTCCATTTTCACCGATACTATCATTTATGATTAATTGATGCATATAGCTTCCACCATATAAGAAACTATCAACATTGTACATTAAATTTTCATTCATTTTCTCTTCACCAATTTAGTTAGTTTATTTGCTAATTTATAGCTTCTTGATTTGTATATCCAATATAAGTCTTCTTTAAGTTGTTGATTATCCTTAAAAACAATTCCACTATATTTTTTGGCTTCTTCTATTTCAACTGTTAATAATTTATTTAAACTTTTTAATCTATCATTTTCTCTTTCTAATTCTGCAATTCTATCTTCTAATTCATTAACTTGATTATTTTTTACCATCCAATTCACCCTCTAATCGTAATACTTATTTTCTATATCATATATTTTAGTTTCTCTTGCATTTTTAAATAAAAAATAATTAAACCCTAAAATATTATGACTTGCTAATAATTTATTTCTTTTTATAATAAAATCTTTTGTTTTATCATCAAAGTTATTTAATGATTCAATAACATATTTATTTTTATTAATATTTCTAAATATATTATGGTTATTTTTATATAATTTAATAGAATATTTAAATCTATCTTTAAGTGATAATGTATATAATGGATTTAATAAAAAGCTTTCTAATCTCCATATATAATTATAAAAGACAAATTTATCTCTATCATAATTGTTATATTTTTTTAATCTACTATCAAGTAGTTTTAATACATAAGACATATCATAATTGATATTTTTTTTATGCATTATTGAATTTTCATTTATATAGTAATTATAGTAAGGTTTATTTAAATATTTAACTTTTTTACTATTTAATAAATAAACAGGAGTAGTTGCGAAATCTTCATATCTAAGTCCTTGTGGAAATAAGACATTTGATTTTGTAATCACTTCTTTTTTCATAATTTTATTGCATGACGAAGGCATTATAGTTGTATAAAGAATACCTTCATAATCTGATAAATTTTTAAATATTGGATCTTTAGCATATGTAGTATATTCTTTATCTTTTTCAATGCTTAAAAAATCATATACAATTAAATCGTAGTCGTCGTTCATATAATTTATAGCATCTTTATAAAAGTTAGGGTTAATTGAATCATCTGAATCAATAAAGCTTAAATATTTTCCTTTAGCTTCTTTAATACCTAAATTTTTAGTTGCTCCAAGTCCTTCATTTTGTTTAGATATATATCTTATAAAAGAATACTTATTTAAATATTCTTTTATAATCTCTTCACTATTATCTGTTGAACCATCATTAATAACAATTATCTCACTATTATCAATTCTAGCATTTATAACAGAATCTAAACATCTATTTAAATATTTACTTGTATTATAAACTGGAATAATAATGCTTAATTGCATATTATCACAACCTTACTATTTTAATAATTCATCAATAGATTTAAAACAATTAGTTCTATAATCTTTTCTAAATTTTTTATATTC
Source organism: Bacilli bacterium (assembly GCA_017940575.1). Lineage (GTDB taxonomy): Bacteria > Bacillota_I > Bacilli_A > RF39 > UBA660 > CAJOJO01. Next base: position 6,874 of record JAGAYJ010000021.1, on the reverse strand, counting down.
TTCTAATATTTCTTTTGAATGATCTTTTGCTTCATTTATTTTTTGTGCTGTTTCATTTACATCATCATCACTATTTAATACTAAATATTTTTTTAATGTTTTATATTTATCAAATATAGATGTATTACCGACAATAGCTAATACGCCATTATCCATAGCAATTAAAACTTTTTCAATGTTTAATTTAGCAAATGAACACTCTAATATTATATTACTTGATTTAATAACTTCTAAATCATTTTCTTTAAAACTATATTTCATTTCAAAGAATTTAACAAACTCTTTTGTAGCATTTGTTCTACCACTCAAATTAACAAATTGATTGTTTAATTTAATAGCTGTAAGTTCATTGTAATAATTATCAAGTGGATTGTAATCTATTCCTACAATACCTACTTCATCATTTTTTTTCTTTTTAAATTTAACATTAACATCTAAATCAATCTTAGATACTTTATATTTTGCTTTTTTAAGTAATTCATAAAAATCATTATCTAAGCAAGCTATTTCACTAACTAACTTTCTATCATAATATTCCATTAATGCTTTATATGAAAGTTTTTCATTTATAAGTGGAAGACTTGATACATCATATGTTAAAATCCATTTAAACTCTTTATCCATATTTTGCATTAAATATCTAAATACAAATAAATAGTCAACTAAAATGATTCTATCATATTTTTCTATTTTTTTAACTAATTCATCTCTTTCTTCTGAGTTTAGAGTTTCTTTTAGTTCTATAACATTTTTAAAACTATATTTAACACTATTTAAATAGCCATTATTTTTTGAGATTAATACAACTGTTTTTTTCATGTTATACCTCACATTTCAAGAAAACTTTTTATAGCTTCTTTACTTTCTTTTTTATTTTGTTTATTCCATTCTTTATATAGTTTTAAAACTTCTTCTTTGTTATCAATACATTTTTTAATTGTTTTAGCAATACTCATTGGACTTGCTTCATTATTAACAATTAAATAATCTTTTAATTTAGAATCTTTAAAGCAATGATGATTATTACCAACTATACATGGAACTCCTACAGAGAAACTCTCAATTGGAGCCATTGGAGAACATTCTGAAAATGTTACATAAAGGTTAATATCATTAGCCCCCATTCTCTTAATTAAATCTTCTCTTGGAATTGGTTTATCTAATCCATCAATTTTAATTCCCATATCTTTAGCAAATGCTTTAGCATCATTGTTTAAAGGAACCATATCTATTACTACATTCTTATAGTTTAAGAATTTAGCAGCTGCAAGTTGAGAGAACATATTCTTTCTCCAATCATCACTTTTAGCAGCATATAGACCAATTCTAAATTCATCTTTGTTTTTCTTTTTATCAGGTTTAACATTAACATTAACTGAGTTAGTTATGAATAATGTTTTATATCCTTCACTCTTATAAAAATCAATTAAACTTTCCTTGCATGTTGCGAATACATCGATAATACCAAGTTTATGATATTTAATAATTTCTAAGTTTCTTTCCCATCCATATGGTTCAGTTACTTGTGAATGATTTCCATGCCAGAATACTTTAATTTTAATATCTTTATTTTTTGATTTAAGATATTTAGCTAAATCAATCCATCCAATACACATAGCACTGAATATTACTTGATTAATATTATTTTCTAATATTTTATTACCTATAGCTTCAACATCTTTTTTTCTTAAGATTTCGCCACATCCAATGTGATTATCAAAAAGTTCAAGTGTAGCATTAGTTACACCAAACCATTCTGGATTATGCATAACAATATAGCTATCTTTAAAATTATCTAAATTATTTATAAAATTATTAATTTGTTCTAAATATTTTGGAGTTATTTTTTTCTTATATCTTCTATATAAAACAGCAGGATATAATACTAATTTAGCTCCTCTTTTAATATTTCTTTTAGTGAATCTAAGTGATTTAATTACTCTATCACCATTCTTTTCACCAAATCTTCTATATATTTTATTTTCTCTTTGTTCCCATTTAGGTATCCATGTAGCATCAAAATAATGAATCATACATGTATTATCTGTAAATACATTATTTCTATAGTTATAAGAAAGTGGATAAAAATAATCTCTTGGAACAACTGTAATATCATGTTTTAAATGTTGTATTTCTTTTGATCTTACATTTAAATCAAGATCATATAAAATACTATTCATAATTCTTGGAATACTTACTGAATATAAGTCATCTGGATTAAATGATTCTTGTGATTGATAAAATTTTAACATTTGAGTTGAAAACCAACTTTTAGGTTTATTTTCAATCCATACAGCAGCATTTACCATTAATGAATCTTCAAGCCCAAGTACTGTTCCTTTTTCTAAGAACTTGCTTATATCTTTTGTAATAATAACATCAGTATCTAAATATATTCCACCCATTTCATTAATAACTTTTGTTCTTGCATAATCAGCAACAAAAGCCCATTTTTTATTCTTATATGCTTCTTTAATAAATGGACATTCTTCTAAATCTACATTAGATTCATTCCATTCTATTATTTCATAGTCTGGTAAGTATTTTTTCCAACTTTTAATACATCTTTTTGTTAACTTTGATAAAGGATTACCACCAAACCAGCAATAATGAATAACCTTTTTTTCCATTATAATTCCTCCACAAAGTTTCTTTTTAATTTTTTAAATATTTCATATCCTACAAATAATATAGCTAAACTAATTAAGGCTAAGATAGCAATACCGTTATAATCAGGAGTCTTATGATAGAATAAAATATCACGGTAAGCATTAATTACTTGAGCCATTGGATTTAAAGTAATTATCCATTGGAATTTAGCTGGAAGTAATTCACCATTATATACAATTGGAGTAGCATAGAACATAAGCATAATTACTATACTTACGAAGTGAGCTATATCTTGTACATATACAGTTACAGCAGATAAGATAAATGTAAATCCTAATGTGAATATAGTTTGAATTAAAACTATAACTGGGAATAATAATACGTAAGGAGTAAATCCTACACCACTAATTAATATAAATAAGAACATTATTATACAAGTTATAAGGAAGTTTACTAAAGCACTTATAACAACTGAAATAGGTATAATTTCTCTTGGAAAATATACTTTTTTGATAATTCCAGCTTCGCCAATGATACTGCTTGCCCCTATTTGAATTGCAGTTGTAAAGAATGTCCATGGAACTAAAGCTACCATCATGAATATTGTATAATGTTCAACTTCAACTCTTAAGATATATGGAAATACAAATGAATAAACTAAAAGTTGTAATAAAGGATTTAGGAATGTCCATAAAACACCTAACCAAGATCCTTTATATTTACCTCTAATTTCTTTTTTAACATTTGTTTTTAATAGTTCTCTATATTGATATAATTCTTTAAAGATATTCATTTTATCCACACACCTTTTCATATTCACTGATTACTTTATCAACATTTCCATCCATTCTAATTTTTCCATCATATAACCAAACAGCTCTATCACAGAATTCTTTAACAGAGTTTAAACTGTGTGTAACTATAACAATAGTTTTTCCTTCTTTTTTAAGTTCTTTTAATTTATTAAAACATTTTTCTTGGAAGTGTTGGTCACCTACTGCAAGAATTTCATCAATTAATAGAATATCAGCATCTACGTTAATAGCTACAGAGAATGCTAGTCTCATATACATGCCTGATGAATATGTTCTAACTGGATTGTCAATGAAATCTTGTAATTCAGAAAACTCAATAATTTGATCTATTCTTTTTTCTATTTCTTTTTTAGTAAGTCCAAATATAGATGAGTTAAAGTAAATGTTTTCTCTACCAGAGAAATCAGGATGGAATCCTGCACCTAATTCTAGTAATGAAGTTAATTTACCATTAACAGTAATTTTTCCTTTATTTGGATAAATAATTTTAGTCATCATTTTAAGTAGTGTTGATTTACCACTACCGTTAACACCTATAAGTGCTACTGACTCACCTTTATCTATTGTTAAATTAATATCTTTTAAAATGTGTAATAGTTTATCTTTACTTTTATTTTTCTTTGAAAAGAATAATAATTTTTCTTTTAAAGTATTTGCTCTATCATAATACATTTTAAAATCTTTATCGACATGATCTACGATAATTGCTTTATTACTTTTCATTTGTACACTCCTTTTTTATTTACTATATAATTATATCAAAAAAAGGCTATACTATTCAAGTAATTTAGCCTTTTATTATTCTATATATATCACAATATAATATAGTCATTAATTTATGTTTTTCTATAAAGCCTTTTAATTTATTTCTTGTTTTAAAGTAATTGTTCTTTTTATATTTAGAATCAATACTTTTCATAAATATAAAAGATTCATTAATAAATTTATGTCTTGTTTTTCTATTTTTTTGATATCTTTGTTGAATATTATAGTTACATAGTTTTGATATAACTAATTCTTTTAATGCATCTTTATATTCTTCTTCATAAAGATAAGATAGCGTTAATTTAAGTGATTTAAATATATCAAATACTCTCTCATCTCTAACAGTTGTCTCACTTACATTATCAACTAAGAAATAACATAAAGCTTCATCTATTTTACCTATTTTTTTAGAGCATTTAAATAAATGAGACACTAAAGGCATATCTTCATATTTTATGTCTTCTGGAAAACGTAGTTCTTTATTATTAAACAATTCTCTTTTAAATAGCTTATTACAAGGTCCTAGATTAATAGTTAATAATAACTCAGGTTTATCTTTTAAAGTTGTATTATCAAATGATTCTAGATGTATATTATCTAATCTTCCATCTTGATATATATTATAGTAATCACTTACTAATATATCTAAATCATCATACATTGCTTTATTATACATTTTTTCAATTGCATTAGACTCTATAAAGTCATCACTATCTACAAATAAAATGTATTCTCCTAAAGACTCATCAATACCAAAGTTTCTACTAGCGCCTATTCCATGATTTTCTCTTTTAAAATATTTAAGTCTTGGATCATTATAAGTAGATACTATATTTGAGGTATTGTCGGTAGAACCGTCATCAACTAATATAAGTTCTATATCACTAAGTGTTTGATTAAGTATACTATCTATACATTTTTTAATATACTTATCTCTATTATAAGTGGGTGTTACCACAGATACTTTTGGCATTACATCACAACCTTTAAATATAATTTAGGAGATATTTTTAAAAGCATTTTTTTAATCTTTCTTACTAATGTATCAGATAATATATTATCAAACACATTATGTTTTTTTATCTCACTTAAATACTTTTTATAATCTTCTTTATTTAAATCTTTTAATTTTAATATAACTGAGTTAGCTAAAAAGCTTCTATAATATGGGTCACTATCTTTATCCACAATATCTAAATATTGACTTAATACATCAAATGCTTTTTTTCTTGTTTTCATATAATTAGAATCACTCATTATAGAGTTAGATCTTTGAACATAGTTATATCCAATATATGAAATAGAATTAACTTTAGATGCTTTAATGATCGCTAGTGGAATTAAACCATAATCCTCATGATACATATTAGGTTTAAATAAAAATCCATTATCAATTAAATATTTACGACTATATAAATATGCCCATGCATTTTCAACAAATCTATATTTGATAATTTTTTTAAATGCATCATGACCATTTAGTGAGTCAAACGCCTCTTCATTAATATCTATAGTTTTATCAGATACAACTCTAAGTTGAAATCTAACTAAATCAGGATTATTAATAATACTATCATTTAGATTAAGAAGTAAATCTTTATCTATAAAGTCATCACTATCTACAAACAAAACATAATTACCTCTTGCTTCTTTAAGTCCACTATTTCTAGCTTCACTAAGTCCTTTATTCTCTTGATTAATTAACTTAATATCAGGATACTTACTCATATATTCTTTAATAATACTTAATGATTGATCAGTAGAACCATCATTAACTAAAATAATTTCATAATCTACAAACGTTTGATTTAAAATACTATCTAAACATTTTTTTAAATATCCTTCAACATTATAAATTGGTACAACTATACTAAATTCAGGCATTATATCACCCCATCAAAGATTTGTTCTAAATCATTCATTTTAAGTTCATTTAATGACTCAAAATCAATATATTTATAGTTAAGTGGATCATTATCAAGTATTGAATCAACTTTTCTATACATACCATCTATATCTTGAGGTAGAATGTATCCAAAGTTATCATCAATACTAATTATATTGTCAGTTACATCAATTGTAGTTAAGATCTTTTTATTAAGTAAAATAGATTCTAGGTATATAACAGGGAATCCTTCATAAATAGATGTAAGAATTATATAATCAGCTTCCTTCATATATGGATATGGATTTTTTTTCATACCTAACATATGAACATAATCCATATTACACTCATCAATAATTTTTTGATAGTGCTCCCTATCTTTACCGTCTCCAATAATCCATAACTCTACATCATACTTAGCATGAAGCATCATAATTAATTTAAGAAGTTTAGTAATTCTTTTAGATGATTCATCAAGTCTACCTACAAATGTAAATAAATATTTATGAGTTCTTTTAATATCATCAATAGGCTCTTCTGCTTTTTTTAATATTAACTCATCATTTATAAAGTTATTAATTGTAATTGATCTACTAGTTAAATCTGGATAAAATCTATTAAAAGACTCTCTAGATTCATTTGATACAAATATAAGCTTTCTAAACTTATCCATCTCTCTTAAATCATAAAAAGCTTTAAAGTCATCATTCGAATAAAGATTAGAATAATCACTATGTACATAAATAGAAGAGTTAGATGATGCTATTTTAGCTAGTTTGTTGCAAGTTAAATCATAAGT
>JAGAYJ010000020.1 GCA_017940575.1 Bacilli bacterium | reverse complement strand
GGATTTCTGAATCTTATATTTCTATAAGATTTGAGATACTAATCTAAATCTCCGAACATTTAGTGTATCTCCATATCTACTTATCTAGCAGATATGTATTTCATACATTCCTCTTTTATATTCCTTATATATTAGTAGTTTTAGTTTTTCTAATATTTTTAGATTATTTCTAAATCCTACATTTGTTATTGGAATAAGATTTTGTATATCTCCTATATTGAAGTGGAATACTGTTCTATCAAATCCTCTGCAATATAGATAGGAATAAATTTCTTTTGCTTCTGGTTTAATATTTTTGTTGTCCCAGATATCATTTGGTGTTTTAAACTTATTCATACATTTGATTTCCTCCTCTCTAATTAAAATTAACATTTAATTTTTAGTTGTTAATTTTTGTTAACACACTTAATATATCATGCTAATTACATCATTGTCAATACTTTTTATTAACATTTTTATCAAAAGTGTTGATTTTAATTAACATTTATGGTATTATTAATGCAGGTGGTGAAGTTATATGCCTAAAAAAAATATAGGAGAAGAAATTGCTAAAGCTAGAGAAAATAAAGGTTTATCTCAAAGACAATTAGCAAATGCCATAGGTATAAGTAATGCCGAGATATCTAAAATAGAGTCAGGAGAAAGAGAAATACCTAATCCTAAACTATTTAGAAAGATAAGTAAAGTAATAGGTTTAAATTATAATGATATGATGGAAATGGTAGGTCTTGGTGGTAAATTAACACCTTTAAATCCTTTTATCAAAAAACATTATGAAAACTTAAAAGGCGAAGAACTAGATTATGAATGGATGTTATTTAGATCTAGTGTTAAAAGAAATGATGATATGATTGATTCCTTAAATGAAGAACTTGCAAGTAATAAACTTTCCGAAGAAGAAAAAGATTCAGCACTAGAAACGATACAAGATTTAGAATATCAAAATGTTACTAATAAACTTATACTTGGAATACTTGATGAAAACAGACTTAAGGAGGCGAAGAAAAATGCAAAAAATAAAGATGTATTTAAATAAAGTTCAAATAATTGGTTTTATACTATCAACTATAATGCTTATATTAGTTCCTATTACTAAAAATTATAAGTTGGTATCAGTCGGTTGGTTTTTTATAGGATTAACTAGTTTTGGAAATGCATTGTTTACTAAAGAGTGGTCTATTATTGGTAGAACATGGAATGAAAAAGATGATAAAAATCCTGATAAACAATTAACAAAAAAATATAGTGATAAAGTATTTATAGCAGTAGGTATATTAGGAATAATATTATGTCCTATTGCATTATTTGAAACTATATTTTCACAAAACTATATAGCAATGATAATTGCTTATATAGTATCCGCAATAGTAATAGTTGTCCTATTTGTATTAACTGATAAAGAACATGATAAAGTTGAACAACTATTACCAAATATAAAAAAATAGTTCTTTCGTTTAGATTGAACTATTTTTTTATTTAAAGAATACGTGGCACGTTTTGTTGCGAAGCAATGAAAGTGGCGATAGTATTCTTTCTTTTTTATGAAGTCGTAAGACAAAATAAAAAAGAGCAACATTCACTTACGATAGTTTGTGAAATGTTGCTGATCGGGTTTCAAAAGGGTGTCCCTTTGCACACTATTCCTAGTTGGCATAATGCCGACTTGGTAGTGTGTTACTATCTTGTCTTAAAGATAGTTTCCAACGCAATATCTTAATATTACGATTGTTTTAATCTCCGTAATTAGGTTTCGCACATTGACTTAAATCCACATTAATTGATTTTAAGAAATCTGTTAAATATTTGTTATCATCATCTGTTACAAAATTATAACCATTTCCACTAAAGATTTCATATTTTGGTATGTTATCATTAGTAAATTGAAAATTATTCGCATCCGTGCTATGTTTTATTATTTGCATAATATCATAACTATATTTTCCTTCTATACTATTAGAATATTTTAACATCGAATTACAATTTTGATTTGGTCTGCAAGATTCATATTCGTTAAATAATTTATATTTATTATTTTTATATACTGCTAATTCAACAGGAACACAATCCTTTTTTCCAATCCAAACAGTAAATATAAGATCACCATAACTAATATCATCAATTGTAAGACTATTCATATCTAAGTTTAAATAATCATAATATTTATTCTTTCTATTTGATACTTCAATAAATAACTTATTAATATTTTTTTCTTTATCAAAATTTAACACTTGATTAGCTATTATTCCTGGAAACATTTCTTTAATTGAAGAAACATACTGATTACCATCTTTTGGATATACTATATCTTGTAATTTATTATCTTTGAAAATTGCTTTAATTGGCATAGAACTTCCAGAAGATATTGCTAACCCACTACCATACTCTTCTTTTTCAATATAATAACTTTGCTCGTAGATCCATAAATATACATATTTATAATCATTCTTTTTTTCTATACCAAAAGGATGATAACTATAAAAGACATTAAAATCTTTTTCTTTTGAATCTGGATTCTCTTTAAATTCTTTTTCTTTTATAAAACCAATAACTTCATCATATAAATAATCTGAATCATTAACTAAATTAACTTTTAAATTTTTATTATAATAAATTAATCCGCAAACTATAATCACGAAAATTGTTGATAAAACAATTAATAATTTTTTAGAATTCTTTTTTATCTTATCTGTTTCTTTTATTGTAGAAATTATAGCTTTTTCTTTTGCTTCTTCACTCTTATCTTTTTCCCCATTAATTAATTCTTCTATATTTATATCTAACTCTTTGCATAATTTCTTATATAGTGATACATCTGGAAAACTTAGTCCTCGTTCCCATTTACTAACAGCATTTATACTAACACCCATTTTCTCAGCGAGTTGTTCTTGAGTCATATTTTTTTCTTTTCTTAATTTAGCAATAAATTTACCACTTTTATTTTGATCCATTTTCTCACTTCCTCAAAAAATATTATCATTTTTAATTAAAAATTAACACACACTATTGGTTTAATTTTGTCTATACTACTATTTTAACATATTAAAAGAGAATTTTTTTACATTCTCTTAATATCTTTATATTTTGAACTAATTATTATCTATTAATTTATAAGTTGTATTAAAATTATCATCAATAGTTACTTTATATAAATATTTTGTTTGTTTTCCTGAATTATCATCTTTAAATATTACTTCAAGATTAGATGTACCACTTGCTTTAGGAATTAAATATAAATCAATTTTATATTTATAATTATCGGTATCAAAAATAGAATTTCTATTATCAAATTTAACTTCTAAATTATTTTCATTACCAACAAATGCTTTATTTTCTGGTGAGCCACATACATCATTATCACAATTTATATCAACATTAAAGCTAATTTTACTATATTTATCTTCTTCGTAATATGTAACTTTATATTCTTCTAACTTTAATTTAATCTTATTAATATCAATATTATATTTAAAATCTTTTGTATTAAGTATATCTTTAACTAAATATTTTTCTTCGCCATTAATAATAGCATATACATTATTACTTTTTATACAAGAAAAGTAGTAAGTTCTAAAATCGTCTTCATAAAATTTTTCTAATGCTTCATCACAAGTTTCTGTTTCATCAACAATCTTAATTGTTGGATTCATTTTTTTCATATAATCATCTACATTTTTATCATATAACTTATTGCGAAAAGCAACGATTAGTATAGTTGCAAGTATAACAATAAATAGGAAACTAAATATTTTAATGTAACTTTGTTTAGATATTTTATTTTTTTCTAATAAAAATATATTTCTAATTAAATTATTTACTGATTTTATTTTAATAATTCCATATAGAATTAATGCACCAGATAAATTTAAAATTACATCATCTATATCAAATCTTCCAGAAGAAGTAATTAATTGTAAAAAT
>JAGAYJ010000019.1 GCA_017940575.1 Bacilli bacterium | reverse complement strand
GAGAAGATGAGAAAGCAGATCCGTGGACTGGACAAGGCTTCTTCCAATGCACAGGACGGTGTATCTTCTGTACAGACCGCTGAAGGTGCTTTAACAGAAGTTCACAGCATGTTACAGCGTATGAATGAGCTTGCAGTTCAGTCTTCAAATGGAACAAATTCGTCTGATGATCGTCAGGCTATTCAGGATGAAGTGGATCAGCTTACTACAGAGATCGATCGTGTTGCTGAGACTACAAAATTCAATGAGATTTATCTGTTAAAGGGTGATGATTCTTCAACAAAGAATGTATATATGAATGCTCATGATGCAGGCTTAAAGGGAACATTGGCAGATGGTGCTAAGAGCGCAACATTTACCATGGATGAATTAAAAACTGGAGACAGTGTAAAGATTGCAGGAAAGCAGTATACGATTGGTGCTTCTAAGGCTGATGTGGGAGCTGCGCTTGACAAAAAGTTATTAATCGTCCCGACAACTGCTGGTGAATATACATCTGGTGCAACATTCTCTGTTAATAATGAGACATATACTATAACAACAAAAGCAGATAAGTCAATTGAGAAAATTACTAATTCTGCTGGGCAGACAGCGTATGAAGATGGTGGCGCTATTAAGTGGGCTTCAACGGTTCCGACGGGAAAAAATGCAATTACAGATGTAAAAGAACTTGTAAATGAGGGAGACACTGTAAAAGTAGATGATACTACAATGAAGGTTATGACAGATGCAGATGTAACTGCTGGTGTAGATAGTGATGATTCCTCAATTATCACAAAGGCACAGGCTGAAAAGATGATCAAAGAGGAATTAACAGCAGCCAATAATATTGGAACAACTGACAAAAAGGCAACAGTTGCTGCTGGTGTGACAGCAGATGGTAAGACTACTTATGCTATTACAAAGGGATATGCAACTGTAGCAAATACTTTGTCGTTTAACTTGCATGTTGGAGCAGATGCTGATATGACGAATAAGATTACGGTAGACATTGATACTATGAATTCCTCAAATCTTGGTATCAAGGGAATCAATGTAAAGGATGCTACCGGTACAGCAGCAACATATGCAATTGATGCAATTGCTGATGCCGTTGCTAAGGTATCTTCCCAGAGATCCGCACTCGGTGCTGTACAGAACAGATTAGAGCACACCATCGACAACTTGGATAACATTTCCGAGAATACATCTTCTGCTGAGTCTCGTATCCGTGATACAGATATGGCAAAAGAGATGGTTAACTACAGCAAGAACAACATTCTTGCACAGGCTGGACAGTCTATGCTCGCACAGGCAAATCAGTCTAATCAGGGTGTACTTTCTCTGTTACAGTAAAAGTAAATATGATCATTATAAATCAAAAGGGATTCTTCGGAGTCCCTTTTGATGTATTATTAAAAAAATAATGTGAAATCCATACAATAAAAAATGAATTTTACATGAAATATCGAAAATTGACGAGAATAAGAATTGTACTGATATGGACACCAGAAAAGAAAACAAAACATTTTCATAATAATTAAATGGGAAAATTTCTTTTAATATTTCAGAGTGTATAAAAAGAGGAATAATTATATGTTTTCAGAAAAAACTATTATGGTAACAGGTGGGACAGGATCTATAGGACAATATTTAATTCGAAAAATGTGCAAAGAAAATCCAAAAAGAATTATTGTTTATTCGAGGGATGAAGAAAAACAATATTTTATGCAAAAGAGATTTATGAATAAGAATATTGAATATTATATTGGTGATGTGAGAGATTATGGAAGAATATTGTATTTGTTGGATGGGGTGGATTATGTTATTCACACGGCGGCAATGAAACAGGTGCCAATTGTTGAAAATAATCCCTTAGAAGCAACTGAAATCAATATTATGGGAACTGAAAATATTATAAGGGCATCAGAATATCAACATGTAGAAAAAGTGATTTGCTTTTCTTCAGACAAAGCAGTGAATCCGGTTAATTGCATGGGGATGACAAAAGCAATTGTAGAAAGAATGATTAAAAATAAAAATCATGGAGTAGATGTAATTGGAATTAGACTTGGAAATGTATTAAATACAAATGGGTCTGTTTTTGATTTATGGAATAAACAAATAGAAAAAAATAGGAAAATTACTTTGACATCAAAGCAAATGACAAGATATTTTATGAGAAAAAAAGATGTATATGATTTAGTTTTGCATGCACTTAAATATGGAAAAAAATCAGAAATAATATTTTCAAAAATGAAAATAGGCTGTATGTATGATGTTGCAAAACAAATATGCAAATTAAATGGCTTGGGATAAGATAATATAGAAATTATTGGAATCCGCTCAGGTGAAAAATTGAAGGAAGAAATTTTTAGTAGTGAAGAAGAAAAAAATATATATGTAAATAAAGGATATTATCATATTTCGACAAAAATACAAAATAATAAATCTATAAAATATACAAGTACAAATATAGATATAAAAAATTTGATGATTAAAAATGAGATATAAAATTATAGATAAATGATTAGTTTAAAGAAAAAACTTTTAGAAATAAAAGATCCAACAAGCGATAATTATACGGCTGAATTGAAAAATATTATATTTGATAAAATATATGGAAAAAAGGAAGAAATGTATTACGCAATATTGAAAAAAGAAAGTAATGATTTGAAATTGCGTTTTTCAGCATTTTATTGTTTATTTACAAAATATAGAAGGTTCGAACAAAAATATCAGTTGTTTAATTTGGTAGAAACATATATTCATTTATTTTCAGAAGACAAATATATATATTTGGTTGATATAGTATATTCGCAATATTATAAATTTAAAGCATTAGATATAATGATACAAAATGCTATATAAAGTCGTTAGAATATGCACAAAAAGTAATTTCGAATTATAATGTTATTTCAAAAAATATTGGATGTTTTAATAATTATGCGGATATAGTTATTAGCATGGCATCCGTTGATGGAATAATTAGAAAAAAAGACGTTAAGAAAGCATTAGAATATGTTGACAGAGCAATATTTATACAGGAAAAAGAAAAAAAATTACCACCGTATGCAAATTATTATTGCTCAAAAGCTTCTTTATACCTTATTCAAAAAAAATATACAGAAGCGGAACAAATGGTTTTATTGGCTATTGCATATGAAAGGACAGATTTAATAGATTCTACAACACGTTTAACATATTATCATAATGTTGAATTAGAAATTAAAACTAAGAAGAATATTAGGCTTGTTGACTACAAAATAGAGAAATTTTATAAAGAATTTTCCAAAATTCAAAAAAAAATGAATGACGAGCAAATAAAATACATAGAAATATTGGGTTTCTTTGCTACAATAATTGCACTATTTATTGGATCAATAAGTATGACAATAACATATTCTGATTTTTCAACTGCGGCTGCGTTGATTTTGGTTTTAGCAGGGGGCTTATGTTTTTCATATATAATTTTGTTGATGATTTTTTCGGAGAAAATGGAGAAAAAAAGAATTTTTATATCAATGGTAACAGCGCTTTTATTGATTGGATTAGGTGTAATTATAGGGTAAAAATATATAATAAAATTGGTGAAAAAAATGGTAAAAAAAATAACTGGCAACATAAAATTTAGTTGTAAAAAACCTATTGAAATAATTAGAAGTGATGCTGAAAAAGAGAATATAATAAAAAATTGGAATGATTTTATAAAGAATCACGTAGAAGATGGAATTTATAATGGAAAAATATATGCAGTAATAGATTTAATTAGGGAAAAGAATAAAACTATTTGGGTAATTGCACAGACTAATTTTGCAGATTATATTTATGCTAAGATGACAAAAAAAATATGCGTTCATACATTGTTTGTTGCATCATATATAATTACAAAAGATGGGTATTATGGCATTATCGTGAATAAAGAAAAAATTTTGAATACAATTGGTGGAATGGTTGAAGAAGTAGATTTTTTAGAAGGAAAATTTTGCCCAGAAATTTGTTTACAAAGAGAATTAAAGGAAGAAATAGGAATTGATTTATATGATAAGAATTACATTTGTAAATATAGCGCAAAATATGCAAAATATCCAGCACCAGAGCAAAAAGATATTCCAATATATTCAGTCGGAATATTGTATCAGCTTGAAACCTGCAAAACAACAACAGAGTTGATTGATATATATAATAAAAGAAGAATTAATACAGATAAAGAGGTTGACACTTTTTTCTTTTTTAATAAAAATTCTTTGGATGAATTAATACGATATGAAAATAAAGAAGATTATATATTAGAATTGTTTGATAATATCTTAAGACAAGGGGAGTGAAATTTTTGTGTAAATAGGTTATTTACAAGAAAAATGCTCCTGACAAAAATCGACGGTGTGAAATTTTTTCTGTAAATTTAGATCTTCTATGATAATTGATGCGGCTTGACAGCGGTTTCTGCTGTTAAGCCGTTGTTTATTTAATAGCAAAAATAAGCTGGTATGTCAAGAGCGCCCAGAAAATCTGGGCG
>JAGAYJ010000018.1 GCA_017940575.1 Bacilli bacterium | reverse complement strand
TTTTTTGCTTTAATATTCACTGTAGATACCTCATGTGTTTTAGATTTTTACCAACTGCCAGGTCAGTAATAATCTAAATTTACTTGAGGTATTCTTTTTGGTCAATTCCTTTTACTCTTTAAAGTATACAGGAAGCTCCTTGTCTTTCTTTCATCATAACTGGCACTTCTATAATTTCTGCACCTTTTTTAGCTGCTGTGACCAAAGCCTCTGGTTCAGGATAATCTTGAGCATATTCTTCCGAAAAAATTTTTATATATTTTCTATTTACTGCACGATATCCGCTAGTCACATCCAAAATATGTTTTCTTGTACATAAATATATGAGAAAACTTAAAAACTTAATGCCAAATCTTCTTATTATTGATGATTGAAACCCTTCTTTATCCACAAATCTTGATCCCACCACAATATCTGCTTTTTCTCCTTTTATAGGAGCAATTACTTTATCTAACTCGCTAGCAGGATGTTGTCCATCTCCATCCATTTGAATAGCAATATCATAACCATTCCTATATGCATACATATATCCTGCCTGTACTCCGCCACCAATTCCCAAATTAACTGGAAGATCTAAGTAGTGTATATGATTTTCGCTTAAAATTTTTTTTGTATTATCCTTAGATGCATCATTTACAACAATAGCATCTACCTCCGGATGGACATTTTTTAAAGTTTGTACTGTAGTTAATATCGATTCTTCTTCGTTATACGCCGGTATAATCACCAATATTTTCATTTGTAATATCTTCCTTATTTATAAATTCAACATTTCCTTCATTGTTACAAATTCATATTTTCTTAGAATTTTTATTAATTTTGATTCGCATCCCTTAATACCATAATAATGAATCATATAATCTTTCCATTTTAATTTAAGTTTTGGTTGTTTAGGATCAATTTCTCGTGGATGCAAATAAAATACAACTGGACTCTTCTCTTTTTCATTAACATAATCAGTAAAATGTTCAATCAATTTTTCAGGAAATAATCTAAAATAAGCTCCACCCGAAAATGGTATATTAAAATTTCCTATTTTTCTTGTACTTGGAGGTGCGGTTATAATATGTAAATTTTTCTTTCCATATACTGATGCATTATGTGGTACTCGTGGAGCATATGGTATTCCATATAAAAAATTTTTGGTGGGAAAAATTGCCGAATCATATTTAAACCCAAGTTCATCTAATACATCCAGGGCCCATAATGATTTTTCTGTAATAGACCATGATGGAGCTCTATAACCAATAATCTCTTGCCCTATACAATCTTCCAGAAGTACTTTACTTCTATATACATCTTCTTTGAATTCTTCTGGGGTTTGTTTATAAACTAATTGATGTCCATATCCATGACTCGCTATTTCATGACCTTCTTCCGCAATCTTTCTTACCATATCAGGATGTTGTTCTACAACAAAACCCAAGACAAAAAAAGTTGCTTTAATATCATTTTGAGAAAAAAGTTCCAAATATCGATCAACATTATTTTCAACTGTTGAAATAATATTACTATCATTTGTAAATAAATCATCTTCAAAATTAGCATGATACCAATCTTCAGTATCAATTGTAAATACATTATTCATATTTCCAATCCTTTTCATTTTAAATTTCATTCAATTTTTTTAATATTTATATTTCTTAAAGCCAATGCTAAATTTCTAGTATCCATGCTCTGCCCTAATTGACTAGGTGAAATTGCATTAGGCAAAAAAACTCTAAAACTACAATCTCCTTCTATTGGAATTAATTCAAATGAAATCATTTGACCACCATTAGCTTCCCCTTCATAGATCTCTGTATCCCCCTGATATATATATATTTGTTGCTTTCCATTAAAAGTGTCTTTTAAATCTATATCCACTTTTACCTTTTTAATATTTTTTTTGAGGAAACAACTAATTTCAAGGTTATTTCCATCACTCCATGTATAATCATCTTCACACGAAGATATTCCTTTCACAAACCCTGCGGTATTATTCCCTGATGAAGTAAAATTAAAATCAAATGATGTTGTTCTATTTACTTTTATCTCATACGCATTTATATTTTTATATACACTATAATTTTTTTTCGAAATACTTTCTACTTTCGTGAAGTCTTGAATTATCCCTATATTCTCTTCTGATTCCGAACTACAAATAATATAATCTAATCTATCAATATTATACTCTTTCCCGTCTATTATATCATTAAATGTAATCTTATCGACACTTGTTGTTCCACTTGTTTTTGCAATAATATTTACAATATTCTCATTATTTATTTCATAGTTATTTTCACCATCAAAATACGTATCATATACTCTTGAATATTCATCATACGGACTAACTGCCACAAAAGCTACTCGACTATCCGTTATATTATTCTCTCTAAAATAATTATTTATCTCTTCCATTTCTTTAACTAAATCTTCTCTTACTATATATGTTCTTTTAAAAAAAACAGTTCCTGGAATAACGTTTAACACACACACACCAATCATAATTATAGAAAATAACATTAAAAATTTCTTTTCCGAAAATGATTTTTCAAAAAAATGCAATAAAGCAAAAACAAATACTAATAGCACAATAATAATTACTGCATACGGATAAAAAACAACTGTCTTATCTCCTTCGTGACACAAGGCTGGAAATTTGTCAGCCAGATATTTTGAAAAAAATAAAGCATAACTCTCATTTGTACTTCCTAAAGTAATTCCCTTATATAAAAAAGCACAAATTACTCCAAATATAATCCATAAATAAGTATATTTTTTAAAGAAAAATTTATTTTCACGTATATTTTGTGTAAGAGATATTGCTTTGAAAAAAACAGGCAAAAAAACTCCTATCATTGGTGTAAAATATCTTAAATGAATTCTAGGAGCAACTCTTCCAACATCCTCCTTTATTGTAATTGTAAATACAATTACAAATAAAGTTTCTAAAAATAAAAGCATCAAGAATAAAAAAGCATTTTTAGTCTTTTTATCTAATTCCCTAATATGTATGGCTGGATATATTAATGGATAAACCATAAATGCTAAAGCAGAAGCAATAAAATAATAAGCAAACGCATACACAAAATAAAATATCGAATACCAATCTTTCAAAAAGCTAATATCCATTTTACTTTTATATATATCATCTATATTTAATAAAATAGTTTTTTTAAAGAGAATATACATTATTATATATGTGATTAAATATACAACCAGCTTTTTAAAGATCTCGCTTTTCCTATATTCTTTATATACGTTTATCTTCTCTGTTCCCTTATCATC
The DNA here is from genome assembly GCA_017940575.1 of Bacilli bacterium. Lineage (GTDB taxonomy): Bacteria > Bacillota_I > Bacilli_A > RF39 > UBA660 > CAJOJO01. The sequence continues at coordinate 775 of JAGAYJ010000018.1, read as the reverse complement.
CTTCCGATCAATAATCAAATTAATGCAAGGAATAATCACCAATGCCCCAACATAAGCAATTGGAAAACATAGCGCCACTTCTTTACAAAAATATGTTAAATAAGAACCTATAGCCGCCATAATGCTCCAAACAATATTTTTAGATCCATATGTTTTTATGCAAAAATAAAACGTTATAAGTGATAAAAACCAAAACAAATTCTCACTCATGAATGTTCCAGATATTATTAAATCTGGCCATACCAACATTATTGCAACAATTAGCCATCTATATAATTTCTTTAAATTTAATTCTTTACAAATTCCCCATATAGGAATAATACATGCTGACATTATAAAAGAATTAGCTAAAGTAATTGCACTTACCCTTATCACACCATTTTTGATTCCAAAAAAAGGAAGTAAAAAATATGAATATGCTAGATTTTGCAATGGAAATGAAACTCCATGCATTTTAACACCATTGTTATAAAACAAACTTTTAGCAATATTATAGTAAGCAAGCTCATCTGGATATGTTTCTATAGCTTTTGTGAAATTTAATATTACAAACAAAGCTAACGTATGCAATAAAACCATCAACACAAGTATTATATTATCTTTATTTTTTGTTATTTTATGCATAAATAATATTCCCCTTTTTCTTGTAATAATTTTTGTTGATAATTTTTTATCAATGCCATTCAGTTAAGCATCATTTCAGTGGTTTTCTGTCATAGAGAGCCACTGTTTTTTATGCCTAAAAACTTTAAAAATATTACAAAAAACAGTTGAC
>JAGAYJ010000001.1 GCA_017940575.1 Bacilli bacterium | reverse complement strand
TTTTAAATTTTTTTTAAAAAACACTTGCATTTATCTAAAAATTATAGTAATATTATTGATGTCGGCTTAAGACCGGCACTAATGTAAATCTTTTTTTAGATTACTTCAAAACATTCTATTCTATTTTAAAAGGGACTCAGATTTATCTGAGTCTCTTTTATTATTTCATATTTTCTAGTTCGTCGCTCATTTTTTCTTTCATTCCAGAAATCATATTATTCATATAATTCATTACTGGTTTATTATACTTTTGATATGCTAAAACAGCTCCTGCTCCCATAGACATGAGAACCATACTCTTAACTACTTTCACAAATATCACCTTCTTACTAAAAAATATGACAATAGTGTATGCTTATAAACATACACTATTATTATATTTAAATATTTAATTATTATACATATTATAAAGTCTATCTTTTAAATTTGTATTTCTAACTCTCTCATTGTTATTAGCAACAGCATATAAAAATGCTTCTTTCTCACCTATTAAGATAAGTTTTTTCTTAGCACGTGTAATAGCTGTATAAATAAGCTTTCTATAAAGCATTCTTCTATAGTTTAGAGTAAGTGGAAGAACAACTATATCAAATTCACTTCCTTGTGATTTATGAATACTTATTATAAATGCATGTTTTATTTTTATTAAGTCTTGAGGTAAATATTTAACTATAATACCATCATAATTTACATACACTTCTGTTTTTTTAGAATCAGACTCGCTTGGATATAAAATATATTCAATGAATCCTATATCTCCATTAAAGACATTTTCATCTGGCATATTCTCTAATTGTAATACTTTATCGTTTTCTCTAAATACAATATCTCCAAATGATACTTCTTTTTTATATGTGTCTTTTGGATTAAATACATCTTGTAATTCTTTATTTAGTCTATCTATGCCATTTGGCCCTATATACATAGGTGCCATTATTTGAACTTGTTTTTTATCATAGCCTTTTTCAATTATTTTTTTAACAATTTCTTTGATATTATTATTTAGACTATAACTATTACATTCTAAGAATGTATAATCATCTTTAGTCTCTAAATAATTTGATAAATCATTTTCTTTTATCTCTAAAGCTAGTTTATTTATATATGAGTCTTCACTTTGTCTATATAAAGTATCAAGTTCAATTGTATCAATAACACTACTTTCTATTAAGTCTTTTAATACATTTCCAGCTCCAACACTAGGTAACTGATTAAAGTCACCAACTAATACTAATTTTATATTATCTGTAAGTCCTCTAAGTAGGCTTGCAAATAAATTTAGATCAATCATACTAACTTCATCTATAATTATTAATTTAGAATAATCTTTATTATATTCATCTACATTAAATGAATTAGACTCTCTATCCCATTTTAAAAATCTGTGTATAGTAGATGCAGGCATATTAGTAGCCTCACTCATTCTCTTACTAGCTCTACCAGTAGGCGCAAGTAATTTTGTCTCTTCTACTAAAGAATCAAATGTTAAATGATTAACTTCTTGATACATAGATATTATTGCTTTTATAATTGTAGTTTTACCTGTTCCAGGACCTCCATTTATAATTAAAATATTATTAGTTAAAGCTTTTTCTATCGCAAGTTCTTGTTTTTTATTATATTTAACATGATATAACTCTTCTAATTGTTTTAATTTAGAATAGAAAAATTCATAACTATCAGTTTCTTTATCAAGCAGTTTTTTAATCTTACTTACAATATAAGTCTCATCTTGATATGCTTGTTTTAAATAGTAATAATCTTTTTCTAAAACAATTTTACCTTCGTATCTAAGCTCATCCAAAATATTTTTAAAGTCATCATCTAGTATGTCAAATTTTAGGTAATTTATACATTCACTTTTTATATCAGAGTATTCTAAATATGTATCACCCGTTTCAAATGACAAGTTATTCATTATATATAAAGCACATGCTTTTATTCTTCTTATATCATCATAAGCAAAGTCTAGCTTTTTACTAATCTCATCTACTTTTTTAAATGAGATATTTTCAACTTCATCAATAATGTCATATATATTGTTTTCAATAGTTGATACAGTAAAGTTTTTATATTTATTATAAATAGCAAGTGAATCTTTCATATTAAATCCAAGTTCTGTTAGATATACTACTATATTATGAGACTCTTCATATTTAGTTAAAACGCTATATATTGTATCTATCTTTTTTTCTTGTATTTTAGGGACCATTCTTAAATTATTTTTATCTTCTAAGATTTTATCTAGTGCATTATCACCTAATGTATCAACAATTCGAGTAGCTAGTTTTTCTCCAACTCCAGGAAATAAATCACTAGCTAAAAATTCGACTATACCATCTTTATCTTCAGGTTTAATACGTTCATATTTATCTACATTATATTGAATACCATATTTAGGATGTTCTACAAGCTTACCATAAAATATATAATCATCATCTAAATTTAAATCAGCAAAATAACCTGTAAATGTAATTGTTTTATTTATATAGTCTTCCATAATAGAATCATTTGTCTCTTTTACTCTAACAAGGCCAATTACATAACCATTATTAGACTCAAATATTGTTCTTTTAAATTTACCTTTTATATAATCAGCCATTTTATCACCTCTTAAATTATATCATTTTATAGTGTATTTAAAAAGGTTAATTTAAATATTAACCCTTTTACCTTCTTCACAATGTTTAAAAAATTCATTTGAACTAATACCATATTTTGGTTTTTCATAATTATAAATTACTATATCATCTATATTTTTATCTTTTGAAAATTTTAGTTTTACATCCTTTAATAACTCATTTAAACTATCATATTCATGTATTCCGCGATATGGATACCAAGAGTGTTCAAACCAATAAAACTTATTATTACAACTAACTACAACGAATGTATGTGTTGGATAAAACTTATCATCATATTCTACTATAAAGTATGAACTACAAACTATATTATCAAGACTTAAGTAATATCTTTCTAACTCTACTTGATCCCAACATACACCATGTTTATTTTTAATTAATTCATCTGGAGATAGTAAGTGATATAATTTTGGAAAATCTTCATTCATTTCCTTATCATTTTCTAAATCAGAATATATATTAACTCCATCAATAACATAACCATATTTAATTTCATTCATTTTAGTCATTAAACATTCTAATTTTTCTTTCATACAAAACTCCTAATCACTAAAGTCAGTATCAAGTACAACATAATAATCAAACTTAGGATACTTATTTTTTAAAGATGAAATTATTTCATTTTTTATATTTTCTTGATTCTTTTCATCGAAATCAAATATTAAATCAAATGATATGAAACTATTTTCTTCATCTACATAAAAACCATGTACTTGTAATATTGTTTTATATTTTTTTACTAAAGTATTTAAATAAGCTTTAATATTTTTAAATTCACCTTCACTATTTGATGCATATATACCAAGAGTAAGCGTTATACCTAAATTTAGATAAATATCCGCTGCAATTTCTTTAGTTAATTTATGTATTTCTTTAGCGCTCATATTATCAGGTACTTCTATATGAGCAGTTCCAATAATTGTATTAGGGCCATAATTGTGCAATACCAAATCATAGACACCAATTACCTCTTTATAAGACATTACTTTTTTTCTTAGTTTTTTAGTTAAATTAGAATCTGCTCTTATACCTATCATATCTGATACTGTGTCTTTTAAGATTTCGTATGCTGATTTTAAAATAATAACAGATATAATTAAACCTAAATATCCTTCTAAACTAAGATGCCATATCATACTAATAAGTGCTCCTATAACTGTAGAAAGCGATAAAACGGAATCACTTATTGCATCTGTACCACTAGCTATTAAACTATTTGAATTTAGTTTAGTCCCTTCATTTTTTACATATCTACCAAAGAAGAATTTAACAAATACAGCCACTATAATTATAAAAATAGATATAGCAGAATACTCAGCTAACTCTGGTTTAATTATTTTTAAAAACGATTCTTTAAATGATGTTAAACCTGCAACTAAAACTATTACAGCAATAATGATTGAAGAAAAATATTCAACTCTTCCATATCCATATGGATGTTTCTTATCAGGTCTTTTATTAGATAACTTTGTACCTATTATAGTTATAATTGAAGATGCAGCATCACTTAAGTTATTAATAGCATCAAGTATAATAGCAATTGAACCTGTAATAAATCCAACTATTGCTTTAAATATAACAAGAATAACATTAACAATTATTCCATAAATACTAACTTTTATTATTTTTTTATTTCTATCCATACTACTCACCCAAATAATAATGTCTTATAGGTTTTAATTCATCATCTAATTCATACACCAAAGGACGTCCTGTAGGTATTTCTAAATTTATTATATCTTCATCTGACATATCATCTAAATACTTAATTAATCCTCTAAGTGAATTACCATGCGCTACTATAATAACATTCTTTCCATTTAATATTGTTTCTTTAATATCACTATTCCAATATTCAATTACTCTTTTAATTGTTGAATTTAAGTTCTCAGTTAAAGGAAGTTCTTCTTCTGATAAGTCACTATATTTTGGATCATTACCAGGATATCTTGGATCATCTTTAGTAAGCTTTGGAGGAAATACATCACTACTTCTTCTCCAAAGTTTTACTTGTTCATCACCATACTTTAATCTAGTCTCATCTTTATTTAAGCCTTGTAAGGCTCCATAATGTCTTTCATTTAAGTGCCAATCGTATTTAATTGGAATATCTAAATTTAATTCATTTAAAATAATATCTAATGTATCATTAGCTCTCTTTAAAACAGATGTATAAGCTATATCAAAAGTATAATTATTTTCTTTTAATAAAACACCTGCACTATGTGCTTCTTTAATACCGTTTTCAGATAGTTCAACATCAGTCCATCCAGTAAACTTATTTTCTTTATTCCAGACACTTTCTCCGTGTCTTACTAGAACTAATTTAATCATATTATCACCTATCAAAATTATACCATACTATTTAAAATAAATGTCATATTTTGTATGTCTAATTTATTTGCTTTACACTATCCATTGTATTATCATAATCACTTAAGAAAGAGGGATTATATGAACTACTATAAAGAGATTAAAAAATTATTAATAAATAATGAAGTATATAAAAAAGTAAAAGATTATTCTAAAAATAGAAATGATTTAGAAACATATTATAATGTTGGAAAGCTTTTATATGATGCAGGAAGTAAATATGGAGATAAGATAATTGAAAACTATTCAAAGAAACTAATTAGTGAACTTGGAAAAGGATATTCTGTTAGAAATTTAAGAAATATGAGGCAATATTATAAGATAACAGAAAAATGGCAGACAGTGTCTGCCAAATTAACATGGAGTCATTTTTGTGAAATACTTTGGTTTAACGAAGATAAAATTTTATATTATATAGATATTGCAGAAAAACAAAACTTATCAGTTAGACAGTTAAGAGAAAAAATTAAAAACAATGATTTTGAAAGATTACCAGAAAAAACAAAATCAAAAATTAAAAATAATAAAAAACAAAACATTAATGATCTAATCAAAAATCCGATCAAAATAAATACCACTAAAAACTATGAAAAAATAACAGAAAAAATATTACATAATTTAATACTAGATAATATAGAAAATTTTATGATGGAACTAGGAAGTGGATATTCATTTATAGGAAGTGAATATAAAATTAAGATAGGGAATCGTTATAATTATATTGACCTACTCTTATTTAACTATATATATAACTCATTTGTTGTAATAGAACTTAAAGTAACTGAGTTAAAAAAAGAACATATAGGTCAAATTAAAACATATATGAATTATATTGATAAAAACATCAAAACACCAATTCATGATAAAACAATTGGAATAATAATTGTTAAAAAAGATAATGACTATATCATGGAATACTGTAGTGATGAAAGAATATATAAAACAACATATAAAGTAAACTAAAAAAAGATGCTTAAGCATCTTTATATTTATTTAATAATTCATCTGGATTATCTATTTTTATCTTACCATCTTTAATTAAAGTATCAGCTGATTTAACACTTACTACATCATACTTTAAGAATAAATCAAGTGTTTCTCTATTAAACTCTTTGGCATTACTACTTTTTTCATATTTCTCTTTAACGCTCGCAAAATCATTTATAACATTTAATGATTTAGATGTAACACTAGATAATATTGGAGTATTGTTAAGTATTTTGTCTTTAAATTTAGAATTATCCATATCAACCATTCTAAACATAGGTAGAGTTGCTATAAATAAAATTATAAATGCCCAAACAAATCCTTCTATTATACCTACTAACATACCACCTATTTTAGATATTGGAGCAAGTACTAAAGTTACTTTTAAAAGTCCTTCAAATATATTAGTAAATTGTTCTAACATTTTTAGTATAAATGTTAAAATTGACATTGCAATCAAAAATGCAAATACTTCATATAAAAATATATTTAAAGCAGTTACTCCCTTTATAATTCCACCAAATCTAAAGAATGGTAGATGTTCATATAAAAATACTGATATGGGATTTTTTAAATAAAAAGATAAAACTACAACTAAGAAAAATCCAACAGCTGAGACTAATTCTCTAGTAAATCCTCGCTTAAATCCTGCAACCATACAAGATACAATTACAAGTATTACTATTACATCTATTATATTCATATCATCACCTATAATAATTATATTATAAAATAGTTAAATATGCAAAGAAAAAAATCACCGAAGTGATTTTTAAGCTTTTTGTTTTTTAATGCAAATAACGCTTGCTATAATAGATACTAAAGCAACTAATCCAATAACCATATAACTTCCTATATTATCAAGTGTATTTGGAACTTTTATAGTATCATCTGATGGAGTTACTTTTTTCTCAACATAACTACCACCATTGTAGTTTGCTACTTTTACAATATATGTATCAGCATCTAATGAAATAGTAGTTTTAAAAGTATCATCATCATTTGTTTGAGTTGTTTGCATAGTAACTAAGTTTGTACCAGTTGAATCATATACAAGTACAGCAACAGCTATAACGCTAGAATCAGCTACACCTTCTACAGTTATAACACCACTTTTAGACTCAACAGCATCCATTTTAATACTTTCAGCTGCTTTAACCATTGGAAGTAACATAATAGTTAAAGAAGCAAGTATCATCAAAATTTTTTTCATAAAACTAATCCTCCCTAACTATTAATTTCTAAAAACATTATCAATAAAGTCTGAAACATTTTCAATAGATACACCTTTTCCATACCCTCCAAATGTTCCACCATATGTATCAGTTGATGTAGCATTTTTTAAAGTAACTGTAATATCTACATTTTTAATATCTTCTGTAGCATCAATTTTATATCCAGTTTTCTTTAAATTTTCTCCAGCATCCCATACATATTTAGTAACTGGTTCTTGAGCTATATCATCCCAATCAGTTATTTCAAAAGCAGTTAACTTTTTAGTTTCAATTGAACCATCTTTTTTAGTTATAGTAGCAATTACATCGTAATCAGTATAACTAGTATCAGCAGGATATATAAATTCACTAATTATAGATGGAGTTGGTCCTCCTCTAAATCCAGATTTGATAAATGTTCTATCAATTTGTAGATAGTATTTACCACCATTTGAACCAGTTATCTCTAATATTACTTTACTATAATAATTAGATTTAAATTTAACTGTATATTCATCTCCTGATTTAGTTAAAGATACACCTTTTTCAGGAACATCTAATACTTTAACACTAGCAATAGTCTCTTTGTTGATTGTACCAGCACTAAATTTTAAAGTATCTTCAAGTAAGTATGTTGTATATCTTGCAGGTTTATCTTTAGTAGAACCTGATATATCAATTGTTGGGTTTGCAAATACAGGATCCCATGAACCTAAATAATATGTATAATTATTAGGATCAACATTAAATGTTAAACTTTCATATAATGTATCATCATATATAACTACACGATATTTTCTATCACCATTATGAACAAGTGAATTAAATCCATCATTACCTCCTGTTGGATCAATTCCTTTATCATAATCTTCTTCATGAATAGCAATATCTAACTCTTCCCATGTCTTTGTTTTGATATCTGCTGGTAAGTTTTCATAAATATACCATTTAGTAATACCAGTTAGACCATTATTAGCATTTGTAACACTACTTGGCTTTAATGTTTTATTTCTATCATGATCAACAACTTCAGATGCTTTGATGTAATTAGTTTCATAATTTATTACACCTCCAGCACCTTCAACACCATTATTAACTGTAATCGCATCACTTACGCATACTTCATCGTCACAATCCCATACAACATAAATATCAGTTGTAGCAGGAAGTGCATTTACAGTTAGAGGTGCAAAAATATTAAATATTAATACTGTACTTATAATCATAGATGTAAATCTTTTAAATACATTCTTCATAACATTCCTCCTAGTGTTAATTATACAATTTTATTTTTTAATTGTCAACTATAAGTAAATATGATATTATTAATTAAGAAGGTGTTAATATGAAACGTAAATTCAGCATAAAAAAGACTTTAAAGGTATTATTGTTATTTATATCTATCTTTCTATTTATATTTTCTTTACTACATATAATTGACTATATTAACAACTCAAACAAAACTAAAAAACAAATTAAAGAAATAAAAGAAGATGTAGAAATAAAAGAAACAGATGAGAATACAGAAATAATAGAAAGTGAAGAGAAAGAAGAAAACCCATATTGGGATTTTATAAAATTAAATTTAAAAGATGTTGATTTAACAAAACTAAAAGAACAAAATAAAGATACAATTGGTTGGATTGAAGTAAAAGGAACTAATGTAAACTATCCTTTTGTACAAACAAGTGATAATGAATACTACCTAACACATTCATTTAATAAAAAAAACAATTCTGCTGGATGGATATTTTTAGATTATAGAAATAGTATTAAAAGTCTAGAAAAGAATACAATTATATATGGTCACGGAAGATATGATAATACAATGTTTGGAACGCTTAAAAATATGTTTAATAAAACATGGCTTAACAATAAACAAAACTATGTTATTAATATATCAACTGAATCATATGATACTATGTGGCAAATATTTAGTCTATACAAAATTAAAACAACAACTGACTATTTGAGTGTTGATTTTACTGATAAAGAGTTTAATAGTTTTATTAAAATGATTACTGAAAGATCGGACTATAATTTCAATACAAATGTTAGTAGTACAGATAAAATACTTACTCTATCTACTTGTTACAACAATGAAATCAAAATAGTTGTACATGCTAAACTAATTAAATTAAGAAAAAAAGATGTAAACTAAATTAATATTGTTTTACATCTTTTCTTTTAAATGTTAAAATACTTATAGGACGTGATAATATGACAATATCATTTAAAGTTAGTGAAAAAACAATTGAAAAGATGAATGAATTTTATCAAGATTTAAGAAGGCCTAAAACACCTGACTATGCCACATTTCAAGCACAAGATGGAGATACAGTAGTTACTCTATATAATTCAGGTAAAGTTGTATTTCAAGGTAAAGACGCTGATTTAGCAAGTGACTTTTGGGTTGCAACAGAACGTATGGAAAATAAAAATTTAATTGTTAATAATTCTGATAAAAAAGACAAAAAAAAGGAAGTTTATGTAGATCCTAAGATATATAATGCAACAACGATTGGTTCAGATGAAGTTGGAACTGGTGACTATTTTGGACCTATTGTAGTAACTGGTACATATGTAAAAACTGAAGACATACCTTACTTACAAAGTTTGGGTGTTACTGATTCTAAAAAAATGACTGATGAAAAAATATTAGAAATAGTTCCTGATTTAATAAAAAGAATTCCATATACTACTTTTATTCTATCTAATAAAGAATACAACAGTATGAAAGATATAAATATGAATAAAGTAAAAGCAATACTACATAATAAAGTATTATTTGATCTAACTCATAAATATAAAGCTGAATATGTTGTTGTTGATGAATTCGCAAAACCATATGTTTATTATAATTACTTGAAAGAAACACCTAATGTTGTTAGAGGTATTACTTTTATGACTAAAGGTGAAACTAAATCTTTATCAGTAGCATGTGCATCAGTAATTAGTAGATATGTATTTATTAAAGAATTTTCTAAAATACAAAAAGAACTTGGAATATTAATACCTAAAGGAGCATCTACTAAAGTAGATGAAGCAGCTTTAGAAGTCGTTAAAAAATATGGTTTTGATAAATTAAATGAAGTATGTAAAATGAACTTTAAAAATACTGAAAAAGTTAGGGAATTACAAAATAAGAATTAATTTTCTTATTTTTTTATTGCTTATAAAAAATAAATACTATATAATATACATCATTAAGGGGAATAGATATGACAACTATACTAAAAGAACAAGCAATTAAATATGATTATTTTGATATTTCAAAATACTTAGATAATGTAGTAATAAGTTCAGATAACTTAAATAGAGCTTTTTATACATTAAAGGAATATAATGAATACGTATCTAAATTTAAAAAGTATGATCAAGATGCATTTGGACTTCTATTAGTTAAAGCATTCTATAATGAACTTAGAGATTCTAATCGTATTGAAGACCATATAATATATCCTGAAGAAGTATTAAATGGAGACTACAATATAGATGACTTTAACATTTCTCATACAAGAATAAAACAACTACATTCTTTCTCTGAACGTGGTACTGGAGAATATGATTATAGAAAAATAGATGCATGGGTTAGACTTCTTCAAAATGATAAAGAAACAATTTTTTGGTATGGAGCAAAGCCATGTGATATAGAAAAATTTATGGATGACTATATAAATCTTTATAAAAGTGATTTATATGATGATAATATGTTTTTAAAATGTATATTACTTCATCTAACACTTATGCGTATTCATCCTTTTAAAGATGGAAATGGAAGAACTATAAGATTACTAACTGATATGAAGTTTACAGAATTAACAAATAGATTATTTAATACAAACCTTGCAATTGCACCACTTCACCTATCAAATAGTTTATATAGAAATAAAGCAAGATATAACAGTATTATTGATTCTATATATTTTGATATGGATCATGATTCAAATAAAGAGATTAATAATTTTATTAAGTTTATGTTAGATATGTATGATGAACAAATTTTTTATATGAATTCCCTTCTTGATAGATCAAAAATATCACTTTTAAATAGTATTGCTAATGATAATTTAGGAAATGCTAAGGTACTAAAAAAATGACTTTAAAGTCATTTTTTTTAATACATTATATCTATATCTACTGCTTTTTTTATTCCATCTACTTTACCATCATCACATACTTGCCATATCGAATACTTTCCTTCATATGTAACAGTATCATTATATTGAGCAAGCCATATATCATATTTAGAACTATCCCATATATATTCTAAGTATTTTTTACTAGAGTAAAGCATTCCTTTATATCCTTTTTCTTCTACTGTTTTAATGAATTCTAAAGCTAAATTATTTAGATTAAAAAAGCTTAAATTAAATTCATTAAAGTATCTCCACTCTTCCCAGTCAAATACAACAGGTAAATCTATTTTATAATTCTTTATTTGTTTTAATACCCATAAAGCATCATCTCTTGCCATTTTAGCAGAGTCAGCATATGAATAAAAATATATTCCTGCTTTTATACCATATTTATTAGCGCCTTCTATATTATCTTTAAACTTAGTGTCTAATACATATTCTCCGTCAGTTCCCTTTTTATATCCTACTCTAATCATTACAAACTCTACACCAGCATTTTTTAAAGCTTCAAAATCAACATCTCCTTGATGTGATGATATATCTATTCCAATCTTATTAGAATCAGTCTTATAGTTAGCTACTACTTCATTAAAGTTTGTATATGTCTCTTCTTTTTTTACTTGATTTGTAACTGGCTTATATACATTTAAAGTGAATTCTTTAGACTCTTCATTACCACTTTTATCTATAGCTTTATAAACTAAATTATAATTACCTTCAGTATTTAAATCATATTCACCTTCTATAAAACATTTAGGTCTAGAATCAAAATTATCACCACATAATATTGATTTAGCAAGATCTATATCACTTCCTACTTCAACACTATAAGTATCACCTAGCCATATTAAAGGTTTAACTGTATCTACTACATTAATATCAAACTCATATGATACTTTTATCTTATCATCATTAATAAAGTTAAATTTAATATGTTTTTTGCCTAGTTTTTTAGAATCAATTATATAGTCATCTATTATTTTACCATTTATACTTTTTATAAAATCTGATACATGTACTTCACTCAAAAATTCTACAGTTAAATTGTCATTTAGAGTAACTTCTATCTTAGCATACTTAACTCTTAAATAATTATATATAAATATGCCACCTATAATAATTCCAACACTTATAATAGTAATTAATAATCCATAAAGAAACTTCTTCATATTATCACCATTAATATTATAACAAAAAAACATAGATTAATCATCTATGTTATTTTATATTTATATTATTTACTCTATCAAGTATTTTATCTTTACCTAAAAGTCTTAAGATTTCATATAAATCAGGAGTTTGTGAGCGTGATGTAACTGAAACTCTAATTGCAGTAGTTAAATCAGCTACATTTCCTTTAAAGTTTTCAGGATTAGCTTTATATTCTTTCATATTAGATGCATAACCAAGTTTATCACATAACTCTTTAATTTTATTAAACCATGTATCTTTATCATCAGTTGGATCATAATATTCATTCATATAAGTATTAACTATATTTTTAACCTCTTCAATATCATTTATTTTTCCAAAGTCATAAAATTCTGGATTATATAACTCATCATACATATATGAAATAAGCGGTCTAATTGATTCATAATTTTCATAATCTTTTCTAGGTTTTGCTTGGCATCTTTCAATATTTAAAATATCTATTGTATAGTCTTTATATTTAGTAATAAGTTCATTAAACTCTTTATCATAAGTACTAGTCCACTCAAGTAGTCTATTATATAGATCTTCCGCAGATAATTTACTAATTATATTTTTAGAAATATTAGCAAGTTTTTCCATGTCATATAAAGCTCCACCTGTTGCTGACATTTTCTTTGGACTATATACAAAATCTAAGTAAGTTTTATCAGGGTTAGCTGTATGCCACTCTTCATAGTTAGAGTTAATAATTGTAAGAAGTGATTCTATTACAGCTTCTATTGGATAACCATGTTCTTCATAATATGACATAGTTGCTTCTGGATCTTTTCTTTTAGATAGTTTACGTGTTGAATTACCCTCTTTTTTAACAATTAAAGGAGTATGAATATATTTAGGAGCCTCTACTCCAAATGCATCAAATAACTCAACATGAATAGGTACTGATGGAAGCCATTCTTCTCCTCTTACAACATGTGTAGTACCCATTAAAAAGTCATCTACAAAATGTGCGAAATGATATGTTGGAAGCTTGTTTTCGCTTTTCATAATAACGATATCTTGATCATTTTCAGGAAGTGATAACATACCTCTAACTAAATCATTAAAGAAGAATTTTTTCTCAAAGTTACCATTTGATTTAAATCTAATAGTATAAGGAACACCTGCCTTAACTTTCTCAATCATCTCTTCTATTTTCATTCTTCTACATTTAGCATATCTACCATAATATCCAGTTCTTTGTTTTGATGCTTCTTGCATTGAACGAATCTCGTCTAATTCTTCTTTAGTACAGAAACATGGGTAAGCCCTATCTATTTCAATTAAATGTTTAATAAAAGCATGATAAATCTCTTTTCTCTCACTTTGAATATATGGTCCATAATTACCAACTACATTACCTTTAAATTCATATTCATCAGGATTAATACCATAATGTTTTAAAGTAGTCATAATAAGTTCTACAGCTGATTCTACTTCTCTTTTTTGATCAGTATCTTCATTTCTTAAATAAAATACACCATTAGTATTTTTAGCCATTAAATAATCAATTATTGCTTGATAGAATCCTCCTAAATGCATAAATCCTGTTGGAGATGGTGCGAATCTAGTTACACATGCTCCCTCAGGTAAATCACGTTTAGGATACATTTTTATATAATCTTCAATAGTCTTATCAATATCAGGAAATATAAGACTTGCTAATTCTTTATTTTTATCCATAAAAATCACCTATCTAATTATATCAAATAATGCAAAAAAAAGAAATAGATTAGTCTATTTTCACTATTTCTAATTTATCACTTACATGAGCTAGTATAAGTTTTACTTCATCAGGATAAGATAAATCTTCATCATAAGTTATTTTTAAATCAACTATATAAGCTTTATCATCCTTTAAATTATCGCCTTTATACTCATCTTGTTCAATATTAGTTACTTCTACTTCTTTTACATTAGGTAACTCTTGATTTCTCTTACCATAAACATTACTTTTTACATAAGCATAAATTGTATCTTTAGCTTTTTTTGTAAAATTTGATTGTGAATCAGTATAAATGAATTGAACTCCTCCTACATCACTTTTACTAATTGCATATTTAAGTGAATAAAAGTCTGTTACAAAAAGTTTACTTATAAGAGTAGCATATTCTTCTTCATCTACACTATCACTTTCTAAGCATTTCTTTAATTCTTCAAATAAACTTTTAAAATACTCAGAATCATTTTCATTTAAAGTATATCCATAACCATCAATAGTCATTAATGTTTTAACTTCTCCACTACCTTTTATTGAGTCATATATACCTTTAATACTAATTATTAAAAATACAAGAAGTGCAACTAATATAATTATAAATAAATGTTTTAATTTAAATCTTTTCATTAATTACCAACCTTTTCTTCTTCTTTTTTAACCATATCATATACAATGATACTATTTGAAATACTTATATATTTAGAAGCTATTTCACTGTTTTTTTCAATATAGTCATTACTAATAATAGCATTTTCATCTAATACTTTATATTCACCTTTTCCTTGGTTATAATAAATCTTATTAGTTAGCCAGTTACCATCAGGGAATACGACTATATTTTCATCCCCATCCTTAAGGCTCATCATATCAGTACCAAGTGCATATTTATCTTTAAATCCAACCATATTACCTAATGTTGGAAGTACATCATACATACCCATAGCTTCTGTAATTTCTCTATTAAGAAGTTTATTACCTTTTGATTCTTTTGTCCAAATAATAAATGGAACTTCACGATTTAACTCATAATCATAGAAATCAACATTTCTATAATTTGGATCAGTTGAATCTAACATTGTATTAGTCTCAGGATTATAGTTATAATACCATAAGTATTCTGATTTTTTTAACTTAGCATCATGATCTCCATATATAACTACAACAGTATTATCAAGTAATCCTTCTTTATCTAAATCATCCATTAATTGACCTAACGCTTCATCCGCATAATGCGCAGATTTAAAGTAACTACCTAACTTTCTACCTTCCATAAATGGTGCTTCAAGTTCAGTTGTAGTACCATCTTCATTTACATGAGAATAAGTCATAGTAACTTTATAATCACTATAGTTTTCAATATCAGTAAATGGTGTATGGTTAGATAACATTATAAGTAGACCATACCAGTTAGAATATTTATCATTGATTCCTTTTAATTTTGGTACAACTTGTCTAAAGAATGACTTATCAGATAGACCTAATCCAATAGTTTCATCTATTTCAAAGTCTTTTGTATAGCAATAGAAATTATCATATCCAAAACTCTTATGAGTTGCTTGTCTATTCCAGAATGTACAGTTATTACCATGCATACTAAATGTATAATAATTCTTTTCTTTTAAGAATTTTTCAATTGTTGGATAAGATCTATCATAATAACTTATAAATACAGTACCAGAGCTTGCAGGCATTAGTGATGTTGAGAAAGTAAATTCAGTATCACTACTTGTACCAACACTTTCTTGTGAATGAAAGTTTGAAAAATATAAACCTTCACTAGCAAGTCTTTTTAAATTTGGAGTTACATCAATTCCATTAAAGCTTGTATTAAGTAAGAAGTTTTGAATAGACTCAGCATGTATAACAAGTACATTTTTACCTTCAAATATACCAGTATAATCATTAACTTTATCTTCAGTATTTCTATTTTGATAGAATTCTCTAAAGTCCTTAGCATTTTTATCATAACCAAATAATGGGTTTAATTCTGATTTAATGGTTGCTATTAAGTCGTTAAATTGATATGTATAAGCACCAAATTCCATAACAATAGATTCTCTATTCCATTGTTTATTAAGTCTTGATACATCAACGCTTGTTAACATTGACATAAATATAAATAAAAATACTATACTAGCTATTATTGTATTTATAGCTCTTACTTTACCATTTTCAATCTTTTCAACTTTATCAAAGTATTTTTTTCTTTTTAAGAATTTATTCACAAAGAACATAGCAAGTATTTGCCATAGATAACAGAAATCTTTTATTTCCATTACATTTTGTACAACAGCATCTCCAACATCTACAATTTGAAGTGATGTCTCTAATAGTGAGAATGATGCATATGATACATAGTTTGTATAATACATTGAATTAATTAAGCAAAGTATTGTAAAGAATATTGACCATCCAAAGAAATATCTAAATTGTTTTTTTGGCTTAATCAAATATCCAAATGCACCAATAAGTAAAAGTATAGTTATATCAGATATAATTGGTTTTATAGCAAACATATTTTTAACAGTTAAACTTCTAAGAAGCCATTCATTTATAATTGATGTTACTATAAATGTTAAGAATAATATATTAGTTGTAAAATATGTTTTTGTACTAGTCTTTAACCAAGGTAAAAAGTTTTTACCTTTTTCTTTTATATTATCCTTATTTAGAACTTCTTTTATATTCTCTTTATTTATTTTTTCTTTAATTTTAGTGGCCTTCTTAACCATAAAAATTCACCTCAAAATTCCTTAAACATTATAGCATGTTTCATATACATTTTCAAATTATAGATATAAAAAAAATTAGTAAATTAATACTAATTTTTAGAATCTTATTTTATTTTCAATATATTCTTTTACTTCATCTATTTTTATTGTAACTTGTTCCATTGTATCTCTATCTCTAACAGTAACTGTACCATTGTTGATACTCTCATCATCTATTGTAATACAGTATGGAGTACCCATTATATCTTGTCTTCTATAACGTTTTCCGATATTTCCTGATTCATCATAACTTGTCATAAAATATTTAGAAAGTTCTCTATATACTTCATTTGCTTTTTCACTATGATATTTTTTAACAAGTGGTAAAACAGCTACTTTATATGGAGCAAGTGCTGGATGAAATTTCATAACTTCTCTTAACTCACCATTTACTTTTTCAGCATGATATGCATTACATAAGAAAGCTAAAGCCATTCTATCACATCCAAGTGATGGTTCAATTACATATGGAATATATTTTTCATTAGTTTCTGGATCTAAATATTCTAAGTTTTGTTTAGATACTTCCATGTGTCTTGATAAGTCATAGTTTGTACGACTTGCTATACCCCATAATTCTCCCCAACCAAATGGAAATTTATATTCAAAATCTGTTGTTGCATTTGAATAGAATGATAACTCTTCTTTTTCATGGTCTCTCATTCTTAAGTTATCTTCTTTTATTCCTAAGTCTTTTAGCCATTTATTACATTCACTCTTCCAATATGTGAACCAATCAAGTTCAGTTCCTGGTTTACAGAAGAATTCTAATTCCATTTGTTCAAATTCACGAGTTCTGAATGTGAAGTTACCTGGAGTTATTTCATTTCTAAAACTTTTACCAACTTGACCTATTCCAAATGGAACTTTCATTCTCATTGAACGTTCTACATTTTTAAAGTTTACGAATATTCCTTGTGCAGTTTCTGGTCTTAAGTAAATTGTATTTTTAGCGTCTTCAGTAACACCTTGGAATGTTTTAAACATTAAGTTAAATTGTCTAATATCAGTATAGTTTAATTTACCACATTTAGGACAAACTATTTTGTTATCATTAATATAGTTCATTAATATTTCATTATCCCAACCGTCACCAGTCTCTTTACCATTTGTAAAGTCTTCTACTAATTTATCTGCTCTAAATCTTGATTTACATTCTTTACAGTCAATTAGTGGATCTGAGAATGTTGATAAGTGTCCACTTGCTTCCCAAGTCTTTGGATTCATTAAAATAGCACTATCCATACCAACATTATAAGGACATTCTTGAATAAATCTTTTCATCCAAGCTTTTTTAACGTTGTTTTTTAACTCTACTCCAAGAGGTCCGTAATCCCAAGTATTAGCAAGACCTCCGTAAATCTCACTACCACTAAATATAAATCCATATTGTTTACATATGTAAACTAATTTTTCCATTGTTAATTCTTCCATTTTATTCCTCCACATTATGATATACATGTTGAACATCTTCAACATCATCTAACATAGTCATTATTCTATCAAATAAAACTTTATCTTCACCAACAAGATTTACTTTTTCTTTAGCTATATAAGTTATCTCATCCATAATAAATTCTACATTAGGAAGTTTATTTGTAATTGCTTCTTTAATTGCAAATAAATCAGTTGGATTACCATAAATAATAACCTCACCATCTTCTACTTCCATATCAATGAAATCTACTCCTGCTTCTATTAAAGCATCCATTGTTGTCTCTTCATCTAATCCTTTAAAACTTATTATACATAAGTGATCATAGTTATATGTAACACTACCTATAGCTCCTATTTTTGTATGACATTTATTAGCAACAGCTCTAACATCTGATACAGATCTATTTAAATTATCTGTTAAGCATTCTATTACAAATGTAGAACCACTTGGTCCAAACATTTCATAAGTTGCTTCTACATATGTTTCATCTACACCACTGTTTACTTTATCAATTGCTCTTTTAATAATATCACTTGGAACTTGTTCTTTTTTAGCTCTATCCATTAATCTTTTTAGTTTAGCATTGCTATCTGGTTCTGTACCACCATTCTTAGCTGCTTGATATATTTCTTTAGCATAGCTTGCATAGATTTTACCTCTAGCAGCTCCTGTTTTTTGTATACTAGCTTTTCTTACCTCATAAGCTCTTCCCATATTTTCTCCTCCTAAGTCTATTATATTTTACAATAAAATCCAAATTTAGTAAAGAAAAAAGGCTAAATATAAGCCTTATTTACATAATTATCTTTTAATTAATACTTTTGTTCCAATATCCACATAAGAGTCAAGTTCAATTGCTTTATCATGTGGCATATTAACACATCCATTAGAACCATGTTTTAAAAATGTATAACCACCAAATTCAGATATATCTCTCCAACCATGTTTTTTTAATATATTACCATTATCATCATAATGTGTATGATATTCAGCATCATGTAATCCTTCATTTTGATAAAACTTATTCATAACATCAACATAATGTCTTGCTCCATTTTCTCCGATTAAATCTCTATTACCTCTTGTATCATATATTTCATGAATTCCAATTGTTGTTGGTGTTACCTTGTCTTTACCAGTTACAACAGGAGATGTCATTACAATTTCATTATTTTGATATAAGTCTAAGTGTTGACTTGATATATCAACTATTACATATGTACCATCAAGCTCTACTGTTTTATCTTTTTTTATATAACCTATATTATTATCAGCTAGTACATAATAATAATCATCTAATTCTTTATATACATAAGCAGATTCATATTTAGATATTTTTTTAGTTTCTATTGACTCTTTTGTATCAACATATAATGATGCATCTTCTTTAATATATACCACTTTAGTATAAAGAGAATCAGTAGTTGTAATAACATCTTCTATAACATCAGAACTGTTTATGCATACTATAGAATCATTATAATAAACTTCATAATAATCACTATATTTACTACTTACTTTTAACTCTTCATCTTTTGGTAAATAACCTACTATTTCATTATTAAGCATTAATTCAGCATCATCAATTGCTCTAACAGCAAGCGTTTGGACCATTATTATTGGGTCTTCTTGTTTTACTTCTAATGTTTCATCTATAGAATTTATATAATGTTTTTTTTCTGTTACACTTAATCCTTGTTTTTCCATTTCTTTTATAACGGCACAATTTGTTGTAGTAAGTGCGATAGAACTAGTTAATAAAAATGTCAAAATTTTTTTTGAATATATTTTCATGGTTCATCCCTCTTTTTTCTTTTAGCGGGTACTATAATAATACTTTTTTTTATTTTTGTCAAAATAAAAGAAAGAATAAATCTTTCTTACATAAAATTAGAACATTTACCACAATCAATATTCATATTTTGACATTCTTCACTACATGTATATTGTGGAGTGTAAGTATGTTTATAGATATGTTTATTTATTACATGTGTATGTATTGGACAAACATGTGGTACTTCATGATAAAACTCCTTTTCAATACATTTATTTATAGTTGGTTCAACTATTTGTCCTTCCATCATAGGTTGATTCATATTCATATCAAACATGTTTTGTCTATTACAACAATTTCCAAACATTTTAATTCCTCCTTACCTATTTTATAGTATGAAAAATTAAACTATTTGAATAAGTTAAATGTCTTATATTATAAAAAAAATGTTTCATTATTGAATGGCTCTATTTTGATCATCATCTTCTCTAGATAATCTAATATAAATACCAACATTATAATTACTATTATCTACCACTTCTATCCTCCTTATCTTTAGTAGATAAATAAGTATATGATGATGATAACTCACATTTTTGATTTTTACAAATCATTCTTATGATTTTTTAATTCACTATTTAGAACTTTGATTAAAATATTATTTAAATCAGAAGTTCCATATTTAATATTAATTTTATAGTTATTCATGAGCATACTCCTTAATAAAATTTACACGAATAACTAAATTTTTATTAATACTAATTCTTGTGCTTATAGCACTTAAATTAGTTTTAACTATAAACTTCACCCCTCATAAAATCACCTATAAATATTTTAACCTAAAAAAAGATAAATTTTTATTTATCTTGATTTATATTTGTTTTGTACTGCAGTTTCTAATTGCTCTCTTGCATTTGGAGAATTTGGATCTATACCATATTCTTCAAATTGCTCAAGTGAAATAATTCCACCTTCACCATCTGAGACACCACTATAATTATTAGGCTTATTAGGCTCTTTATATGATTCCACTTGATATAATGATTCTCTCATTCTAGTTCCTTCTTCAAATCCTTTTATAAAATCATTAATATCATATCCTTCAATTGCTGCTTTCTTTCCTTCTTCATATAGTTTTGTTCCAAAATTATCATTATTTATTTGTGCATTGCTTGTTTGTTTATCTTCATTATTATATTTATCTTTTGATTCATCAACAGGACCAAAGGTTTGCTCACTTGATGTATTTGAATGTAATGTTTTATCATTCATTCCTAAATAATATCCCGTATCATAGAAATACTCACTCATACCATCAAGATTGTTCTTTTTTTCTTCACCTTTTATAGCATCATCATACCCCATTTGAGTATAATGTTCAGGTAATGAAACAATTATATTATCATCATTATTCATATTATCACCATATTCATTATAGCATATATTTTTTTATACTCAAAATACACAATGTAAATAAATGTAAATTATTAAATAATAAACTTAAAGCTATGTAACTTTTGTATATTTAAATTTAGGAATTTGATAATAGATGCTTTATTTTTATACTTATTTATCTACAATGTTTGGTCTATCATAAATTATCACTCTTGTGGTACCTCATGATAGAATTCTTTTTCAATACATTTATTTATAGTTGGTTCAATTACTTGACCTTCCATCATAGGTTGATTCATATTCATATCAAACATGTTTTGTCTATTACAACAATTTCCAAACATTTTAATTCCTCCTTACCTATTTTATAGTATGAAAAATTAAACTATTTGAATAAGCAAAATGTCATATATTGTTTAAACAAAGAAAAAACTAGAAAATCTAGTTAAATCTTTTTTTATTAAAATATATTTTTGATAATACAAATCCAACTATACTTAATCCAAATAATATGATATAAACTAATATATTATCACCAGTATTAGGATTTTTAATTGTATTAGCATCATCGATAGTAAAGTGAGTTAATACTTCACCATCATTAACGGCAACTTTTAAAGTATGTTCTTTATTAGATAAAGTTTTTACATAATTACTATTAAAAGTAATAATTGTACTTCCTTCTTTTGAAGTATAATTTGATGGATCAACTAATTTACCATCTACATATACTTTTCCTTCTTCTTTAAACACTGCATAATCAATATTTAATCTAAATGTTAATTCTTTATCATTACTTATTTTTTGGTTTTCACCTTCAAGAACTTTATACTTATTTAAATTAGCACGTTTTAAGTCAATTTTATATGACATAGGTATTATTAATATTGATTCCTCTCCATCAGAACTATAATATTCTTTTTCTTCACCTATTTCCTTTATTTCAATACCATTAACATCATAATTAAACTCATTTGTTTCTGATGAAAAAAAGTTATTAATTTGCTCAGTAGTATAACCATTTATTTTAAGTGCATTAACTATTATTTGACGCATATACATTTGATGACTTAAAGCTCTCTCTGCATCAAAATAATCTATTATTTCATCTTCGTATGAAATTACATCATCTTCTACATAAAATGAAACATTATAATAATCTTCCCAGTAAAAAGTGTGATCAATTGTAAGAGTATCATCATCAATACTAACTTCATTTTCAAAAATAGTTTTACCATTATCTTTTGTAGATGCAAAATCCTCATTATTATTTAAATAATTTACCACATCTTCAACAGTAGTTGATTTTGTAACAAAAGCAGGATCAGTTGCACTATTTAAATTAGCTTTGGCTACATCTATTTTTATAGAAATAGGCGCTACTGTTAAAGTACTAGTACCATCTGAACTTGTATATGGTTTTGACTCTCCTAAAGATTTAAATTCAATACCATTTATGTCATAATCAAATTCTTTATCTTCGCTATTAAAAAATTCTTTGACTTCTTCATCACTATATCCATTAACTATTAAAGCAGCTCTTATTAATTCTGTTGCATAAATAGTATGGCTCATAGACTCGCTAGCTTCTTCATAGCTTGTTATTTCTCCTGGATTATACTCTATTATATTTTCATTATATAAAAATGAAACTTGTTCAAGTTTTGAATTTGGAATAAACCATTCAATTTGAATCTCATCATTTTCATATGTAACAGTTCCATCATATGATTTTGATTGTTCTTTTAGCATTTCAATTAAAGCATCTGTTTTAGTTGATGCATTAATGTGCATAAATGGCATTAGCATTAATAATGCAAGCATTATGTTAAATAATTTTTTCATAAAATCACATCCATTCTAATTCATTTTCCTACATAATAACTATTTACTTTTTTTTGATAAATAAAAGAAAAATAATACTACAGCATCAATTATAAAACTTAAAGTAGCTTTTTCATTAAACATAATAATACTGATTAAATTACCAATTACACCAATGATTAATAATATCATAATTAATGTGCCATTACTTTTCCCACTTGTATATCTTCTAATTAAATAAAAATACCATAAATCAATTAAAGCTCTAACAATTAAAGTTATCTCGATAGCTAATAATGGATCAACATCAGTTGCTACAACTTTTTTAAATTCCTCTGGTATTTCAGGAATTGTTGGAATAAAAATAGCAATTATAACAACTAATATAACAGATATCATATATACCCAACTAAATCCTTTAAGTACTTGCATCGGTTCTTTCTTTTTCATACATATTACCTCCTTCTAAAATGTATTATAACATACTTTTAATTATTTGCAATTTGTCAATATATCTGTGAACTATATATAAAAAGAAGAAATTATTCAATTCCTTCTTTTTTTCAAAATCATCTTACTGATTATAATTCATAAGCTTATCAATATTATCTTTTGAAGTATAAATAGTTATATAATCAGTCCTATAGTCAATTATTTTTTTATTATTAATGTCTTTTATAATATTCCTAAACTCATCATATCTATCTTCATTTATATAATCATTATATATAACATTCATATCACTATCATATTTTAATTTATAATATTTTGAGTGTGTTGCTACAATTCTTAAATCTGCTCTATCTTCTTCCACATAGCTTACATTCCAACTATAATTTAAATTCTCGTTCATTGGTATAACAATTTCTTCTTCTACTTTATCATTTTTAAATTCAAAATTAGTGATACTTAAAAATGATATTCCAAGACCAAGTCCGAGTGTTATTATTGATATAAGTAGTGTTCTTTCCATAAATCTATAGTTATATTTTCTATTAATTATAAAACAATATAATGAACTCATAAAAACTAACAAAACTATAATTGATGAAAGTAATACAATAAATCCACCAACAAATAATAAACCTGTTTTAACAAACATAAATGATAAAACTAAAAATACTAATAATGTAAGTAATATAAATACTGCAAATAATAATATTAAGGTGATAAAACATTTAGTAAATATAGTTAATAATCTTAATAATCCAGATATAAAACGATATTCTGAATGCTTTGGATCTCTTATAATTACTCTCTCTATTTTCTCAGGTTTATTATTTTCTTCTTTTTTTATTTCTTCTTTTTTATCATCTTTTAAATAATAGTCTAAATATCTAATTTTATAAATATATACTACCAATATAAAATCTAATATTAAAAAACCTGTTTTCAAAAATACAATTATTAAATCAAACACTTTCTTTAAAATATCGTAATAATTAAATACATCTAAAATATTTCCAAATAACCCATCAACTACTCTAACTACAAGCATAGATATGCAATAAAATACAAGCATAAAAAATAATTGTTCAAATATACATCTTATGATTTGAGTTCTTGTCATACTATTTAACATGTCATATGATTTAGATATAAAGTTTAAAAAACTATCTATATATTTATTAATTTCCACTTTATTCTTTTTCTCATCATTAACTGCTTTAACATTTTGATTTAATAACTCATCCATACTTAAATCAAACATCTTACATATCAGAATCATTTTATCCATCTCAGGATATGATACTCCTGACTCCCATTTAGACACAGACTGTCTTGATACATTTAATTTATCAGCTAATTGTTCTTGTGATAAATTATTTTCTTTTCTTATTCTTTTTAAATTATCTTTTAAATTCATAAATTCTCTCCTTTACACTCTAATCTTATAAAATAAACTAGTTGCGTTCTACCAATTTTAAGTTGAATTTTGTATATATTTAGTTGCACTTTAAAAAATTATAACATAAAAAGGCCATTATGGCCTCTTATTCTCGTATTTTTTTAAAAGAGTATGCATTTCTTTGTTAAAAAATTTATTTCTTGGATTATTATTTTTTAAGTTCATTCTATCATATAATTCATCGATACTCATTAGCTTTAATTCAAAATTACTTTTTAATTCTTCTTCTGATCTATTTATATTATTTAAATCAATACCTTTATATTTCGTTATATAATATGATGTTTTTATACATCTGTTTTTAATCTTTCCATCTCTAGTTGGATAATTGGATTGATAATATATAAGTTTAAATAAAGGCTTTAATTCTTTATTAGTATAATCAATACCAATTTCTTCTTTAAGTTCACGTCTTAATCCAGTAACTTCATCTTCACCGTTTTCTATCTTTCCTCCAGGAAGTATACAAACATCATTATAGTCACAAACAAGTATTTTATTATTAACACTAATGATAGCACGTGATTTAGTTTCAAATATATCAATATCTTTATCTAATAAGTTATTATCATTTAATACAATAGTTTCCATGCTACTCCTTAAAATGGCATTTTAAAATTTCCATTTTTCATCATTTTCATCATTTTCTTCATTTCTTCAAATTGTTTTAAAAGTCTATTTACCTCTTCAACACTTCTACCTGAGCCATTAGCAATACGCAATTTTCTACTTGCTTTTAAAATACTAGGGTTTTTTCTTTCTTCCATAGTCATAGATAAAATAATTGCTTCTATATGCGCTATATCCTTAGGATTGATTTGTACATTATTTAAACCCATTTTTTTAGCACCAGGAATCATTTTAATTAGGTTTTCAAGTGGACCTAATTTTTTTATTTGTTTCATTTGATTTAAGAAGTCATCTAAGTCAAAATCACCCTTTTGCATTTTCTTAGCAGCTTTCATAGCTTCTTCTTCATCAATTACGGATTCTGCTTTTTCTATCATAGACATTATATCACCCATACCAAGAATACGTGTGGCCATACGGTCTGGATAGAATTCTTCAAGTCCATCAAGTTTTTCAGACACTCCAATAAATTTTATTGGAATATTAGTTAAATGTCTAATAGAGAGTGCAGCACCACCTCTAGTATCACCATCTAATTTTGTTAAGATAGCACCTGTTAATGGAAGGGCACTATTAAATCCATTTATTACATTTATAGCATCTTGACCCATCATAGAGTCTAGTACAAGAAGTATTTCATTTGGATTTACATTATCATTAATATTTTTAAGTTCTGTCATAAGTTGTTCATCAATATGAAGACGTCCTGCAGTATCTATAAGCACATAGTCATATCCATTTAACTTAGCATACTTAATAGCATTCATAGAAATTTCAACAGGATCCTTAACACCCTCACTATATACTTCTATATTTAACTCACGACCCAATTGTTTTAACTGGTCAATTGCGGCTGGTCTATATATATCACATGCAACTAACAATGGTTTTTTCTTATGTTTTTTACGAAGCATATTAGCTAGTTTTCCAATAGTAGTTGTTTTACCACTACCTTGAAGTCCAACAAGCATTAAAATACTAGGATTACCTGATATATATAAATCACTCTTCTCACCACCTAGTAAATCGACTAATTCATCTTTAAGTATTTTTACAAATACTTCACCAGGTTTTAGACTTTTAGCAACTTCCTCACCTAAAGCTTTTTCTTTAACACTTGCGATAAACTCTTTAACTACCATATAGTTAACATCAGCTTCTAGTAAAGCAAGTCTAATTTCCCTTGTTATCTCAGCTATATTGTCTTCAGTAATCTTCCCATAACCTTTTATTTTATCGATTGCTGATTGCAATCTATCCCCCAAACTTTCAAACATTATAAATCCTCGCCTTCTATAATAATTGCTAAATCGCCATTCCTAACTAAATGAGCATTTGCATCATCGGTATCAAGATGAAGTTCAAAGTATGATTCTTCTGATACTTTTAAACTTACATTACCAATTGTGCCACCTTTTTCACCCTGTAATACAACAGTAACTTTATCATAGTTTGATAATCCGTACACCTCTTTTTGTTTTGGAGTTATATGAATATGTCTATCTGCAATTATACATCCATATTCTAAGTCAACTATACCACGAGGTCCAATAAGCGTAATTGGACTTGATCCTATTAAATCGCCTGATTTTCTAACTGGAGGATTAAGTCCTAATTTAATAGCATCTGTCCTAGATATTTCAACTTGAGTATAGTCTCTTGTTGGTCCTACTACTCTAACATCGTTAATTTCTCCTTTAAGTGTTTTTATCATAACTTTACTATTTGAAACAAATTGACCAGGTTGATTTAAATCCTTGACATTTTCTAATTTATAATTCTTTCCAAATAATTTTTTTAAATGTTCATCGGTTAAATGAACATGTCTATTTGATATACCTATTTGAACTTTCATAAAATACCTCCTTAAATTCCTTTTATAATACTTCTTTTAAATCTCTATATTTTATAGTCAAATATCTTAATAAACTATATATTTATTTCACATTTTAGCTTATCAATCACAAGTACTATTTATGATTTCAATTCTAACATAATCACCTAATTAATTATATCATATTTTTGAGTATAATTAATATAATTTATTTGAAAGGAGTCAAATTTTTATGAATAATTATTTTGATCCAAATGTTTTTAAAGGTCAACCAATCTATTCTAACGAGAATATACCAAGTGCTCTTAATACAAATAATATAAATTATAATCAAAGTGAATTATTTAATATAAATAAAGGTAAAAAAGCTACTATTTATATTAATTACAATAATAAAGATGAAAAGGATTTTAATGGTATTATTGAGCATACTAATAATAACTATGTAATCATGAGTGATCCTTCTTGTGGCAAATGGTATATAATTCCAAAAAAATATATTATTTATATTGCTTTTGATGAAGCAATAAATTATATAAATTTTTAATAATATGTAGAAAATTGTTGAATTATTTGCTATAATTTGTATAGGTGATAGTATGAATTTGTTTACATATATTTTGCTTATCATAATAGCAATTTGTTTACTACTTATATGGTATATAAGTATATTTAACAATTATCAAAATTATATTATTAGAATGAATGAAGCCGAGTCATTTATTGATACAACTTTAAGAAAAAGATTTGACCTTTTAAATAAATCTATTGATATAATTAAAAATGTTACTAAGACTAAAAAAGACGTCTTACCAATGATTAAAGATTTAAAATCTGTCAAACTTTCTAATTTTGATTTAGATAGAAAATTATATGAAGCTATTAATGAATTTAACGGACTTAAAGAGGCCAATGAGGAATTAAAGAATAACGAATCATTTATTAAAGTAGATTTAGGATTAGTAGAATCAGAAGCAGAAATTGTTGCAGCAAGAAAATATTATAATGATATCGTAACTGATTATAATAAACTTGTTAGAACATTTCCATCTAATATAGTAGCTAAAATATCTAGATATAAAACTAAAACATATTTTGACGGTAAAAACATGGAAGATGATGATACAAAAGATTTTAAACTATAAAAAAACTAACGTTTAATTACGTTAGTTTTTTTAATCATCATCTATAGCATATAGCTTAACTAATTTTTCATATATACCCTTTTCTACTTTGTTAAGTGAATTAATAGTTATTTCTAATGATTTTCTATATTCACCTTCGTAGAATAATTTTTCTGCATATGTTAAATATTTATCTAAATCGTCTTCGTGAGATCTGTATCTATTTCCATATACAATAGCCATTTCAGCAAATTTAGCAGCTTTCATCATTTTTTTAGTTGTACCAAATAGTTTAAGTACTAAATCACGTGCTGTATCTACTCGAGTATTAAGTACACTTACAGTAATTGGCTTTTTATCTAATTCTTTAATAATCTCTTTAATAGCACTTTGAGCTTCTTTTAGTTCAACAAAATAGTTATTTGGTATAACAGGTAAGTTATACTCTCTAATTTTATTCTTAGACTCTCTTAAAATTACTTTAATTTCCTCTAATTGTTGTCTTGCTCTTATCTCATCATCTTTCATATTTCCGATTGAGTCAAGTATCATATCAATTTGTTCTTCTAAATTAGCAAGTCTAACAGACAATCCTTCTATTTCCTTAGTAAGTTGTGAATATGCAAATGTATTATTGCCTGTATGTTCTATTAATACTTTATAATCTTCATTTAATTTAACTAATTCAGTTCTAACATTTTCAAGTGTTTCAATATCTTTCTCTGTTAAATCATATAAAGATCTAATTTGGTCTAATTGATTAAACATCTCTTCAATAATATTATTGTTTTTCTTTAATTTTTTATAAAACGTTCTATTTGCTTCTTCATATACATTTCGATTAACTTTTTCTTTTTCAAAATCTGTAAATAAAGAATCAAAATAATCTGATAAAACTTTTAATTCAAACAAACTATCTTCAATGTTTAACACATGACTTCTATCTACTATATCACTTATTTTTTTATTAGCTTCACTTATATTATATTCAACATTTAAATAGTCAAGTGGATAACCTAAATTTACCATTTCCTTATATTCATTTTCTGCCTCTTTTATTTTTTTAGGTAAAACACTTGATGTCATAAGATAAATGCTTGGCATTTCTTCTATAACATTTGTCATATGCTTTAATAGTTCGTCAATTGATTTTACTATTTTAGTAACTTCTATAAAATCACTATCTTCCATAGAAGTTTCAAATGCTTCAAATCTTTTAGCAATGCTTTCAAATTGAAGATCTATTGATTCTTCAATATCACCATATGATGTTCTAGAATCATTAAATTTTTTATAAAGATCTCTATATACTGATTTTAAATTAGTAATTAAAGCTCTATTTCTCTCTTCACTTGTAGTTATTTCTTTAATCTCATTTAGTAAGAAATCAGAATTAGTTCTTACTTTATATATTTCCATCTCTAACTTAGCTATTTTATAAATAGTACTTTTATAATCTTGTTTTGACAAAGAATAATCTGCATCTAGTAACATATCTGTAATTCTTGGAATTTGATTCGTTCTAATAACATCTAGTCTATCTTTCCAATTATTATACATAGTTTCTAATTTACCATTTTTATTTAACGTTTCAATTTTAGTCAATTCTGGTATAATTGGCATACTATCTATTTTATTCTTTTCAATTTCCAAATTAGATAATCTTTTTTTTACTTTTGAAAAATTCTTTCGTTGGATCAAAAGTAAAACACATATTATCATTATGATAGCAAAAATAGTAAGCAATATCATTGATATAACAATTGTACTGTTCACTCTATCACCTCGCTATTATAATTTTATCACACATCTTTAAAAAATACATCTAGTTTATTACTATTTTTTTACAAATTGTGTAAAAATGTTGACTTATAAGGGAAAAATGGTATAATTATATGTGCGTATTCATCTAGCAGCAGTCTTTGATGATATTAATGTGTTTATTACCAAATCGGGTTATTGTGTAACTTATGCTAGAAAGCGAAGATATTTGAGTAAACACCCTAATATATAAAAAGACAAAAGCCCTGATGTTTCGCTAGAAAGACTGAGGGATATATATGTCAAGATATACTGGTTCTGCTTATAGAAAATCAAGAAGACTTGGATTTTCTACATTAGAAAACGGAAAAGAATTAGTAAGAAAACCTTATGCTCCAGGTCAACACGGAGCTAGTCGTAAAAAAGTTTCTGATTATGGAATGCAATTACAAGAAAAACAAAAAGTAAGATTTATGTATGGATTAAGTGAAAAACAATTAAAAAGAGTTTTTGCTGATGCTGGTAAAATGAAAGGTGTTCATGGTGAAAACTTCCTTAAATTACTAGAATCTAGATTAGACAACTTAGTATATAGAATGGGATTTGCAACTACAAGAAGAGCTGCAAGACAATTAGTTAACCACGGACATATAACTGTAAATGGTTCTAAAGTTAATATTCCATCATACAGAGTTAAAGTTGGAGATGTAATTGGATTAAAAGAACAATCAGCTAATCATCCTGCTGTTAAAGCAGCTTTAGAAGCTTGTACTAATCGTGTTGAATTTGTTACATTTGATGACAAAAAAGCACAAGGAACTTTTGTTAGACTACCTGAAAGAAGCGAACTTAATGCTAATATAAATGAATCATTAATCGTTGATTTCTACAACAGATAAGATTAACTTATCTGTTTTTTTTATACAAAAAAAGAGTAATTCAATTACTCTAATGTATATTCTACTTTATCAACATTATCTAGCGCTACATCTATATTTTCAGAAATATCAATTGTATCACCAGGATTTAAAGTACTATTAATTTCTTCTTTTAAAGTTAATACAGTAGCACCACCACTTAATAGTTTTATATTAACAGTTTTAACTTCAACTTCTTTATCAGTCTCATTTACAATACTAAAAAATATTACCTGAACACCATTACTATCCTTTGTAACTGCAAAACTATCAAATGTTACATCACCTATTGTTTGCTTTTCAAAAGTCACATTTGTACTTTGTTCATTTTTTGTATTATTATTTTTCGTATTTTTAGTATCGTCACTTTTTTTACCACAGCCTGTTAATGTAAATAATAAAACTAAACTTGTTAAAATAATTGTTACTTTTTTCATATCATCACCTACTATAATAATATAATATATTTTAAAAATATTCAAGTATAAAATTTTAAAAAAAAAGGAAATATAATTCCTTTTTTATTCGAAGAAACCTACAAAGTATTTTTTCTTACCACGTTTAATTACAACCATTTTATTTTCAATAGCTATATCTTTAGTAATCATCATAGTCTCATCATCTACTTTATCACCATTTACACTTATTGAACCAGCACTTAAAAATTCTCTTGCTTCTCTTCTACTAGATACAACATTATTATTTACAAGAGTATCAATAAGTGTAGATTCTTCTAATTTAAAGTTAGGAACATCTTTAAATGCGTCTTTTAGTTCATTATAAGATAACTCTTTTATATTGCCGCTAAATAATACTTCAGATATTTTAACCGCTTTATTATATTCATCTATTCCATGTAAGAATGTTATTACTTCACGAGCAAGTGTTTTTTGAGCAAGTCTATCTTCTGGATGTAATTTATGTTTTTCTTCAATTTCTTCAATTTCTTCTTTAGTTAAGAATGTAAGTTTTTTTAAGTAATCAATAACACATGAATCATCACTATTAATTAAATATTGATATAGTTCATATGATGATGTTTTATTTTTATCTAGCCATAAAGCATTACCCTCAGTTTTTCCAAATTTAACACCATTTGCGTCTAATACAAGAGGCATTGTCATACCATATAACTCTACATTATCTTTTTTACGAGCAAGTTCTATTCCAGTTGTAATATTTCCCCATTGATCAGAACCAGCCACTTCTAATGTTACTCCTTTATCATGATATAAATGTAAGAAATCTAGTCCTTGTAAAATAGTATAAGCAAATTCACAGAATGTAATACCAGACTCTAATCTTCTAGATATTATATCTTTATCTAACATATAATTTACATTTATATATTTTCCATAATCTCTTAAAAAATCGATTGTATTAATTTTACTAATCCAATCATAGTTATTTACAACTTCAAATCCAAATATATCACGTGCTTGATGAGTTAATCCCTCAACATTATGTTCAACTTGTTCTTTAGTTATCATAGGTCGCTCATTAGATGGTTTAGGGTCCCCTATTAGTCCAGTTGCTCCACCTATTAAAAGAATTGGCTTATGTCCTGCACGTGCAAGTCTTGTTGCTATTAAAAAGCTTGAAAAATGTCCTATATGCATTGAATCAGCTGTTGGATCTGTTCCAATATAAAATGTTAAAGATTCCTCATTTAATTTTTTTTCTAATTCAGGTGAACTTATATCTTTAATAAGCCCTCTCCATTTTAAATCATCATATAATTTCATTATTTATCACCTCTCATAATTTCTACACCATTTGAAGTCCCAATTCTAGTTACGCCTTTATTAATAAAATTAATCGCTGTATCATAATCTCTGATGCCACCACTTGCTTTCACTTCAAGTATATCTGATTTAACAGAATTTATTATATCAATGTCTTCTATACTTGCTCCTCTAGTACCAAAACCAGTTGATGTTTTTATATAGTTTACAAAACATTCATTACATATTTTAGTCATTTCTTTTATCTCATCATCAGTTAAATAACAAGTCTCTATAATAACCTTTAAAGGTTTACCATCTAAACTATAAAAGACATCAGTAATCTCTTTTTTAACATATTCAAAGTCTTTATCCTTAATTGCTCCTATATTTGCAACCATATCTATTTCATCAGCGCCTTTTTCAATTGCATCTATTGCCTCATATACTTTAACCTCTGTTGTATTAGCACCAAGTGGAAAACCTATAACAGTTACAACTTGTATATTTGTGTCTTTAAGTATATCTTTTGCTAAAGTAATATAATGAGGATTAACAACAACTGCTTGAAAATTATATTCCATGGCTTCATGACATAGTTTTATTATATCTTCTTCTTTTGCATTTGCTTTTAAATTTGTGTGTTCTATATATTTATTTAACTCCATTATAACATCTCCTTTAAATCTTTAATTTGTTTAATTGTTGTACAGAAAGTACAACCATCAGTATTATCTTTTAAATCAACAAATATAGGTCTTATTCCAGCATTCATTGCGCCTTTTATATCGACCTCTATATTATCTCCTATCATTATAGCTTCATCTGTTTTAGTATCACCTAAAGCCATTTTAAAACTTTCAATTGAAGGCTTAATATATATTTCACCACCATAGACTTTAGTTATATATTGATATAATCCAGCATTTTTGAGTCTTTCAATTTGAACATCAGTAAAAAAATTTGTAAGTACAACTATTTCATACTTTTGACTTAAATATTTTAAAGTATCTATAACATTTTCATCAATATCAACCATATGTCCTAATTTATCAAGCCAACTATTCATAAATGACATATCTAAGTTTAAATTAAGCTTTTTATTAAATAGATTAATCATATTCTCTTTTGAATATATATTGTAATATTCTTCATATGTCTCAACTAAATTATGAAGTTTTAAATAATCAACATTTAAATTATATTCTGATACTGTTTCTTTCATCGCATTAATATATTTATCCTGCCACATTATTAACGTATTATCTATATCAAATATTAGCTTTTTTATCATGAAACCTCCTATACGCAAAAAAACATTATATATAAGGACGAATAAATCCGCGGTACCACCTTATTTCATAATGTTTATGCTTCTTTTTGCTTTTAACGCAAGCATACGATATAACTCCTAGATTTGTAATTCTTAAATTTAAGTTTGATTAGTTTGCACCAACCACTAATTCTCTTAATTCCGCTTAAATTAATACTATTTATCTGATCTTTGTTATTTTATTTTGACTTAAAAGTTCAAAGTATTCTTTTTGACCTTTTAATTGTCTTATTTTTATTTCTTTACGAGTTTTAATTAACTTTGCTTTTTCTTGTTCTAATAAAGAATCAAAATCTTCTTTATATTTTTTTTCTTCTTTATTATTTAATAATTCTTCTTTACTTTTCTTTTCACTTAAGATTTCATCAATTCTCTCTACATCTTTAATATAATTAATGTTCATGTAACTCCTTAATCATATCTTCTATTTTTTTTCCATATTCAATTGACTCATCATAAATGAATTCCAACTCTGGCGTATGTCTTATATCCATACGTTTAGTTAATTCTCTTCTAATAAAACCTTTAGCATCTTTAAATGCTTTTTTAGAAGCTTCAATTTTATTTTCATCTAAAATTGTATAATATACTTTAGCATAACTTAAATCATTTGTCACTCTACAATCAGTTATAGTTACAAATTTTAAGTCTTGATCTTTTACTTCATTAGCTAAGATATAGCTAATTTCTTTTGTCATTTGGCTTCCTATTCTATCAATCTTGATGCTCATAAAATCACCTCTTTATATATTTTAAACTAATTTACAAATATAGTAAATACCTATGCTTCACAAGTCCCAGAATAATTAGCATTTATAGTACCATTTGGATTATATACTGTAGGAGTATTTGTTCCATTTGTAAAAATCATATTAGCATTATAATTTATCACGCCTTCTAAAGTATTTCTTAAATCTACAGTAGTAGCATTTATTGTAGAATTACAAATATTAACAGTTCCATTATTATAATTATTTATTCCTCTATTTCCAGAAAGAATTTGGGCATTTGTTATTTTGATTACACCACTTGAATTATTGTTGATTGCTTGATGCCCTCCATAGAATGTTCCACCATTTATATTAACGTTACCACTAGCTGCATTTTGTAGAGCTAAATTTGCAGAAACATCAGAATAATTTTTATCTCCTTCTGCATAAACACATAAACCACTTGTAGTATCACTAGCATTATTTGTACAATTATTAGCTGTATTTGACTTTATATTTATAGTTCCTGTTGAAGTGTTTCTAATTGCCGGATTAGAATTAGATGTATTAATAGCTTTTGAAGATACATATATAGGTTTATTTGTTTGAGATATATTAATTGTTCCTGTTGATACGTTATTTATTGCACTATGAACATCACTTATAAATACACCACCATTTATTGTCATAGTTCCACTACCAGTTTCACCAATAGTATAATTATTAGTACTCAAATAATAACCATCATTTATTGTCATAGTTCCATTCATATTTAAAACTGATCTAACTTTTGCTTTGAAATATCCATCATTAATTACAATGGTTCCTTTATCATTTGATACAGCAGTTGCAGTACTATTATCAACCTCAAAATGACCACCATTTATTTTAGCAAATGCCTCATCAGTATTTAAATATATAATAGAATACAATTTAGAAGTAAAAATACCATCATTAATTATAAAATAATTACCCTCTATATCACCATAATGTTGAACTGTGTTTCTACCATTATATATACCTCCATTTATTACAACTTTTCCAGCATCAATTACATTTATTACAGGAGAGCCAATATATGATATTAAGTTTCCATGATTTCCATCATCATTTATAGTTAATTGTCCAGCCACAATAAATAATGTATAATTACCATTCCATGTTTTCGTTTCTTCATTTAAATCATTAGGATTATAAATTTCCACATTTTTACCATTCAAATTAAATTTAACTTTTTTATCAGATTCTATGTCTAAAGTTTTTGTTATTTTTTCATCATTAATCATTAATATATTAGTTTCACTTGCACCCAAATTATCAAATGTATAATTTATTGAACTACTTAATATACAAGTAGTATTTTTAGTTATATTATTAACTGTTAATACTGAATTTGAATAACTTGGAATTGCTTTATTATTACAACTTATATTTGTTATATCATTTTGTTCAATATTATAATTAAAATAATCACGTGTAATAGAGTCTTTATAGATTATTTCATTATCTTTCATAAGTGTAAATGTTAATTGATCATTTTCTGATAAAACACCTTCTATACTTTTTAAGGCATCATTTTTTAAAGTATCTAAAATACGTTTTTTATTTTGAATACTAAATAGAAAAAGAGATATAAGAACAAGAAATAACACTAAGATACTATAAAGTATACCAGATATAGCAAACCCCTTATTATTCATGTTACCAAATCCCTTCTTACTATATAAATTATAATATAACACACTTATTTAGTCAAATAATATTTAACTAAGTAACAGATTCGTAATTATATCAATTATACGAGTTATATAGTCATAAATACTATAGAAAAATTCCTTAAAAGCATTATTTTTAGCTCGTTTAGTATTAATTATATAAATAGTTTTATCACTGCATTTAATCTCACTTATATCAACATTATAACGATTATATAGTTTTTTTATTCTTTTATTATTTGTAACAAAATATATGTAATCATGTGTTATATATATACTGTCTTTAATAAATGTGTTTATATATTCATCTATTTTATCATAATCAACCAATAAATAATTGACTTGCTTTTTCTTCATTTTTTTTAAATTTCTTATAGATATTTTTTTACCCTTACCTGAGGCATTTCCTATAGTATATGATTTATTACTTAATATATTTAATTCATAAATTGCTTCATTATCATTAAGTTTTTTAACTAATTCATCATTTATATCACCTATACCAAGTACATTACCAGAAAATACTTTAATTTCTTTTTTTAATGTATCAATACTATTCATAAATAATCTCCTTATCTATAATATCATTTATTATGTAGCTTGTAATTAATAAGCCAGCAGTTGCAGGTACAAATGAATTAGATGATATCGTTTTACCATTAGTTTTAATTGATGTCTCACTACTACATATAACAGGTATTTTTACCTTTATTCTCTCATCACGCACCATTTTTCTTAATATTTTAGCTATTGGATCATATGATGTTTTTTTAATATCCATTATTTTTAATTTAGAAGGATCTAATTTATTACCTGTTCCCATAGATGATATTATTTTTATGTTATTTTTTATTGCATATCTAATAAGTTCTTTTTTAGTTTCAATAGTATCACATGCATCTACTATATAATCAATCTTATAATTTGATATTATATCTATATTATCTTTAGTTATAAAATCAGTTATTTTTATTACTTCACAATCAGGATTTATATCTTTAATTCTAGACTCCCACACATCAGTTTTATTCATACCTATATTTGAATGAAAAGTCATTAATTGTCTATTTAAATTTGTTATATCAATCTTATCATTATCAATTATAATTAATCTACTTATTCCAGATCTAGTAAGAGATTCAACTGCATAACTACCTACTCCACCTAGTCCTATTACTAAAACAGTTGTATTTTTTATTTTATCTAAATTAGAATCTTTTATTTGTAATTTTAATCTTTCAAACATCAATCATCACCTAATTAATTATAACATAAAGAATATTATATAAAAAGAAAAACTGACAATAGTCAGTTTTAATCAAATAAATTTTTAATTATCGAATTATTCACCTGGAGTAGTAGGTGCAGTTGTAGATGCACTTGCTTTACCAGTTGATTGAGTGTAAGTTACATAGTATTTACCTAATTTAAATACTGAATCTTGAATTTCACCATTAGTAATTGTAAATGGTGAAGTTGAAGTATCAGGTCTTTGACCTTTAACACCAATTGCAATGTTAGTTGATCCAGCTTCAGTATTTTGAATACCAGTTGCAGTTACATTATATGTACCATTAGTAACATTGTTAGTAGCTACATCATCCATTTCATTGATCATAACTTGTTTTTCAACAGCGTCAATAAATCCTAAAATTGATGATTCAGCTGCTCCTTTTCTAGCTGTTTCAACAACACCTAAGATTGTTGGAGTTGCAATTAAAGCGATAATAGCTAAAATTACGATAACTGCAAGTAATTCGATAAGTGTAAATCCTTTTGATTTCATTCAATTCCCTCCTTTAGTATTTACATTTTAAATATATCATTATTTTTACTTTAAGTCAATTCCTTTTTTTGACTATTTATTATTATAGAAAAAAGAATGTAAATTATACATTCTTTAATGATTTTTCAGTTTTTTGTTATCGTATTAATTATTCAGCTACTGCTTTACCAGTTGATTTAGTATATTGAACAGTATATTTACCAAGTGTAAATCTAGCATCTCCTACTTCACCTGCAGAAATAGTTAAAGTTCCATCAGCTGCTGGAGTTCCAGTAGTTCCAGATACAACTGCAGTTGGAGCTTGTCCTTTAACAGATACTTTTGCAGTTTCTAGTTGTGCAATTGTAAATGTACCATCTGAAATATCATTTGTAGTAACATCATCCATTTCATTAATCATTGCTTGTTTTTCAACAGCGTCTACATATCCTAAAACTGATGATTCAGCTGCTCCTTTTCTAGCTGTTTCAACAACACCTAAGATTGTTGGAGTAGCGATTAAAGCGATAATAGCTAAAATTACGATAACTGCTAATAATTCAATTAGTGTAAAACCTTTATTTTTCATTTTTGTTTCCTCCTCTATTATTTTACAATCTAAATATACCATTTTAAAAAAAACTAGTCAACACTATTTTACACATTTTACACTTTTTAATTTTTATGTGTAAACAAAAAGAAGGAACTTATCCTTCTAGTAACTTTAATTTTTCTTTTTCTTCTTTAAGTTTTATTCTATCTTGTTCAACTATATTAGCAGGAGCTTTTGCTACATAGTTTTCATTTGAAAGTAATTTTTCACGTCTTAAAATTGATGCTTTTAAATCATTAATTTGTTTTTCTTTTAAAGCTAAATCCTCTTCACTTTCTTGTTTTTCATAATATATAGTTGCTTTATATCCTTTAACTTCTACATTATATGATTTTATATCTAGTTCACTATAAATCCTAGAATCATTAATCTTAAGCATTTTTAATATAATTTCATCGTTAGTATTAACTAATACTTTAGCACTTGATGGAATATTATTTTCTGTTTTAATATTTCTAAATGCTTTTATAAACTCTATTTTTTCATCTACTAATTTTGCTTCTTTATCAAATACAAACTTTTCTTCATATTCAGGATACTTAGAAATCATTATAGATTCACTATCTTTTATAGGAAGCATTCCATATATTTCTTCTGTTACAAAAGGCATAAATGGATGAAGCATTTTTAGTATTCCTGTAAGTACATAACAAAGTACTGATTTAGTTGTAGTAGAATCGCTATTAAACTTAGAAAATTCAATATAATTACTACAAAAATCATTATATATAAAATCGTAAGTTTCAGCCCCAAATAAGTTAAATTCATACTTATCCATATGATTTATTGATGACTTAACTATATTTTCATATTTTGTTAAAATCCATTTATCTTCATCACTTAAATTATCAAAGTTATATTCAGTTAAGTCTTCTATATTCATCAAAACAAATCTTGATGCATTCCAAATTTTATTGATATAGTTCCAAGTTGATGTCATTTTAGTTTCATCAAATCTTAAATCAGTTCCAAATGCGCAATCAGTATTTAAATAGTATCTTAGTGAATCAACACCATATTTATTAACCATATCAAATGGATCTATTCCATTACCTAATGATTTAGACATTTTTCTGCCTTCTTTATCTCTAATAAGACCATGTATTACAACATCTTTAAATGGAGCACATCCAGTTAATTCTTCTGCTTGAAACATCATCCTAGATACCCAGAAGAAAATTATATCATATCCTGTAACTAAGCAATCATTAGGATAAAATCTATCCATATCAGTTGTTTTATTTGGCCAACCAAGTGTTGAAAAAGGCCATAGTGCACTTGAAAACCAAGTATCAAGTACATCTTCATCTTGTTGCCATCCATCTCCTGGACATTCTTTTTGAACCATTACTTCATCATCTTTATACCAAGCAGGAATTCTATGACCCCACCAAAGTTGTCTTGATATACACCAATCATGACAATCACTCATCCAACTAGTTAATGTATTTTCAAACTTACCTGGAATAAAATTAACCTTTTTATCTTTATCTTGTTGCGTTTTAAGAAGGTTAGAAGCTAGACTATCCATTTTAACAAACCATTGTTTTTTAATCATAGGTTCTACCATAGCTCCAGTTCTTTCACTATGTCCTACTTCATGAGTTAATGGTTCGATAGAAAGTAGTAATCCTTCTTCTTTTAAATCTTTAAGAAGTTCTTCTCTACACTCTTCTCTAGTCATTCCATTATATTTACCTGCATTATCATTCATTGTAGCATCATCATTCATTACAATTATTCTCTCTAGATTATGACGAAGTCCTACTTCAAAGTCATTAGGATCATGTGCAGGAGTAATTTTTACAGCACCTGTTCCTTTTGTCATATCAGCGTGTTCATCTGTTATAACAGGTATTTTCCTACCCACTATAGGAAGTATTACATTTTTTCCAACAAAGTTTTTATATCTCTCGTCTTCAGCGTTTACAGCAACTGCAGTATCGCCAAATAAAGTCTCAGGACGTGTAGTTGCTACATCTATATATTCTTCTGAATCTTCTAATTTATATTTTAAATGATAAAATGCACCTTCTACTTCTTTATAAATAACCTCTTCATTAGAAAGAGCTGTTTTAGCAACTGGATCCCAGTTAATTATTTTTTCTCCTCTATAGATTAATCCTTTATTATAGTAATCTATAAATACTTTAGTAACTGCATCATTTAATCCTTCATCTAAAGTAAATCTTTCTTTATTATAGTCAACACTTATACCCATGGCAGCCCATTGACTTCTTATATTATCTGCATATTCATGTGTCCAATCCCAACAAGCATCTAAGAAATTCTCTCTTCCATATTCATATTTATTTATACCTTTATCTTTTAGTCTTTGTACAACTTTGGCCTCAGTTGCAATTGCGGCATGATCCATACCAGGAAGCCATAGGCAATCATATCCTTGCATTCTTTTATATCTAATAATAGCATCTTGAATAGATACATCATATGCATGGCCTAAATGTAATTTTCCTGTTACATTAGGAGGAGGTATAACTATACAGTATGGTTTTTTAGATAAATCTCCCGAATTAAAATAACCTTTAGCTCTCCAATTTTCATATTTTTCTTTTTCAACAGTTAAATGATCATATTTTTTATCTAACATTATAATCTCTCCTTCATATATTTAATTAAATCTTCTTCTAAAAACTTCAAATCCTTATTTCCATATATTTCCAGTAAATTAATTTTATTTTCGATTATTTGTTTTTTTAACAAATAATCGTAGGAATATTTATAATTTAAATCAAATATGAATGCTATTATTCTAAATAACTCATCCATATCTGTTTCAACTAAATTATTATTAATTAACCTATGTTCAAGTAAATTATTAACTAAACTATCTTTTATCTCGTATTCTTTAGTAATAAATCCTTGTTCAGTCATTATATCTAATTTATCAGCATCTCTAACTATATTTGTAATAGTCTCCTCTATATGTGATAAATTATCATCTATTCTATATTTATTATGAAATCTAACAGCATTTAAAACCACGTTTTTTTCTTCTTCATCTAAATCAATTTTATCAATCAATTCTTCTTTTAAAATTTTATATCCAATATCTCCATGATCAAATGATTTAGAATCTATAAATGTTTTATATTTTGTCCATTGCTTAAATCTAGCAATGTCATGAAATAACCCTGCTATAGCTGTAACTCTAATATCTTCATCATTTAGCTTTAATGATTTAGCTATTTCAATACTATATTCCATGACTCGGTATGAATGATGAAATTTATTCATAATTGCTTTATCTTTTAAATCATAAGTTTTTGCATATTCATTAAAAATTCTCATTACATCTTTCATAATTTACCTCCAAAATCAAAAAAAATCACAATCCATATAAGGACGTGATTTTACGTGGTACCACCTTAATTTAGAGTTTAAACTCCCTTAAAGTCTTAATGCGACTAACATTATATCTTACTAAACTCAGATATAAAGCTCCCAAGCTACCTTCAAGTACATTTATTATTAGTTCACACCTTCCACTAACTCTCTTTAAATAAACTATACTTTACTCCTCTTGTTCAATGCCTTTTATGTAATTATAAACATTTTTTTGTAATTAGTCAACGTTTATTACAAATAAAAATCTTTTATATCCAGTTAAATCATAATCTATTATAACTTTGCTATTAGAGTATATTTTTTTAGCAAACTCACATAAAATATCTGCTTGATTATAACCTAACTCAAAAGCAATAATAAATCTATCTTTTAAACTATTTTTATAGTTTTCAAGTATCTTTTTATAAAAATACATTCCATCATCATTTGCATATAAAGCAAGTTCTGGTTCATTATTCTTTACAATCTCTTCTACTTCAGATTCATCTCTAAGATAAGGAGGATTGGATATAATGACATCATATAACTTATCATTAGGTATAGTCATATCTTGTTTTATAAAGTTAACATCTACATTATTCAATAAAGCATTTTCTCTAGCTACTTCTAGTGCTTTATCAGATATATCTACTGCATCAACACAAGAATCTGTATTTTTAGCAAGAGCTATAGCTATACAACCTGAACCTGTTCCTAAATCTAGAATATCTATTTTTTTATTAAAATACTTATTTATATAGTTTATAGTTTTTTCCACTAATTCTTCAGTTTCAAAACGAGGGATTAATACGTTTTTATTGACATTTATAAC
Source organism: Bacilli bacterium (assembly GCA_017940575.1). Taxonomy (GTDB): domain Bacteria; phylum Bacillota_I; class Bacilli_A; order RF39; family UBA660; genus CAJOJO01. The sequence goes on along the minus strand of JAGAYJ010000001.1, from coordinate 8,458 downwards.
AGTATTATAAAACTCTACATTACCAACTATATATTGAACTGCTTCGCCATTTTCTAATCTTTTTAATCCTTCTTCTAATTTAGAAGGCTCCAAATATTTTTTTAAATACTCTTTTGCTTGCATAAACAATCATTGTGAGTTAATTCATATACTAACTCTTCAATCTTGTTTAAATTATCTTTAAACTCAAGTTCTTTTTTTATTATATCAGCATTGCCTAGTTCAATAAATTTAGTTGTTTTTTTACAATTTATACAATACATATCTTTAATATGATATTTTTCTCTTGATCTAGCTGTACATCTTGAAATTGTCATAATACTACCACAAGTACTACAGATTAAATCAGATGAATATGTTGGTTTATTTCTCAAATTACTCTCCTCTTAATTTTCTATTTTGATCTTCTGTAATTAAAGCTTCTATTACTTTATCTAAATCACCTTGCATAACTCTATCTAGTGTATTTGTAGTAAAACCAATTCTATGATCAGTTACACGGTTTTGAGGATAGTTATAAGTTCTGATTTTTTCTGATCTATCACCAGTACCTATTTTGCTACGTCTTTCTTTACCTTCAGCTTCTAATTGTTCTTGAAGTTTTAAATCATAAAGACGAGTTTTAAGTATTTTAATAGCTTTTTCTTTGTTTTTAATTTGTGATCTTTCAGTTTGTGAATATACGACTAGTCCTGTTGGAATATGTGTAAGTCTAACAGCTGAGTCTGTAGTATTTACACCTTGTCCACCACATCCTGATGCACGAGTAATATCAATTCTAACCTCACTCATATCTAGTTCATAGTCAAATTCATCAGCCTCAGGCATAACAAGAACAGTTGCAGTTGAAGTGTGGACTCTACCTTGAGTTTCAGTAGAAGGCACTCTTTGTACCCTATGAGCACCTGATTCATACTTTAACTTAGAATATGCACCTTCGCCTTTAACAGTAAAACCAATTAGAGAGTATCCACCAGCCTCACTTGGATATTCTTCATTAACTTCTATAGAATAACCTTGTTTCTCAGCATAATGTTTATACATATCAAATAAGTCTCCCGCAAATATGTTTCCTTCATCTCCTCCAGCAGCTCCACGAATCTCTATAACGACATTTTTAGAGTCATTTGGATCTTTTGGTAGTAGTAGTATTTCTAAATCACTATCCATTTTTTCTTTTTTAAGTTCTAATTCTTTTAACTCATCACGAGCCATTTCACCAAGTTCTGGATCATTTATAAGTTCTTTTGACTCTTCAATACCACTAAGTACTTTCTTATATTCTTGATATGCATCATATGCATCTTTTAAAGTTGCTTGTTCTTTTGTAATTTCTAGTGTTCTTTTTACATTAGAAATAGTCTCAGGCATCATTAATTCATCATTTAACTCGTTATATCTAGCTTCTATATTTTCTAGTCTTTCTATCATATTATTCCCTCCGTCGCTTATAAATTATACTATAATTATACCTTTTAATCAAGAAAAAAGACCAATAGGTCTTAAAAAATAATCAAATATAAATTGCCTAAAAATACAATTCCTGCTAAAGCTGTAATAATACCAAATAATAATGGCTCAACAAATCCAGCAACTTTGATTTCTCTAGTCCATATAGATGTACTTTCTCTATTTTTTACATAATCATCTATAAATAGTTTTATTATGTGTTCAGCATCTTTAAGTAAATCAGGGGCATCTTCTTTAGAATTAACATATTTTTTTATTGTTTTATTTTCTTTGATTAAGTCATTATATACTTCAAGTAGTTTATTCAAATCACGTTTTTTCAATTTTTCTTCTTTATATTTTTTATTTGATGTTTTTAAAAAATATTTAGCAACTTCATTTAAATTTTTAACTTTTTTACTCATGTTTGAGTGACTATCATCTAATTCTTTTAATTCTTTTTCACCAATTATTATTTTTTTAAATAATTCATCCATTTATATTACCTCTATTCTTTATTCTATTATAAAACATTTTACTCTTCTTCACAACCACAATCTTCTAATTTTTCATCTAAAAAATCAATTATATCTAAAGTATTAACTTTAAACTCTTCTTTTGTATGATTATCTTTAACAGTTAAGATATTACTATTTACTTCATCTTCACCAATTATAATTATAAATCTAGCCTTTAATCTATCTGCTTGTTTAAAGTTATTAGAAACTTTTCTATTCATATAATCCATATCTACACTAAAACCATTAAGTCTTAAATCTTGCATAAGCGCAAAACTATAATCATTAGTATTCATTGGAACAATATAACAATCAACATGATCATGTTCAACTAAGTTAATATTTTCATAGTCTAAGGCTGTCATAAGTCTCTCTAGTCCCATGGCAAATCCAACACCTGGAGTGGATGGACCTCCAACCATTTCAACTAAATGATCGTATCTTCCACCACCGCATAATACATTTTGACTACCAAATCCTTCAACATTAGCTTCTACTTCAAATACAGTATGTGTATAATAATCTAATCCTCTAACTAATTTAGGATTAACTACATATTCAATACCTAAAACACTCAAATATTTTTTAACGCTTTCAAAGTGACTCTTTGATTCATCATTTAAATAATCTATTATTTTTGGAGCATTTTTCATAATATCTTTATTAGCATCTACTTTACAATCTAATATACGAAGTGGATTTTTAGAATATCTTTCTTTGCAATCTTCACATAATGTATCTAAATGTGGTTTAAAGTATTCTAGAAGTGCATTTCTATATGCATCACGTGATTCTTTATCGCCTAATGTATTAATATTAACTTTTATACCTTTTAGTCCAAGTAATTTATAAAAATTAACTGGAATAGATATAACCTCAGCATCCATCATAGGATTATTTGTTCCAAACACTTCAACTCCAAATTGATAGAATTCTCTAAATCTTCCTGATTGAGGACGTTCGTATCTATACATTGGTCCATAATACCATAGTTTTCTAGGGTTTATAGCTTCTCCATACATTTTGTTTTCAATATAACTTCTAACAACACCAGCAGTTCCTTCAGGGCGTAGTGTCATGTTTCTATCTCCTCGATCTATAAAATCATATGTTTCTTTAGATACGATATCAGTAGTTTCGCCTACACCTCTGTGGAATAATTCACTTGCTTCAAAGTGTGGAGTTCTAATATATTCATAGTTATATTTTTCCATTAAAGCATTCATTATTTTTTCTAATTCTTTAACTTTTTTACCATATTCTCCAAAAACGTCATATGTTCCTTTTGGCTTTTGTATCATAATATCACCTAATTCATTAAAATTTACATATTTATTTTACCACAAAAAATAAAAAGATTATAGTTTTTTTACTATAATCATTTTTTATAAACTAATTCTTTTTGAACAGAAAGACTTGTTTTATCTTTAGAAGCAATTATATCTTTTAAATTATGTTTATTATCATTGACATCAATTAATAAAATATCAGTGTTATCATTTACAGATTTATCTGTTAAAATAATTCCTTTATATGTATCTAAATTACATAACACTTCCCATTCAGCTTCTTCTATTGCTTCTTCAATAGTTGATTTAAGGCTTCGTGCTCCCGTTTTAAGTTTAACTGCTTTTTTTGCAACTTCATCTAAAAAATCATCTGTCCATGAAAGCTCAATATCAAGGCAATTCAAAATATCTTTTTCACTTAATAAAGCACTTGACTTAGATTCTGTTAGAATTCTTCTAAGTGATTCAATTGTATGACCAGATAATTGTTTTTTTATTGTAAATCTACCAACTAATTCACGAGGTATATTAGCTTTTTTAGAAAAGTCATCTGTAGTCATTTTTTTATATTTTATGTCTTCTTCTATTTCATTTTGTTTTTTGTTAAATCCTATTTCATTTTGATTCATATCTTCTTGAGCTGCCGCAAAAGAGCCCATTCCAATTATTGATAAATTAGATGTATCAAAAACATAATTTTTATTATTATAAGTAACATCATATTTAGAACCTTCTATAAATTTAAGCATTTCATTTAATACATCACCTTTATTAACATCACTTTTAACGCCACTTCCTAATTGTCCTTTTTTATCAAGTTCATCAAATACGATTATTCCTTTTTCTGCTTCTTTTAAATTTCCTTTTGTTTGTGAAAGTAAGTGTTCTAAGCAATCAGTTATATTCGCTCCAATATATCCTGCAGCAGTTATTTGAGGAGAATCTACTATATCTAAAGGTAAATTAAAATATTTGGCTGCCACCTCTGCGATAAGTGTTTTACCACATCCTGTTGGGCCTATTAATAAGCAATTATTTTTATTTGATGATTCAATATTATCTCTAACTCTATTTTTAAATATAGCCTTAATAACTGCTTTCTTAGCATCTTCTTGGCCAATTATAACTTGATCAAATTTTTCTTTCATTTCTTTTACATTAATCATTTTAGACTTTTCTTCTTTTTCAACAACAGTAAGTGCGGCATTTTTGTTTTCAAATTCTTCGTATTTTCTAACAACTATATTATTCGCTTCATTTAATTCATCAAATACTGAAAAGAATTTTTCTTTTATTTCATCTGTTGTTTTAAATAAAGAAAGTTTTTTAAATAATTCCGCAATTTTCATAAAGAAAGAGCTTAATTCTTTTGGTTCTTCTTTTTTAAAACGAGTTGAAAGAGAATTATAAAAGTCAGTAATATCTTCTAACAATTCAATCATTTCTGTATAATCATTTACTATTTTAATTGAAGTACACGCATTATCAAATGATTCTTTTAAATATTTACTTGAAATATAATCATCAAATATATCATCTTCTAAAGTTACTTCTATATTTAAATTATCACTATTAAATGTATAGGCAACATCATTATATGAAGTTTCACATCTATTATATATTTTAGATATTAAATCATCAGTTTCTATTTCGCTCATTGCTATTTTACCATCTTCAAATGTTGTTAGTCCAAAAAATGTTTTTTCAAAATTATCATTTACATAGTTAGCTAATGCTTCTTCTATATCATTTGTATCATATAATTCCAATAAATCTTCTTCACTTATTATATTATGCGCTACAAAACGATAATCAGAATCAAGAGAAATAATATCATCTGCCAAGTAATAAGCGTTTGCTTCTCCTGTTTGAAACATGCTAAATTCATTATATTTTTGTAGATATCCTTCTATTTTATCAATTGGCTTAAAAATATAAAACATATCATCAATAGCAACTCTTTCCATAAGCATTGCATACATTTTACTCATTTTACATTCCTCCTTATTTAAAGCCTATTGTTTTAACTATACTTTCATCTTTCAATTCCTCATCTAAACCTTCTAAATCTTTTAGATGAATTGTTGTTAAACTGTTTATTGAATTAGATTGATAACTATTATTTGCATGATTAATAATTAATTTATCGAATAACTGATCAATAAAACGTCCATTGCCAAATCTCTCGGTATTCTTATGTTTTTTTATAATTTCCATTATTTGTTCTTTCGTAGTTTGCCCAATTTTTAATTTACAAGATTTTAGTTTCTTCATAAATATTTCTAATAATTCTTCTTCAGTATAATCCTTGAATTCAACAAAATTACCAACTCTTGATTTAATACCTGGATTCATGTCGATAAATTTTTTCATTTCATCTTTATATCCTGCGAAGATAAAGACAGTTTTACGACTTTCCATTTCTTTTATAATTTCAACAATTGCTTCTTGCGCAAAGTGCTGTGCTTCACTTGCAAGTACATATGCTTCATCTATAAAAATAACAGATCCTTTATGACTTTCAATCAACTCTTTTGTTTTAATTGCCGTTTGACCAACATAACCTGCTATAAAATCTTGTGCAGTTGTTTCTATAAAATCAGGATTTTCTACATAACCTAAATTATATAGTATACTTGCTATAATTCTTGCTATTGTAGTTTTACCTGTTCCTGGATTTCCAGAGAAAACCATACTTAAATTAGGATTATCTAATTTAACATTATCTTCTACTTTATTTAAATAAATTAAATAATTTTTCAATTTTTGAACAAAATTTTTAACATTATCAAGGCCAATCAATGAATCTATTTCTTTTTCATGATCAATTATATCAGGTTCTATTTTTTGTTCTATATTAACTAATAAATTTTCTGTTTTATGAGTTTTAGCATATTCCTCCAGAATCTTTTTAACACATCTTAATTCTGCAAGTGCGGCATCATAATCTTTATTTTCAAGATTCTCAACTAGAAGATCTATAGCATTCTTATCAAACATAAAAGTATTACCAAATGAATTTATATTTACAACAAAGTCAGCAAATTTTTCTTTACTTACTTTATAATTAATTAAATTTTCCTTTTTTATGCTTGCCATTTTAACATAGCAATTCTTCTCATCTAATATACATATTCTAATTATATTATCATATGCTCGTTTTAATAGTTCTACAATTAGATTTAAGTTACTATTATTATAAAATTTAATTAAAGAACTTAAATCATAAGTCTCGGCAAATCCATACTTTTCATCACTTATTAAAAAATCAGGATCCATTATACTATATAAAGTCTTTTCTTTGCCTTTTTTCATATATTTAATTGACTTATCTTCATTAACTGTATCATAGCTAATAATATCTTTAAAAGAAAAAACATATGTATCATCACTTAATCTTGTTTTTAAATATCTAACTGCTATATATTTACTTACTTCTTGTTCCATTTTATTCCTCCATTTTAAGTAAAAAAGCAAAAAGAGGCCTATAATATTAATTATAGCCTCCCCTCTTTTTATTCACAACTAATTTAATTATACGTTATTTTTTTTAATTTGTATATATTATTTTTATAAAATAAATAAGGAAACTTATTTATATAATAGTTTCCTTATTTATAGTTAATTATATAATACTTTTATTTAATTGCATGCAACTTAAGTAATTAAAGTGTAACAAACAAGCTATTATAATACCCACAAAATCTAAAAATAAATCTAAAATTTCAAATGCTCTACCAGGAACATATATTTGATGAATCTCGTCACTAACCATAAATATAATTGCTATAATTATTGTAAATGTAATTATTCGTTTTATATTAAATTGCTTTAATACATTTATAAGTAAAAGACCAAATATAAAATATTCAAATGCATGCATTGCTTCTCTTAAAGGATTATGTATTATCTTTAAAACTACATCATTTACAAATAAAGTATGTTTTATTATGTCACTAGACATTTTATTAGAAACGACTCTTGGTTGATCCGATAGATAAAAAATTAAGCTTGCCCATAAAAGTAATAGTATAATTGAGACTATTTTTTTTCTCATAGTATCACCTTAAGGTTATTTTACCATAATTTTTTAAAAAAACAAAATCTAGTTATCCTTATTTCTTATAAACTCTTTAAGTATTTTAGTTAAAGCACGTTTTTCTATTCTAGATACATAGCTTCTTGATATACCTAAGTTTTTAGCAAGTTCTTTTTGTGTAGTTTCTTTAGTATTATTAAGTCCATATCTTTTAATTAAAATTTCTTTTTCTCTATCAGTTAATACTTTAAAATAATGTTTTAAATTTTCCTCTAAGTTATTTTGATGTATATCCATTATATAGTCATGATTCGGTGTTTTTAAAATATCTAGAAAAGTTATTTCATTTCCATCTTTATCAAATCCTATCTTTTCATTTAGACTTATATTTTTATTATTCTTTTTATCACCTCTAAAGTACATTAAAATTTCATTTTCTATACATCTAGCACAGTAAGTGGTAAGCTTTGTTCCTTTTTCTTTTGAGTATGAATCAACACCTTTTATAAGTCCAATTGTACCAATACTAATTAAATCATCCATATCTTCTTTTTTATAGTCATATTTTTTTACTATATGAGCAACTAATCTTAAATTATGTTCTATTAAAATATCACGAGCCATTTTATCTCCATTAAAATACTTTTCTAAAGTTTCTTTTTCTTCAACATCTGATAAAGGTTCTGGAAAAATATTATTTGAATAAGCTGCTGTAAAAAGATAAAAATCTTTAAACAAATATTTAATTATTTTTTTAAACATAACATCACCTAATTAATTATATTTGATTATGCATAAAAAAAAGAACATATTATTGTTCTTTAATTTGTTTTAATTCCTCAACTGATAAGCCAGTTGCTTTCGATATATCTTCATAATCCATTTGCATATTAATCAAATTTTTGGCTATTTCAATCTTACCTTCTCTTACGCCTTTTTCAAGTCCTTCTTTAATGCCTTTTTCAATGCCTTCTTTAATGCCTTCTTTAATGCCTTCTTCTCTTGCTTCTCTTTTTATAGCATTTTTAATCATTCTTTGATCATCTTCTTCTGATATAGACCATCTAAATATTGGATCTTTATTAATTCTATCTAGCTCTTCCATATATTTATTCACCACCTTATTTTCTTTTGATAATTCTAAAAGGTTATCTCTTTCTTCC